>JBBRDB010000199.1:0-4660 GCA_038204345.1 Thermoleophilia bacterium | reverse complement strand
TTGAACGGCCCGCCGCTGTGTACCGCGAAAACCGTACATTTCGAAGATTGGCAAACTGTGATGAGACGGTAAGGAAGCGGTGAGTGCGAACAGCCGGACGACACCTGCTGCGGACGACTCCTGCTGATTCCTGGCTTCCCCCTCACACTTCTCGCACACAGCGCCCCTAACCTGACGTTACAGGGCAACCGTCGGACGGGAGCCCACTAGACGAACGGGAGGCATCCTATGAGTGTTGGAAAGAAGGGCCTGGCGACCGGCCTGATGGTGGCCGTGCTCAGCCTCGGAGTGGCAGTGCCGGCTTTCGCGGCCACGACAGCGACTGCACAGACGCCCGGCTGGGCCGGCGGCGTGTGCCGCGGCACGGGCGCAGTGGCCGACGCCGTGGCTGAGTTCCTGGGGTTGACGCCCGAGGCGATAGCCGCCGAGCGGGCCGCCGGCCAGAGCCTGGCCGACATCGCCGAGGACCAGAATAAGGATACCGGAGGTCTCGTCCAGACCATCCTTTCGGCGAAGCAAGATCAGATCCAGCAGGCGGTTGCGGACGGACGGCTCACGCAGGAACGGGCCGACGCAATGTTTGCGACCATGACCGAACGCGTCACCGAGCGGGTCGCTGACCCGGCTATGGGGCCCCGTGGCGCAGATGGCGGCTCGCGCGCCGGCACGGGTCGCGGCATGGGTCGCGGCGTGGGCGGCGGGACCGGCTCGGGGATGGGCTTCGGTGGCGGTCTCCACCAGACAGACGCTCTCTAACCCCCTAGGTTCACGCAACCCCGTAGTGAGGGCCGGCGCTGTTCCCCGCGCCGGCCCTCGGTGTTTCTCAAGACGTCCCGCGAGAAGGAGCGAGGCCCCATGCCCGCTTAACGGGCACGGGGCCAACGAGATCGGACCGGAAGCCTACGCTTCCGTGGACTCGATGCGCATGCGGTAGAACGACCGCCACACGAAGGTCACGGATATCAGGAAGAACACCGCGGCCAGGATGTAGTTGAGGACGTGACCGCCCTGGTCGTCCGCGATGCTCACGGCAAGCTCGACGGCCAGCAGGCCGAACAGCGTGGTGAACTTGATGACCGGGTTCATGGCTACCGACGAGGTGTCCTTGAAGGGGTCGCCCACGGTGTCGCCGATGACGGCCGCGGCGTGCAACGCAGTGCCCCTCTCCTTGAGGTCCACCTCTACGATCTTCTTGGCGTTGTCCCAGGCGCCGCCGGCGTTCGCCATGAAGATAGCCTGGTACAGGCCGAACAGCGCGATGGAGATCAAGTAACCGATGAAGAAGAACGGCTCCACGAAGGCAAAGGCCAGCGTACCGAAGAACACGGCAAGGAAGATGTTCAGCATGCCCTTCTGCGCATATTGCGTGCAGATGGCCACGACCTTCTTGCTGTCCTCGACGGAGGCTCTTGCGGCACTTTCCAGGTTGATGTTGCGTTTGATGAACTCCACCGCCCGGTAGGCGCCGGTGGTCACGGCCTGTGTGGACGCGCCCGTGAACCAGTAGATCATGGCCCCGCCGCAGATCAGACCCAGCAGGAACGGCGGATGAAGCAACGACAGCTTCTCGATGTCGGCCTTCAGACCGTCGGTGAGCAGCACGATGATCGAGAATATCATGGTGGTGGCGCCGACCACGGCCGTGCCGATAAGCACCGGCTTGGCGGTGGCTTTGAAGGTGTTACCCGCTCCGTCGTTCTCTTCGAGGTTGTGCTTGGCCACATCGAAGTTGACGTCGAAGCCGAAGTCGTGCTTCACCTCGGCGACGACGTTGGGGACGTCTTCGATCTGAGACAATTCGTAGACCGACTGGGCGTTGTCGGTGACCGGTCCGTAGGAGTCCACGGCTATGGTGACGGGTCCCATGCCCAAGAAGCCGAAGGCCACCAGGCCGAAGGCGAACACGGCCGGAGCCAGCATGAGGTCGGCCACGCCCTGGGTGCTCACCAGGTAGGCCACCGACATGAGGCCCAGGATGGTCATCCCCAGCCAGTAAGCGCTGAAGTTACCGGCCACGAAGCCTGACAGGATGTCGAGCGACGCGCCGCCCTCCCGCGCCGACTTCACCACTTCTTTGACGTGCGCGGACTTGGTAGAGGTGAAGACCTTGACCAGTTCGGGGATGATCGCGCCTGCCAGCGTGCCGCAGGTGATGATCGCCGAGAGCTTCCACCACATGCTGCCATCGCCCAGGTCCTTGACGAGCAGGTAGCTGACCACGAAGGTCATGGCCACCGACACCAGCGAGGTAAGCCACACCAGGGAGGTGAGCGGCGCCTCGAAGTTAAGCTTGTCAACGCTGTGGTAGCGGGACTTGGAATACGCATGGTTGATCAGATACGACCCGCCGCTGGCGACGATCATCATGACCCGCATGGCGAAGATCCACACCAACAGCTGCACCTGGACGGTCGGTTCCATAACGGCCAGCAAGATGAAGGTGATCAGGGCTACGCCGGTGACACCGTAGGTCTCGAAACCGTCGGCGGTAGGACCGACGGAGTCGCCCGCGTTGTCACCCGTGCAGTCGGCGATGACGCCGGGGTTGCGGGCATCGTCTTCCTTGACATCGAAGACGATCTTCATCAGGTCGGCGCCGATGTCGGCGATCTTGGTGAAGATACCGCCGGCGATCCGCAGGGCCGCCGCGCCCAAGGACTCGCCGATGGCGAAGCCGATGAAGCACGCGCCCGCATAGTCACGGGGTATGAAGAGCAGGATGATCAACATCATGATGAGCTCGACGCTGATGAGCAGCATGCCGATGCTCATGCCCGAACGCAGCGGGATGTCGTGCAGGGCGAAGGGCTTGCCGCGCAGGCTGGCGAAAGCGGTGCGCGAGTTGGCGAGCGTGTTGATGCGGATGCCGAACCAGGCCACCCCGTAGCTGCCCAATATGCCGATGACGCTGAAGGCAAGGATCACAACGACCTTCACCAACGTGAACCCGCTCAGCACCCCGAAGTAGAAGGCCATGATAACGGCGATGAAGACCCAGAGGAGTGCGAGGAACTTGCCTTGCTGGATGAGGTAGGTCTTGCAGGTCTCGTAGATGAGCTCCGAGATCTCGCGCATCGACCAGTGGACGGGCAGATTCTTCACTTGGAGGTAGTTCACCAAGCCGAAGCCGAGCCCTAAGGCACAGACGATGAGGCCGAACGTAAGGAGCGCCTGGCCGCTCATTCCCAGGAAGTCCACGCTGCCCAAGTCGGGCAGGACCAGACTGGCCTCGCCTCCGCCCACGGCACCATCGGCCGCGAGAGCCGCAGCCGGGACTGCGAGGCCGACGACCGTGAGCACCATGGTGACCAGGGCCACCAGGACTCCCCCTCGCGGCCGACCCCGTGCGGTGGTCCGACGCAGTGTTCGTTCACTTTCCATACAGTGTGCTCCTTCTTTTATCCGTTCGATTCGCTCTACGACGACGCTTCTCTTCGTTCCGGTTGCGCATCCTCAACCGTCCCATCGCGGGGCCGACGAACGGTCACGATCTGGGACAGTCTCTGTCCGACCGTCCGCTCGACTCCATCCACTAGGACGACCAGCGGGCCGTCGAAGGGCACCTTCTGGACCACAGTCACCTGGGCTCCGGGGCGCAGGCCCAGGGAATCGATGAATGTCACGATGTCCGGCCCTTCCTCGAGCACGGTGGCGACCTCGCTCGTCTCCCCGGGCTCCAGCTCGCCCAGAGTCATGACATCGGGGAACGAATCCTCCGGCACAACGGGGATGGGGAAGCCGTGCGGACAGGCTGCCGGTTTGTGCAAAGCCACGAACAGCCTCTCCTCCACCCGCTCGGGCAGCTCGTGCTCGAACTGCACCGCTAACTCATGGGCGTCCGACCATGGGAAACCGAGCATGTCGGTGAGGAACCGCTCGACGATGCGGTGGCGACGCAGAGCCTTGGTCGCCTCCCGTCTGCCGGCGTGGGTAAGACGGAGTCCGTGATAGGGCGTGTAGTGCACGATACCGCGGTCGGCCAACTTCTTGGCCATCTCCGTCACGGCGGGGGCGGTGAGATTCATGGCCTGAGCAAGTTCGCTGGTGCGGACCGGATCCTCGCGGTGACCCTCCCGCTCTTCGAGCTTGAAGATGTGCTTGAGATATTCCGCCACCGAGCGATCTGAAGCCCGTTTGTGCTCTGCGTCCAACTACCATCCCAAGAATTGATTTCAGCGCGCCGAATTAATTGATTCGCAATGCTACATTCCCGCTGCGACCTCTGTCAAGGTTGTCCGCCCGACTGTAGTTGCCTGCCTAGCGGCCCGCGCAGCGCAGGTTGCAGCGCATGGAGGGGCTTATGGCGATGGCGTGGGGCGGGGTGATGCGGTTTATCATGTCGGCGTCCTCGGGCGTCGCGACCACCCGTGCCTGGGGAAACGCCCCGGCGATAGTGCCGACCCCGAAGTAGTGATCGGGATGCGCGTGCGTGACGTAGATCGTGGTGAGCCGCCTGCCTGTCTCGAGTATCTCAGCGATCACTCGCAGCGGCCGGTGCCCCTACCGTCGTCGTCGCGGGTGTCGCACACCCAGACCGTCTTCGTGTTGCAGAACGCGCGAATGCCCTGGGCCGATAGTTCGCGGCCATAGCCCGAGTTCTTGGTCCCGCCGAAGGGCAGCTCCGGGAACGACGTGGTCATTCCGTTGATGAAAACTTGGC
>JBBRDB010000198.1:0-4700 GCA_038204345.1 Thermoleophilia bacterium | reverse complement strand
GGCGACGGCCGGGCCGGGGTTGGTGCCCCACACGATCAAAGCTTCAGGATTCGAACCCTTGATCTTCGTCAGCTGAGCCGTCATGTCAGTGTCTTCGGTCTTGTAGGACTCCTTGGCAACGATCTCCAGGCCCATGTCCGGTGCGGACTTCTCGATCTCCGCCGCGCCCGACGAACCGAAAGCGTTCTCGTCGTGCAGGATGGCGATCTTCGTCACGCCCAGAGACTCGGCCACGTACTTGAGAGCCCGCGCCGCAGCGAGAGCGTCCTTCGGAGGTGTACGCCAGATCCAGTCGATCGGCGGTTCGTCGGTGATGGCGTTCGAGGCCGCCATCGCCATCTGTGGGATACCCGCCTCAGCCGTGATCGGTTTCATGGCGAGCGTCGACGCGGATATCGTGCCGCCGATGATCGCGATGACCTTGTCCTGCTGGAGCAACTTCTGGGTGACGGTCACTGCTTCCGTCGGGTTTGACTTGTCGTCCTCGACGATGATATCGACGGGACGGCCAAGCACTCCGCCCGCGTCGTTGATCTGCGTCTCCATCATCTCGAGCACCGCGCGCTCGGGTTCGCCCAGTGGGGCGGCGGGGCCCGTAGCCGATACCACCGCACCGATGACGATCGGATCACCCGACGGTGCCACCGGCGCGGTCGTGTCGGTGGTCTCCGTGCCCGTGGTGTCGGTCGTCGCCGGCGCGGCGGCGGTGGTGGTGGTAGTGGAATCTCCGCCTCCACAACCCACCATCCACACCAATCCTAGTGCTGCAAGCACCCCTACTACGATGATCACGTTCCGTCTACGCATGTACATCCCCCTTTGCCTTCGCCTAGTACCACCTGTGCAGCCGACCGGACCCCCGGCCGGGTGCGCGCCTGTTCCGCGCGCAACCTCCCCATAATAGCGATTCCGTCGGAGACCTACAATCGCTCTCCTGGCCACGACTACAGTGAGGTGTCACTCAGGCACTCGAACCCTCGTTCGGTAAGAAGGGCTTCGACGCCGACAGGATCATCTACCCGCAGGGCCACCGACCCGCGTGTGGTGAGGTACATGTACTCGATGTCCACTCCCGCGTTGGAGAGGATCCCCACCACATCAGCAAGGGCGGAGGTCCCTCCCTCGATGCGGGCGGACACCACCGGGTTCTCCACCACGAGAAAGCCTCGGCTCTCCAGGGCCGCCCTCGCCTGCGCCCCGCTCGCCGTCAGGAGGCGGACTATCCCATAGTCGCTCACGTCGGCGAGGGAGAAGCCGAACACCGGGATGCCCTCAGAGGCCAAGATGCTCAGCACCTCGGCGATGCGTCCCCTCTTGTTCTCCAGAAAGAGAGACAACTGACCTACGGCCACGACTACCACCCCCGTCTTCACGCGCCGGGTGTGTCCCGGCCTGCGGGCAGAATTCTACGGCACCGACGTCGCCGTCGCAAACCCGTCATGGTTCGGACACGGTGACCATGCGCGAGTCGGCCGTGAGATACCATGTGTCCGGTCGGGTGCCGCGATCCGGCCCTACTCCGACAGGCCTCCTCCGACAGGAGACATACAACGGAGACTACTATGCACGTCAGAGCCGCCCGTGTGACGGACGTCCCTGAGATCCAGAGATTGGTGAACGAGTACGCCGCCCAAGGCGTCATGCTGCCTCGTTCGCTCCACTCGATCTATGGCCAACTGCGCGACCACCAAGTGATGGTCGAAGACGATCGCATACTGGGGTGCGTGGCCCTCTCCATCGTGTGGGAGGATCTCGCCGAGATCCGCTCGCTGGCGGTGGCCGCAGACACACAGGGCCGCGGCATCGGGCGCGCGCTGGTTGAGCGGATGCTGGCGGAGGCCCGAGAACTCGGCATACGGCGGGTCTTCGTCCTGACGTTCGTCGAGAGCTTCTTCATGAGCTTCGGATTCCGTCCCGTGGAGAAGTCGGAATTGCCCCACAAGATCTGGCAGGAGTGCGTCCACTGCGTGCACTTTCCCGATTGTGACGAAAAGGCTCTGGTCTTGGATCTCAACGGGTACTGACCGCTCGCGGCGGGCCCACGGCGGCCGCGAAGCTAGAGGGGACGTGAAGCGCCCCTACTCGTGTCGCAGGGCTTCTTCCACGTACTTCACCGAAGGGTCCCAGAGGATCCACTCGGTGTAGCCCTGGTCTTCCACCGCCTTGATCTGCGCTTTCACCTCTTCGACCCCGTAGGTGACGCCGCCCAGCGAGAAGTCTTGGAGCCACGGCCTCACTATGGCGCCGCTACCGCTCAGCCGACGGCCGGAGTCGGCCATTGCGTTGGTGATGGTCTCGTACGGAGAGGCGTTCGGGTTCTCGATGTTGTACGAGCCGGCCTCGTAGTGTGATGGGTAGATCATGGGCGACACGATGTCCACATTGCGCGCAACCTTCTCGATCTTCTGACCGATGTTCATGTCGTCTTTCACGTGGACGGTCAGGCCGAAGACGTCGGCCGACAACCATGCGCCTCGTGCCTCCAGACGTTGCCTGGCGAAGGCGAGGAACTCCGCGATCGCATCCTCGGGCGTTCCGTTCCGCCCCGGATAGACGGCGTCCGAGATCTTGCCGTCACTCGGGAAGCGCACGTAGTCGAACTGGATCTCGCGGAATCCCCTCGAGACTGCGTCCTCGGCCAGCTGCACCAAGTACTCCCACACGCGGCGGTCGTACGGGTTGGTGTAGGAGACTCCCTTCTTGTCCCGCCACAGGCCCCCGTTCTTACTCTGCACGCTCCATTCGGGGCGAGCAGCTGACAGCAGCTTGTCGTTGAAGCAGACGATCCGGGCTATCGGATAGATGTCGTGCTCGCGCAAGGTAGCCATGAGGGCGTCGACATCCTTGATCCGGTGCTCCTCGAGTTTGAGTTCGTCGGCCAGCGCGACGTTCGAATCGTAGGAGACGTAGCCGGTGGCATCTTTGACATCGATGACCATCGCATTGAGTTCCGTGCGATCCACCAGTGCCACCTGCTTCGCGAACAGCTCGGGAGACCCGGCGATCCAGCTGGAGATATAGATGCCCTTGACCGGCACGTAGTGCGTGTCCCTGTAGAGCAGCGGATCGAATCTAGCGGCAACCGGGTAGGACACGGGCGCCGCGAGACTCTTCGCGACTTCCTCGGTCTTGGGCCCTCCGTTGCCGAGGCTCGGCAGGCCGATGTCGAACCCGCCACCGGCGACGCGGGCGCCCACGCCCCAGAACAAGACGAAACCCACAAGGAAGGCTGCCAATCCGAACACGGCCACAACCAAGGGGGCAGGGCCGGCGGAACGACGCACGCGCGTGCGGGGAGGGCTGATGTAGTCACTCATACGATGTAGTCACTCATACGCGCCGTATTTTACCAGAACCGACTGCCCCCGGCGGGCACCATCTCGCCCCTACCGTGGTCGGATGCCACCGTATCTGCTACCTTGCATGATGATGGCTACACAGCGGATACCCCGGTTTCTCTTCACGCTCTTCGTCGTCGGCGCCCTGTTGGGCCTCGCGGGCGGGGTCTTCTTCGGTGGGGACCGCGCCCAGACAGCGCCCGCCGACACGTCGGCGGCCGAGGACACCACCGTCACCCCGACGGAACCCGCTCAACCCATGACTGCTCAGAAAGCCGCAGAGATGGGCGCGAACGAACTCGGGCGCATCTTGGTGCTCGAGTATCACAAGATAGGCACGCCGGCCTCCGAATGGACCCGCACTCCCGAACAGTTCCGAGCGGATATCGACCTACTCAAGGCAGAGGGCTTCTATCCGATCGACCTGCGCGACCTGGCAACGGGGAACATCGAGGTGCCCGGCGGCAAGACCCCGGTGGTCATCACTTTCGACGACTCCAGCCCCGGCCAGTACCGCATCCTCGACGATCAGACCGTCGACCCCGACAGCGCCGTAGGCATCATGGAGGCGGCGGTGCGCGCGGGTGGGTGGGCTTCTCGGGCCACCTTCTTCGCGCTGCTCGATGTGCAGCCCGACGACCACGTCCTCTTTGGACAGCCCGACTACCAGACCAAGAAGGTCAACAGTCTCATCGAGTGGGGGTATGAGGTCGGCAGTCACACCGTGACCCATCTGAACCTCAAGAAGGCCTCCACCGAAGAGAGCACCAAGCAGTTGGCGGTCTCCAAGAAGACGATCGAGCAGATGGCTCCGGCCGGCTACAAGGTGCAGACCATCTCCATCCCGTTTGGGGAGTATCCCGCGGACGACGCCCTCCTGCGCAGCGGCACCTGGGAAGACACGAGCTACGTGTACATCGCGGCGGTCGAAGTCACCGGAGGGGCGGCGCCCTCACCCTTCTCCACGAAGTTCAAGCCCCTGCACATCCCCCGGGTGATCGTCACCGGGGACGCGCTGGCCTCCGCCATCAAGGCGTTCAAGGACGACCCGGCACTGCGCTACATATCAGACGGTGATCCCGCCGCGGTCTCGGTGCCCGAAGCCACGGCCGAGGCCCTCGGCTCACTGAAGTCAGACCTGGGTCGGCCGGTGGTCACCTACTAGCGGGCATCGCCTGCCCGTCGCGAACGGCGGCACCTTGACTGACACCGCGGCCTCGTTGCAAGTCCGCCGGCGGGGCACTTCTCTCCCTACTCAGGCTTCTCCACCAAGAGCGGAACGCCCGATGACTCCTCGACCTCGAGCTCTGCCCCGCAGAGCCCGCAGGCGAATCTGCTGCCCGGTTCCACACCGAGCCCGAT
>JBBRDB010000197.1:0-4815 GCA_038204345.1 Thermoleophilia bacterium | reverse complement strand
CGCCGCACGTGGGACGACATCAAGCGGCACACCGAGGGCCGAGAAGGCATATTCCACGAAGTGCCGCAGGCCCTGTCGGCCGCCCTGTACGCTCAGAAGTTGCAGCAGAGAGCGGCCACTGTGGGCTTCGACTGGCGCGATGCCGTAGACGTGTTCGACAAGATCCGTGAGGAGTTGGACGAGTTGGAGGAGGCCGTCCGGACTTCGGTCGCGGCGGAAGCGGGCGTTCGCGCGCAGTCGTCGGAGCTGCCGGCCGAGCGCGGTGCAGGACCGCTGTCCGCCGCCCTCGCCGCCGGGGCACCGGTCGTTGACACCCCTCGCGAGCGGGTCGAGGCCGAGGTGGGCGACCTGCTCTTCGCCGCTGTGAACCTCGCTCGGAAGCTCCAGGTGGATCCGGAGTTGGCTTTGCGCGGGGCGTCCCACCGCTTTCGGGCCCGGGTGGAGGTAGCCGCGGGGCTGGCCGCAGGTCAGGGGTCGCGCTTCGAAGACATGGACCTGGAGGAGCAAGAGTCTTACTATCAGAGGGCAAAGAAGCATATCCAGAGCGGGCGCGGAGCGCGCGGAGACGGAACACAAGGGAGCGTGGGCAGATGACGGTGATCCTGGATATCTACGGCCGGCAGATACTCGATTCAAGGGGCAACCCCACGGTGGAGGTAGAGGTGGAGTTGGCGGCGGGAGCCCGGGGACGCGCGTCGGTGCCTTCGGGTGCCTCGACCGGCCGGTTCGAAGCTGTGGAACTGCGCGACGGCGACAGCGCCTACGGCGGTAAGAGCGTCCTCCGGGCCGTGTCCAACGTGAACGAGGTCATCGCCGACGCACTGGTCGGTCTGGACGCGCTGGGGCAACGCGAGATCGACCAGATGCTCATCGATCTCGACGGCACGGAGAACAAGGCCAACCTGGGGGCGAACGCGATCCTCGGCACTTCGCTGGCCGTCGCCCGCGCCGCCGCGACTGCCCTAGGCATGCCGCTCTACACGTATCTGGGCGGCGTCAACGCCCACCAGCTTCCCATCCCCATGATGAACATAGTGAACGGCGGCCGGCACGCCGATAACAACGTCGACCTGCAGGAGTTCATGTGCATGCCGGTAGGCGCCGACACCTTTGCGGACGCTCTGCGCATGGGAGCCGAGGTGTTCCACTCCCTGAAGAAGGTGCTGTCGGATCGCGGGCTCAACACGTCCGTGGGCGACGAGGGGGGTTTCGCGCCGAATCTCACCAGCAACGAAGAGGCCATCAAGGTCATTCTCGAGGCGATAGAGAAGGCAGGGTACACTCCCGGCGAGGACATCTTCATCGCGCTCGATCCGGCTGCGTCGGAGTTCTTCAACGAAGAGTCGGGCCTCTACGAGCTTACGAGCGAGGGGCGGACCCTCAGCCCCTCCGAGATGGCCGGCTACTACGCCGACCTCTGCGGCCGCTACCCCATCATCAGTCTCGAGGACGGCATGGCCGAGGAGGATTGGGAGGGCTGGGCGGCGCTTACCGCCGCGGTGGGTGAGCGTGTGCAACTCGTGGGTGACGACCTCTTCGTTACCAACGTGGAGCGCTTGAGCCGTGGCATCGAGGTCGGTGTCGCAAACAGCATCCTGATCAAGGTCAACCAGATCGGCACGCTCTCCGAGACGCTCGATACAATGAGCATGGCTCATCGTGCCGGCTACACCACCGTCGTGAGCCACCGAAGCGGCGAGACGGAGGACTCCACCATCGCCGACCTGGCCGTGGCCACCAACGCGGGTCAGATCAAGGCCGGAGCCCCATCGCGCGGTGAACGCACCGCCAAATACAACCAGCTTCTGCGCATCGAGGAAGAGCTAGGTGACGTGGCCGTGTACCCCGGCATGGAGGCGTTCACCAACCTGCGGCGGTCCTGACTGTGACGCAGCCCTTCCGTCGCACCCGCATCGTAGCGACGCTGGGGCCGGCCTCCGACGACCACGCCGTGATCGAGGGCATGGTGGCCGCGGGCATGGACGTGGCGCGAGTCAACTTCTCCCACGGCACGCATGACGACCACGCGCGACGCATCGCTCTGGTGCGCCGGGTGGCTGCCGGCGCGGGCCGTCCGGTGGCCGTCCTGCAGGACCTGCAGGGCCCCAAGATACGGGTCGGTACGGTCGAGGGGGGAGAAGTACAGCTCGTGACCGGAGAATGTGTGGAACTGGTATCGGATGACGGCACCCCTGGGACGTCGGCCCGGCTGGGCGTGTCGCTCCCGTCTCTTGCAGGGCAGCTGAGCCCGGGAGCAGTCCTCCTGATCGACGACGGGCGCGTTCGTCTTACCGTGGAAGCGGTGTCGGGCGACACGGTCACATGCAGGGTCGAGGTGGGCGGGCCGGTGCGCGATCACAAGGGGGTGAACGCTCCCAGCACGACCCTGGATGTCCCCACCCTCACTTCTAAGGACCTCGTCGACTTGGCTTTCGGCGCCCAACTCGGAGTCGATCTGGTGGCCCTTTCGTTCGTGCGCACTCCCGAGGACATCACCCTTCTGCGCGGCCACCTGCGCTCTCTGGGAAGCACGGCTCGAGTGGTGGCCAAGATAGAGAAGCACGAAGCCCTTGGTCAGATAGACGCCATCATCAGTGAGGCCGACGCGATCATGGTGGCTCGGGGAGACCTTGGAGTAGAGATACCCCCCGAAGCGGTACCCCGCTGGCAGAAGACCATCATCCGTAAGGCCACGGCGCGCTCGCGGGCGGTCATCACCGCGACCCAGATGTTGGAGTCCATGACCGCGGCTCCCACTCCCACGCGGGCCGAGGCTTCCGACGTTGCGAACGCGGTATACGACGGGACGACGGCGGTCATGCTGTCGGGCGAGACCGCGGTGGGGGCTTACCCGGTGCAGACGGTGGCCACGATGGCGCGCATCATCGAGAGGGTGGAAGCGGACCTGTTCGGTGACCCAGGCGCCGCTCTGTGGGAGCCCAGGGCAGCGGACGGCTGCGGCCCCCGGACGGTTCCGGCCGCCACCGAGGCCATCAGCCGAGCGGCGTGCTCGCTGGCCGAAGACCTCGGCGCCACCGCGATCCTCACGCCCACGCGCTCGGGGGCGACCGCCCGGTTCGTGTCGCGCTGGCGGCCTCGGGTGCCCATCATCGCTACCACTCCATCCTCGGAAGTGCTGGCCCAATTGTGCCTGGAATGGGGTGTGGTTCCCCTGAAGGTCGACGAAGCCGCAGATACAGAGAACACCATACGGGCGGCCGTGGATGCGTCTCTTGGGGCCGGCCTTCTTCGGCGAGGCGACCTGGCCGTCGTCACCTGCGGTTCGTTGGTCAACGTCCCCGGATCCACCGACATCATCAAGATCGAGCGTGTCTGAATGATCGAGCACTCCCGTACGCCCCTCGCGCCGCGGCGCTTCCAGGCAGGAATGTCCGCGGCGAGTGCGAAGAAAGCTCTGATGACGGCACGGACAGACACGAAAAGCGGCGACGCGAACACCCCCCGACGCCCCCGACGCCTGCCGGTATTGTTTGGTCTGGTGTTGCTCATCGTAGTCGCAGGACTCGTTGGCAGCATCAAGCCGTACACGGCATATCGCGCGGTCAAGAGCGAGCAGAGCGCCATAGAGACTCAGGTGGCCTTGCTGGAGCAGGAGAACGCGGCAATCCAGGAACAGATCGACCGACTGAAGCACGACACCTATCTCGAGACCCTGGCCCGCTCGGAACTGAACCTGGCACGCCCGGGTGAAGACGTGTTCATCGTGACCGGCGGGGAGACCATCGGCACCGATGCGGCCCAAGCCCCGGCAGCGTCTGACCCGGGGCCGCTGGAGAAGATGCTCAGCTCACTGCGGCGCCTGTTCTGACGCCACGTCGAACGGGCGACTGACTGATGGAGACTTCCGGTGAGCGCGGCGGGCGAGCAGGGGGTCCTAACGCCACGCTTCTTGTGACGGCTCAGTTGGGGAGACCGCCGCGCGGACGCTGGCAGGTGGTGAGGACCTGCCCGTTCGACTTCCCGGCAGTGATCGAGACGGCTCCCTACCTCGACGACGGTACGCCGTTCCCGACGCTCTATTACCTCACCTGCCCGTCGGCTGTGGAGTCGGTCGCCCGGGCCGAGACCTCCGGTGGAGTCGAGGCCTTTCGTCAAGCCCTGGCTGCCGACGCCGCTTTGGCGGTGGCGGTAGACGTGCTTAACGACAGCTACCGCCGCCGCCGCAGGGAGTTGGCCGAGAGCATCGGTGTCGACGGTGGGGAGGTCTTGAACCAGGGAATCGGTGGTTCGGCCGACCCATCGCGGGCCTCGTGCCTGCATGCTTACGCGGCCGCCCTCCTCGCGGCCGGTGCTTCGGGCGGCCTAACCCACTTCGGCTTTGTGGAACCTCCGATCTTGGCGGGCGCTTCCAGCTCCGCCTCGGGCTCCCGCTCTGGCCGCCCCCCCGATCCTGACACTCCCGTCGGACCCGACGTCGACAGTCGCGTCGGCGATCCGCCGGCTGCGTGGCAGCGCCTCCTTTCCGACATGGGACCCTTGTGGTGTGATGATGCCCGGTGCGCCCGCCTGGCGGCCTCCGGCGCCGTGCGACGGGCGGCGATCGACGTGGGCACCAACTCCGTGAGGCTGTTGGTCGCGCGGGTGGACGTTGACCGCCGTGTTCACACATTGGTGCGCCGAGGAGAGATCACGCAACTGGGGGCCGGTCTCACGGCGGGCGCGGGCTTCGACCCCGCCGCGGGGGGGGGGGGGGGCGCCGGCGGGGGCCCGCGCGGGGGGGAGGCGCGGCGGGGGGCGGGGGGGGGGGCAGGGGGGGGGGGGGGCACCGCCCCCCCCGCCCCCCCCCGGAGGCAA
>JBBRDB010000196.1:0-4840 GCA_038204345.1 Thermoleophilia bacterium | reverse complement strand
TGCTCCAGGAGTTCCCAGACCCGTCGATGCCCCAGGTGACGCTACTCAAGGCGGGGCGTCACTTTCGTTCCAGCGTCGGTGAGTGGTTGATCGTTCCTCGTGACGACCTGGAGAATCGTCGACTGCACAACCTACGCCATGCGCTCGCCGCGGTGCTCGAAGGTGTGGACGTCGGTGGGCCGGTGGCCGGGGTCCTCTCTGCCACAGCGGGCGAGCAGACTCTGTCCGAAGCGGCCGCGCTGGTCGCCCGCTACGGACAGGCGCGTGAGCGCCAGACGGTGACCGTCCGGGCCCACGCGCCTGATGATTCCTGGGAGCGCATCTACGAGGCTTCCACCGAGGAGGGTGCGCGCCTGGCCGAGAGTCTGCCCAAAGTGGGGGAGTGAGCGTCCGGGCGAGGCCCGACCGACCGGTGCCCGCCCGTGCCTGCGCGGCCTCCAGGCGCGCGCCCGAGCCTGCGCGGCCTCCAGGTGCCCGCCCGTGCCCACACAGTGCCGGCGCTCTTCAGAGTTCGGCGCGCCTCAGCGCGGCATGAGCGCCGGCCACCAGGATAACGCTCCACACGAGATTGAGCGCTGCGCTGATCACGGCCGACGACGGCACCGGGACCGCCGCCGCCCCCAACATTCCCAAAGAAGCGGTGCCTGCCGCGACCGCTCCGTACGGACCGTACTGTCCGAGCGGCTCGTAGAGAGCGCCGAGTGCCGGAAGTACGAAGAGCGGCAGCACGCTTAGGCCGGCGGCGGCCGGCGGGCTCTTCATCCAGGCCGAGAAGAAGGTGGTCCAGGAGAAGGCGAGGAGAACATAGGTGGCGTACAGGATGGTGGCACCGGCCGCGGCACTGAGGTCGATCCGACCGAGGAGCAGCACCGTGTACAGGACGGCCACGCAGGCGCCCAGCAGGAACGACGCCACGACGTACGCGCCGTTGACGAACCACCTCGTCGTCAGGTAAACGGAGCGCGGCACCGGTTTGACGAACAAGGTGGCGAGCATGCCATCACGTCTCTCGCCGGCCACGATACCCATGTAGACGATGAGCACCGCAAGCAGACCCATCTGCCTGGCGAGTTCCAGGAATTGGCCGAAGCCGTCGGCGGGCCCTAAGTCGGGTAGCGACATGTCCAGCCCTGCCGTCCCGGAGTTCTCCAGCAGTACCGGAAGGAGCCGGATGAGCCCCGGTCCGGCGATGCCGAAGAACACGAAGACCGCCGGCAGTATGATCACGCGCAAGGTCTTCAGAAGCTCGCGCATCTCCTTGGCAGCCAGCACGCGCACCAGGCTCATCGCGCGCCTCCCCGTTCGTCCCCGGCGTCGTGGCTGGGGGCGACGCCAAGCCTCGCCGTCTCCACGGCTGCGCCATCGGTACGGGCCCCACCGGGCTGCGTCGTCTCCAGCCCTGCATCCTCGGAGCGGACGACGCCGGGCCGCGCCGGCCCGACCGCGGCATCGTCGGCATGGTCACCTTCGGTCACGAGTCTGATGAAGACGTCCTCCAGAGAGGGGGTCTCCATCTCGAAGGAGGTCAGGTGGGCGGCAAGGCCCGCCAGGATGGCCGGCACCCTGACCTGGGCGGCTATGTGGTCGTCCACCAGCAACCGGAGAGCCGCCCCCTCCTCGACACACTCCACCAACCACGGCTCGGGCGCCAGAGCCTGCGCCACCGCTCGGCGCTCCTCGGCGCTCGAGAGTTCCAGTCTGTACGCAGGTCGCGCGTACTTCTTCAGGAGATCCCTGAGCGGACTCTCCACGAGGAGCCGGCCTTGGCGGATCACCCCGACCCACGTACACACGCGCTGCACGTCCTCGAGCACGTGCGACGACATGACGATGGTGGTCTTGCCGCGGAGGGAACTTATGAGCTCCAGGATCTCCTTGCGACCGATGGGGTCGAGGGCCGAGGCGGGTTCGTCGAGAAGGAGGACTTCGGGGTCTCCCATCAGGGCGTGGGCGATGCCGAGCCGCTGGCGCATCCCTCGGGAGTAGCCTCGGATCTTGTCCTCGCCACGCTCGGCGAGTCCCATGGCCTGCAGCAAGATGTCGGCCCGCTCGGCCGCCGCCCGCGTCTCCAGACCAAAGATGCGCCCGATGAACACGAGGAACTCACGCGCCCGCATCCAGGGGTAGAAACGCGGCTCCTCCGCCAGGAACCCGACCTTACGGCCTATCGAGAGACTCACCGCGCCCGGAAGCACCTGCTCCCCGGCCACGATGGCGCGCCCTGAAGTGGGTGAGATGAGGCCGGCAAGCATCTTGAGCGTGGTGGTCTTGCCTGCGCCGTTAGGTCCGAGGAACCCGAAGACCTCACCCCGCGGGATACTGAGGTTCAGCGCATCGACGGCCCGCGTGCCGTCGAAGTCACGAGTGATGTTCTCGAGTACGATAGCCGGCGACCCAAGACGAGGTCCGCCCATTTCCGCGGTGGGGATATCCTCGACGGCGGCGCTCACTCTTGACGCCCCCACACCAGGTAGACGATGGATCCTATGGTGCTGACGAACACGATGACCAGAGCCCACAGCAGCTTGCTGCCCCCGCGCACCCGCTCACGCTTCACAAGGTCCACGATGGCCCATATCATAAGGCCGAGTTGGATGAGAGCCAGAGGGATCGCCACTGCCAGCAGAGCCCCGATGCGTGAATCCATACTCCCTGACCTCCTAGGTAGACGCGATCGTTGGCGCCGGAGTCGCCCCGCCACCGGGTCCATGCAGAGTAGGCCCCGGCACATTATACTTAACGGCGGTATCCACTATTCGGATGTTCCGGGGGGTTATGTGGGTTCGATGGCTGCAAGACTGTACGCGAGGCGGGCGTATTCGCTCGGCGAAGAGATCGCGAACAGCGTCATTCATGGGATAGGCACGGCCCTGAGCGCCGCCGCGCTGGCGCTGCTCATCACGTTCGCGGTCCGGGCCGCCGACGACTGGAAACTGGCCGGCGGCATTGTCTTCGGAGTGACTCTGTTCCTCGAGTTCGCCGCCTCGACGCTCTATCACAGCTTTCCGCAGCCTCGGGTCAAGCACGTTTTCAAGATCCTGGACCACGCCGGCATCTATCTGCTGATCGCGGGCACCTACACACCTTTCATCCTCGTGACGCTGCGCGACAGCGGCTATTGGTGGATGCTGGCGGTGGTGTGGGCGATGGCGGTGGCCGGCATCGTGGCTGAGGCGTTCTGGGTGTACCGTCCCAAGTGGGTATCGGTGGTCGTGTACCTGGTGATGGGTTGGCTGGTCGTGGTGGCCATCCGTCCCCTGGCGTCGCACTTGGCGGAGCCCGGCGTGTGGCTCCTCGCCGCCGGCGGCCTCGCCTACACGTTCGGCACCATCTTCTACGTGCTCAAACAGGTGCGCTACTCGCACGCAATCTGGCATCTCTTCGTCTTAGGAGGGGCCGTGTGCCATTTTCTCGTCGTGGCCGTCTACGTGTTCTAAGAAGAGGAAATCGTCGAAGACGACTTACAATGTAAGAAGCAAGGGGGAGTTCATTTGGAGCGCACGATCACCTATTTCGAGGGCCGCGGGTCCATGAGCACGGCCAAAGTGTTCGACCTCGTGGCCGAGCGGGCTACGACTCTGGGCATCAGCACCGTCGTCGTGCCGTCCACGGGCGGTGCCACCGGCCTGCGGGCGGTGGAGTCCCTTCAGGGCCTCAAACTCGTGGTGGTGACTCACTCCACGGGCTTTGGGAGTCCGGGCAGCCAGCGGATGCCGGCCGAGACCAGGGCCCAGATCGAGGAGGCGGGGGCCAAGGTCCTCACGGCCACGCACGCGTTCGGAGGTGTCGGACGCTCCGTACGCAAGAAGTTCGACACGTGGCAGGTCGAAGAACTCATCGCCCAGACCTTGAAGCGCTTCGGCGACGGCGTCAAGGTTGCCATAGAGGTGTCGCTCATGGCCGCAGACGCCGGAATGATCCCGGCCCACGAGGAGATCATCGCGTGTGGGGGCAGCGGTCGCGGTCTCGATACCGCGCTCGTTCTCAAGCCGACCCACGCGCAGACCTTCTTCGACCTGGAAGTGCTCGAGATCATCTGCAAATTGCGGATGCCCTAGCGGTCGAGAGCTTCGAGCAGCCGCCTCCGCAGAACGTCGAGGGCGGCGAAGGCGGTCCTCTCACGTATCTCCTCGCGCGAGCGGAACATGTTGAACTGCCGTGCCTGGACGTCGTCGCCGATGGCGGTGGCCACGTACACCAGCCCTACAGGCTTCTCCGGCGTGCCGCCCGTCGGCCCCGCGATGCCCGTGGTCGCGATGGAGCAGTCCGACCCGAGCCGCTCGCGTGCTCCCTGGGCCATGGCCAGGGCTACCTCTTCGCTCACGGCCCCGTGCATCCTCAGAAGGCCGGGCTCGACTCCCAACAAGCGGGTCTTCAGCGCGTCGCTGTAGGTCACGACGCCTCCCACGAAGAAATCGCTGCTGCCCGCGCGGTCGGTGAGGCGTTTCGCCACCAATCCGCCCGTGCAGGACTCGGCGGTGGCGATGGTCAGGCCCCGGTCGCGCAGGAGAGTGCCGAGGATACCCGCCAGAGTCTCATCGTCCGAACCGAATATCTTCACCCCGAGCATGTCCCGCACTCGCTCTTCCACCTGCGCCAGACGTTCTCGCGAATCCGGGTCGGGTTGCGCACGGAGCACCAAGGTTATGCCGTCCAGCGAGGCCCGTGTTCCGATCTCCACGCCCTCGCCTCTCCAGGGGATCTCCTTCAACACGTCGGCCAAGGTGGATTCCCCGATACCGTGAAGCCTCAGTTTGCGCACCGCCGGCTCCCCATCCGGGTCGCGCAACCCCAACCTCTCGGAAACGAGCGGCGCGAGCGTCCCCTCCCACATCTGCTC
>JBBRDB010000195.1:0-4846 GCA_038204345.1 Thermoleophilia bacterium | reverse complement strand
CGGTGCCGCCCGTGGTGGTCGGAGCGCCGCCGGAGGTGGTCGTCGCGCCCGTGGTGGTCGTGACGGGCGGCAACTGGTCTCCGGCATCCTGGAAAGCCTGACCCTCAGCCGTCAGCGGACCGCCGGGGGTCACGTGACAGTACGTGCATTCCTTCTCGGTCTGCCTGGCAAAGGCCGACGTGGCCGACGCCACCGATGGAAGAGAGAGAGCCGCGGCCGCCAGCATGGCGGCGGCGGAGACGATGATGCGGACGCGGGCAGCGGTGGGCCGTGCCGTTCGACTCACGCTCGACGCGTCCGGTAGGAAATCATGATCAGCGTGGCTCTACGAGTCCTGTTGGCCCGCCCGGCCATCGCCCGATGATCTCCTAGAGCGACGGCGACGACGGGATCTATTCGAACTCCGCTTCCCCTCGGTCTTCTCCGCTGAACCGGTGCTGCCAGAGCCGCCTACCCCTGGCGCGTCACCCGCGGCGCGGTTAGCGACCGCCCCGGCGGTCGGATCGGCCGCGTCGCCGGTGGGAATTCTTCCGCTACTGGCCTCTGAGCCTGCGGCTTCAGCCGCAGGCGGAAACGTCGCAACGGTCGAGCTGGTCTCGGAGGGATCGGGGCGTCGCGAGCCCCTCGTTTCTTCATCGTCGCGAGGGCGAGTGTCCGCCGACCGGCCGAGGCCACCATGGACCGCACCGGGGGTTCCCGACGCAGCGGGCTCGTGGCCAGCGCCGGTCGTTGCAGCGACGTCCGCTTCGTCGGACTTGGAAGCCCCATCTTCGGCCGCGCCCCCGCAGGGACCGCCGCCACAGCCACAACGGCTCAACGGCACCTCCGCGAGCGACCCATCCGGCATGCGCAGCGTCAGCGACTCCTTGGTCAGCTGGAACCCGACGACCACGCCCTCCCCCATCTCGGTCTGCACCTTGGTGCCCCGATTCGGCACTTCCTTGCGGAAACACACGTACTGCTCCTGCTCGTACTTGAGGCAGCACATCAACCGTCCGCACAGCCCGGAAATCTTCATGGGGTTGAGGGGAAGATTCTGCTCCTTCGCCATGCGTATGGAGACAGGGTCTTGATCACCCTGGAAGAGCGAGCAACAGAGGTCACGCCCGCACGGACCGAGACCACCGATGAGTCTGGTCTCCTCCCGAGCCCCGATCTGCCGCAGCTCGATACGCATCTTGAGCGCCTTGGCGAGATCGGAGACAAGGGCCCGAAAATCGATCCTCTCCTCGGCAGAGAAACTGAAGACGATCTTGCCGCCGCCGAACACTATCTCGGCATCGACGAGCTTCATGGCGAGTCCGTGCTTCTTGATGAGGTCGCGGCAAACCGCGATGGCCTCTGCGCGTAGGGCCTTGTTGTTCTTCACCATCTCCAGATCGTTGCTGCTGGCCTTACGCACGACACGCTTCAGGGGCGCCGGGATCTCATCCTCGGGAACCTCGCGGGGCCCGTGGACCACCTCACCGATCTCGGTGCCGTGCATGGTCTGCACGACGACCTGCTCGCCGTGGGCGAGATCCAAGGAGGCCGGGTCGAAGTAATAGACCTTGCCGCCACTTTGAAAGACGATACCGACAACGTCGGCCATTATTGGAGGGCCTCCCGCATAGAGAACATCATCTCTTCGAGCGCGCAGCGCACATCGACATTATATCTGAATCGGTCCCGGGTCCTCTTCACCGCCTCCACGACGTCCAGATACCGGTGGACCGAACCGACAAAAGCCCGATCGCGCAACTCGTAGAGGAAGTCATAGTTGAACACTGCATCCTCGGCGCCGACCGCCACCGTGGCCAGGTCCCGGTACCAGGCGGCAAAGGTGGTGGTGACCTCATCGAGACCTTCCGCGACCGCCCGCCGCCGCCCACGCTTGACCCTCTCTTCGTGAAGCTTGTCGATCCGGGCGCGGGCGCGGGCGTCCGGCGCCCACTCCAGCCGGGCCGCCGTGTCGTCCTCCAGAAGCTTCACCCGCTCGTCCGCGCGCCGTTCCACCGAGTGCATGATCTCGTCGATCATCGTAAGGACGTCGAAGGGACCCGCATCACCGACGCTCCGTGCCCAATCCAGTAACCTCTCCCGCTGGCCGCGCGCACCCGGGTCCGACGCGAGCGCGCGAGCGTGGGCCGGGCTGCCGTGGGCAACGCGGGCGAACGACAGCGCGTCGAGGTCGCTCAGGCCGTAGACGTCGCGGAGGTGGGCCGCAAGGAGAGGTGAGGGCACCGGCGTGAAGGGCACTCGCTGGCAGCGGGACACCACGGTCTGCGGCAGCCCCTCGGGTGCATCGCTCACCAGGATGAAGTGGGCGTGTGGCGGCGGCTCCTCGAGCGTCTTGAGGAGGGCGTTCGCCGCCGGGTCGTTCATGGTGTGGGCGTCCAAGAGGATGTAGATGCGAACGGGTGCTTCGAAGGGTCGCATGACCACTTCGCGGTTGATCTCGCGGATCTGGTCGATGGTGATGAAGGCGCCCTCAGGAGACACGATCTCCACGTCGGGATGCAGTCCCGCCAAGACCCTGCGACACGTGTCGCAGACGGAGCACCCTCCGCTGGTGCAGGCTAGTCCCGCGGCGAACGCCAGAGCGGCGTCGCTCTTGCCCACTCCCGCCGGGCCGGCGAACAGGTAGGCGTGAGACGCTTCGTGAGCGAGCGCCTGCCGCAGGGACGTCAGCGCGAGCGGTTGACCGAGGATGTCTGCGAAGAGAGGCACCTACCAAGTGTAGCAAGGGGGGACGGCTGCGACCGCCGCCTCAGGAACCGCGGGAAAAGAGCTCCAGCTCCTCGTCGACGACCGCACGCACACGCGCCCCCACCTCAGCCACGGCGCCCGCCGATTCCACCAGCCGGATGCGATGTCGGTGGTCGGCGACCAAACGCCGATACCCTTCGGCCACCCGCTGGAAGAAAGGCAGCCCGGCCGCCTCCAGGCGGTCGGGCGCCTGTGACGTGCGATTCGCCCGTTCTTGTTCATCCACCATGAGAACGATGGTGAGGTCGGGGAAGAGACAGTCGGTGGCCCACACGTTGAGAGTCAAGACGTCCTCCACCTGGAGACCGCGCGCGTAGCCCTGGTAGGCCAGAGACGAGTCTATGTAGCGGTCGCACAGGACGACCCTACCCTCGTCGAGGGCGGGCTTGATGACCGTCTCGACCAACTGAGCCCTGGCCGCTGAGTAGAGGAGAGCTTCGGCCCGCGGCGTCATCGCGGACTGGCCGGGATCGAGGAGCACCTCACGCACGGCCTCTCCCAGATGGGTGCCGCCGGGTTCCCGGGTGGTGAGCACGTCGTAGCCGGCACGCCCCAGATCGGCCGCCAACAGGTCTATCTGGGTGCTCTTACCGGAGCCGTCAAGACCCTCGAAGGTGATGAGCAGACCCCTGGTGGCGCTGCCCAAACCGGACAGCGCACTCTCATCCAGGGTGGCGTCAGAAGGGGGCGGCGTCCATTCCCGCCCTGGCCGGTCGCGGCACGGACCAACGGCCTCCAACCCATCTGAGGCCGGATCAACCAAAGATGGCATTCCAGATCTTGGAGAACACGCTCTTGATGCTCTCCCAGATGCCCCGGGCGTCTTCGTCGCTCAACCCGATCTTGGTCTGAAAGTCCTTGAGTTGGCTCTGGACCTTGCCGAGATCGAGATTGAGACCCTGCACCTGCACCAGGACTTTGGCCAGGCGGTCGATCTGTTCGTCCGTAAGCCGCAGATCGAGTTCCCCGGAGATCCGCACGATGACCTCGCGGACGGAGGCCTCGTCATCGAGCCCGCGGCGGACTATCTCCTCTTTCGCCTGCTTCACGAGTTCGGCGATGGCGTCTTTGTCGCCCACCTCTTCGCCCACCTCTGCCGTGTCCACGAGTTCCTGCGTGGCCGTTTCCTTGGCCGCTTCGGGAATGCTCTTGCCGGTAGCCTCTTCGAAGGCTTTGAACACACCGGTGAGAGCGGCCGTGCCCGACACGGGGAAGGGCGCGGCGGCGAAGATGTCGGCGTCGGCGATCCCGGCCGTTACCAACGCGTTCGCGTAGGTCTGTTCGGTCACGTACGTGATCTTGCTGGTCTCCACCGAGATGCCGGAACCGTCGTCCTTGAGGCGCACGTACACGCTCGAGATGGCGCGCGTACCGATCTGCGCGTCTGAGATGAGTCCCTGCAGATAGTCTCGTTCCTCGCGGTTAGTCACCTCCAGCACGGGCACGCTGTCGTCGGAGACATTGAAAAGGTCGAGCATCTCCTGGCGCTGGGCGTCCGTAAGATCGGCGCCGAGAGTCACCACCTCGGTGGAATCTGCGCGCGCGGGGCCGGCGAGGGACAGGCTCAAGACTGCCGCGAGAAACGCGGCCAGGATCGTGACGACGAGAGCGGGACCCACCCGAGACTTGATTGCTGTTGACATGATCGACCTCCTTTTGCTGCTACTCGTTCTGGTCTTCTCCGAGAGACGCGCCCACCATGGTCTCCTTGGGCGCCGCGGCTTTCGTGGGCGCTGCGGCTTTCTTGGACGTCGTGGTCTTGGCCGCCATCGTAGTCTTCTTGGCCGCCATCGTGGTCTTCTTGGCCGCCGCAGTCTTCTTGGCGGCCGTCGTGGACTTGGCGGCTGTCGTCTTCTTGACGGCCGTCTTCTTCTTCGAGGCGGCTTTCTTTGGGGCGGCGCCCTCCTTGGCCACGGCCCCGGACGCACGGGCGGCTAGGCGCGCAGCCTGCTTCTCACGATACGCAGCCTTGGTGGGACACTCCGGATCGAGGCACAGGATCCACGGGCGCTTACCTCCCAGTATCTTGATACGTGGGGTGCCGCACGAGGGGCATGTCTCGCCGGTTGCGAGGATGTCACCGCGCTGCGGCAATGGG
>JBBRDB010000194.1:0-4864 GCA_038204345.1 Thermoleophilia bacterium | reverse complement strand
GCCACAGCCGGGGCCACCCGGAGGTCGAAGGCTTCGGGCATCACGTGCTCCGCGGAGAGGTCGTCGCCCACCAGATCCGCCAAGGCATGGGCGGCGGCGATCTTCATGTTCTCGGTGATGTCGCTCGCGCGGACGTCGAGGGCGCCGCGGAATATGCCGGGGAAACCGAGGACGTTGTTCACCTGGTTGGGGTAATCGCTGCGCCCCGTACCCACCACGGCCGCACCGGCCTGGCGGGCCAGATCCGGATCGATCTCGGGGTCGGGATTGGCCATCGCGAAGATGATCGGATCCTTCTCCATGGAGCGGACCATCTCCGGCGTCACCGCGTCCTTCACCGAGACCCCGATGAAGCAGTTGGCCCCCTCCAATGCCGTGGCCAGCGACCCGCACTTGTCCTGCTTGTTGGTCCTCTCGAGCATCTGCCGCTTGACCGGGTTGAGATCGTCACGCTGGGAGCAGACGATCCCGTGACTGTCACACAGCACGAGGTCCTTGACGCCCACATCAAGCAGAAGTTTGGCGCACGCGATGCCGGCCGCACCGGCACCGTTGACGACTACATGCAGATCGCTCAACTCTCGCCCCGTGATCCGGCAGGCGTTGATGATGCCCGACATGACCACCACGGCCGTGCCGTGCTGGTCGTCATGAAAGATCGGGATGTCAGTACTCTCCTTCAACCGCGCTTCGATATCGAAGCAGCGCGGCGCTGATATGTCTTCCAGATTAACGCCCCCAAAGGTGGGCACCAGCAGCTGGACCGCCCGCACGATCTCGTCGGGATCCTGGGTGTCGAGGCAGATGGGGAAAGCGTCCACCCCCGCGAAGGCTTTGAAGAGAACCGCCTTGCCTTCCATGACGGGCATGGCCGCCTTGGGCCCTATGTTGCCCAGCCCCAGAACGGCGGATCCGTCGGACACGACGGCCACGAGATTCCAGCGCCTCGTGTACACGTCGACCAGCGACGGGTCCGCGTGGATCGCCCGGCACGGCTCGGCGACGCCGGGGGTGTACGCGGTGGAAAGGTCGTGCTTACAGGCGACGTCCACCCGACTGCACACCTCGATCTTGCCCCGCCACTCCGTATGCAGCTGGAGAGCCTCTTCCCGGATGTTCACTCCGACCTCCTCACTCGGTACCGGAGCCTTCGGGCCCACGGTCCATGTCGGCCTCTGGAACAAAAAAGGATCCAGCGACCGACACCCTTGATCGTCCAGATCCTGAAAGGCGTCGACGCTGGATCACCAGAGCTCCCACCGTGTCGGCGCCCCGGGGAGAACCACCCTCGGACCGACAACGATCGCCGTAGCGACAGCTGTATGCACGCCCGCCGGCGCTTGTGGTATTCATAACATAGTAAGCGGCTTACCGCCAGGGGCAGGTATAGCCTCGCGGGTCGCCCCGCTTGCGACGTGCGGGGGCTGCCGGTATGCTCCGCACTGTCCGGAGCACCCGCCCCCGGCGCGCCGGGGGACCGAAAAGTCGAAGCAAGCAACAGCGGAGAAACAGACGATGCGCATCCTGTCCGGTATTCAGCCTTCGGGCCGCCTCCACATAGGCAACTACTTCGGCGCGATGCGGCAGCATCTGCAGCTCCAGGCCGAGAACGAGGCGTTCTATTTCATGGCGAGCTACCACGCGCTCACCACGGTGAAGGACCCGGCTGAGATGCGGTCCCTCACCCTCGACGTAGCTATGGACTATCTCGCTCTGGGGCTCGACCCCTCGCGCACCGCCCTATTCACCCAACAGGATGTCCCAGAGGTCACCGAACTCGCGTGGATCCTCTCGTGTGTGACGCCTATGGGCCTGCTGGAGCGCGCCGTGAGCTACAAGGAGAAGGTGGCCCAGGGACTCATGGCCAACCACGGGCTCTTCGCGTATCCCGTGCTCCAGGCGGCCGACATCCTGATCTACGGGTCGGACTTGGTGCCGGTTGGCCAAGACCAGAAACAGCACATCGAGATCACGCGTGATATCGCATCGAAGTTCAACGCGCAGTTCGGCGACATCCTCGTGATCCCCGACGCTTACATCTTGGAGTCCACAGCGGTGGTCCCCGGCGTGGACGGGCGCAAGATGTCCAAGAGCTACGGCAACGACATCGGGATGTTCGAAGAAGGCAAGGCCTTGAAGAAGAAGGTCATGGGCATCGTGACCGACTCAGCGGGTGTGAACGACCCCAAGGATCCAGAACGGTCCACTCCGTTCCTCCTCTTGCGCCTCATGGCCTCTCCACAGGAGACGGAGGAGTGGGCCGCGCGCTACCGGTCCGGCGGCATGGGCTACGGAGAGGTCAAGGGCCGGGTGCTTGAACTGTTGGACGAGACCTTTGGACCATTCCGGGAGCGACGCCACACCCTGGAAGCCGACCCTGGTCACGTCCGCGACGTGCTGCGGGAAGGCGGCCGGCGGGCACGCCGCGAAGCCCACGCGATGATGGAGAAGGTACGGGACGCGGTGGGGCTGCCCATCTCGTATGTTCCTCCGGACTGAGCGCGACCCGACGCGCACCGGCCGGGAGGCTGAGCCCCCCGGCCGGAAAGGTCAGGCGCGTCGTATCCGGCGCCGCCGCAGAGCGGCGGCGCCGGCCAGGTCCGATCAGACGATGGCCTCGCTCTCGAGCACAGCCCGCTTTGCGAACACCATGTTCCAGATGGTCACGAGCAGACCCACGATGAGCAAGACCCCGAAGACGATCACGATCTTGAACCAGAGTTGCATGTGACCCTGGGCAACCATGAACCCATCGCCCAAGACGCGCTCCACGTACACCTGAATGATCCCGGCCACGGCCATCGCGCTGCCGAGGCCGAGTACAGCGAGACTCATAATCCAGAAACCGGACAGGGCCATGTTCTTGTTCACGTTCATGTTGCCCCGCAGTCTCGGCATCGCGTACCAGAACATGGTGAAGTTCAGGAGTGCGTAGGCTCCGAAGAAAGCGAGGTGTCCGTGAGCTGCGGTCACCTGGCTGCCGTGGGTGAAGTAATTGACCTGCGGAAGCGTGTGGGCAAAACCGAAGACACCGGCTCCGATCAGATGACCTACTGCCGTTCCCAGTGCGAAGGTCCACACCACCTTTTCCTTGATCACGATTCCGTGGCGGCGCTGAGTCATGAAGGTGTCGATCACCATCGCGATGATGGGGAGAACCTCCATGGCGCTGAAGATGCCGCCGACCCAGAGCCACACCCGCGGAGCGCCGATCCAGTAGTAGTGGTGACCGGTGCCCGCGAGACCCGTGAAGAGGAACAGGGCGGTCTCGATATACAGGTACTTCTCGACGACTTTCCTATCCACCCCTGTGATCTTGATCAGGACGAAGGCCAGGATGGCGGCGGTCACCAATTCCCAGGCGCCTTCCACCCAAAGGTGCACCACCCACCACCAGTAGAACCAGTCGATGGTGAGGTTCCGGTAGAAAGGCATACCGAAGATATACAACAGGGCGAGGAACACCAGGCCGCCGAGGAGCATACCGAGTATGGCGGTCCTCTTACCTTTGATGACCGTCATCGCTACGTTGAACAGGAAGATGAGCGCTCCGATCACCACCACGAAATCGAGTGGTGTGGGGATCTCGAGGATGGGCCTGCCCTGAGTCCAGCCGAAAGCAAAGCCGACGAGGGCGATGACCCCGGTGACGACGAGGGCCACCAACTGGATGTAGGCCAACTTGACGCTGTAGATCTCGCGCTCAGCCTCCTCGGGCACCAGGTAGTAGGTGCCGCCCATGAACCCGAGGAGCATCCATAGCACGAGCAGGTTGGTGTGCATCGCTCTGGTCATGCCGAACGGCAGAACGTCTACCACGCTCTGCGGGATCGTGAACGCGTAGCTGATAGCGAGCCACAGGCCCACGACAAGTTGGAGTACGAAGAGGGCGAGGGCGATGACGAAGTACCAGTAGGCCACCCGCTGCGAAGCGTACGGCACGAGCTTCTCTTCTGCTCGAGCGGTCACCGGTGCGGCGTCAGTCATGTTCGTTCGGATCACGGCTGCTTCTTCTGCCATTGTTCGTCACCTCCTCACTGTTGTTTGGCGAGGAACTCGCCGATCGCTTGACGGTCTTCGTCGCTGACGTTCGACTGCGGAGGCATCGTAGCGCCGGGAGTCACCGACTTCGGGTCGGCGATGATCGCCTCGATCGTAGCCGCGTCGTACTTGGTGCCCACCGTATCGAGAGCGGGGCCGATGCTGCCGCCTGAGCCACCGATGGAGTGGCACCCCATGCAGTTCTGTTGGAAGGCTGCGGCGCCGCGTGAGAGACCGGCGCCCCCGGTAGCCCTGCGCTCGGCGGCCGACATGCGGTCGGCCGAGTCCTGCGGCGGCCAGTCGTGGTTGTCGATGTTGGACACCCACTCGAGGAAGGCGGCCAAGTCCGTGGCCTCCTGCTCGGTGACGCCCAGATTGGGCATCTTCCGGATGGAGTCCTTGAAGACTACCTCCGGCTGCAATACGACCTGCTTGATCCCTTCCGTGCCGATACGCTTGTGCACCTTGGTGAGGTCCGGCGCGTAGTACACGCCGAAGCCCAAGATAGTGTGGCACTCGTTACAGTTCTTGTCTTCCCACACGTGCTTCCCAGTGACCACCTGCTCGGTCAGCTTGTCCGCGTTGGTGAGGGCATCCACCTGCTGGTGGGTGTCCCACGTGAGGGCGAGAAAGATGACGAGTGATACGAGCGTGCCGGCCAGGAATATGTAGAAGGCGTTCTTGTTCGCCACCTATGGCACCCCTTTCTCTCAGTTTGCAGTGACCGACGACACCTGACCTGTTCTTGATTCCATCATGTTCGTAGTGGAAACTCAAGAGGAAGTTTGTGAAATCGCCCACACCGCGCCGGACACCGTCCAGT
>JBBRDB010000193.1:0-4966 GCA_038204345.1 Thermoleophilia bacterium | reverse complement strand
GCACTCGTTCGGCGTCCTCAAGCGCCCGCTTGGTGCGTAATCGGTCGCCCGCCGCCGCAATGAGCTGACGCATGGAATCCTGTGCGCGGATGACATCCGACGAGATGCTGAAAGCCTGTCTCAGGGCTTTGTTTTGCGCTGCGCCGAACTGCCCCACCAGTGGCCCGAGATCGCCCGCGTCCGCGCACTCAAGAGCCGCGATGTACACGGCCCTCATATCCCGGTCGATCAAGAGCGGGAACCAGTTCGCCCGCAGGAAGACCAGAGACGCCAACGCCCTCGCCACCCGGCCGTTCCTGTCTTGGAAGGGATGGACCTGCGTGAACCGGTGATGCTGCCACGCGGCCTCCACCTCCGGGGGTACTCCTTGCTCCATGTGCGCGGCGTGCATGGTCACAAGCCTATCGATCTCCGCGGCGACTTGCTCTGGAGGGCAATAGCAGTGCACGGCGCCATCAGGGCGATTCATGGTTCTGCTTGACCACATTACGAGACTCAACCAATGGCCAACCGCGCCGGCCCGGAGCATCCGCGGGCAGACTAGCCATAGGGGCAGGTCCTGGACCAGCAGCGTCGAAACTACTCAAGCAGGCTCGTTGGCTAGCCGATGGATGCTGCAAACACGTCGCATGGTTGTGTCGAGGCGCAGAGCCGAATCTCGCCCGTGAATCTTGTCTGTGCAGGCGCGATGGCATCTTGAAGGCCTTGGGCTTGTGCAAGCTGTGACTCGCTCACCACTGCCGAACCCGAACATTAGTTCGCGCAAACGCACTGATACGAGGGCTGAGTGAGGATTTGACAGGGCTTACGGAGTTGAGGAATTCCTGGACCGAGGCCAAGAGCCAGTTCTTGTTGGTGTTCTCGATCGAGAACCAGCGTTACGGCTTGCCGTTGGCCGGTGTGCAGCGATCTCTCCGGGTTGTTGCCATGACGCTGTTGCCACAAGTGCCCACTATCATGTTGGGCATTGTGAATCTCGCCGGCGCGGTCGTCCCCGTTATCGACCTCCGCAGGTGCTTCCACTACCCCACCCGCGAGGTGCGCCTCTCCGACCACCTCATCGTGGCCACGACCGTCGAACGCACGCTCGCGCTGCTCGTGGATTCGATAGAGGGCGTACTAGAGGCCTCGCCCGAAAGCTACGTGCGCGCGGATGACATCATGCCTGGTCTCATCTCCGTGGACGGCGTGGTGAAGCTCGCCGAGGGCATGGTCCTGATCCACGACTTGGAGCGCCTGCTCTCTCTCGATGAGAAGGTCGCCGTCGACCGCGCCGTTGACGCCGCTTCGGGCAAGGAGGCGTCACGAGCGAGGCCCGCCGCGCCCCAAAAAGCGGAGAGTGGTAGAAGATGATCGCCACGGAGGACTTGACACTGCTGGGCGATGCGAGCAGGCTCCTGGGGGAGCTCACGGGCCTGCATTTTCCTGAGGCGCGTTGGGCCGACCTGAGCCGTGGTCTGACAGCCGCTGCCAACGAGTTCGGTTTTGATTCCCCCCGCGCCTGCGTGGACTGGCTCGCATCAGGTAGAGTCAGGCCCGAGGAAATCGAGACTCTGGCCGGCCATCTCACGGTTGGCGAGACCTACTTTCTCCGGGACGCGGCGTCGTTTGCGGGGCTCGAGCGGAAGATCCTGCCGCAGCTCGTGGCCAAACGTTCCGCTGGAAATCGCGCCTTGCGCTTGTGGAGCGCAGGTTGCTGCACTGGGGAAGAAGCTTACTCCCTCGCCATAACCTGCGCGCGAGTGTTGCCGGATCTTCCCGCGTGGAACATCTCGATTCTCGCGACGGACATCAACCCGAAGTTCATCACCAAAGGTCAGGCGGGTGTCTACTCCGATTGGTCGTTTCGTGGGGTGCCAGACTGGCTTCGCCCCCGATTCTTCACGCCAGCGCCCGGGGGCAAGTCCTCAATTGACCCGGGGATCAAGAAACTGGTCCATTTCGGCCAACTCAACCTGGCTAAGGACGTCTATCCATCTCTCCTCAACCACACCAACGCCATGGACGTGATCTTCTGCCGCAACGTCCTCATGTACTTCACCCCCGACCATCAGCGTCGGGTGGTGGCGGCACTGCATCGCTGCCTGGTCGACGACGGCTACCTTGTGGTTGGAGCCGCTGAGGCCAGCGCCTCTCTGTTCCCCATGTTCCGGATGGAAAACGTGGGCGGCGCCATTCTGTGCCGAAAGGCAACTCGGACGGGCTGTACCGACTCCCAACCGGGTGGTGCGTCGGCTTCTCTCTCGATCGCCGACCCCGTGCCCGAGAGCGCCATCGTCGCCCTCCCCGAGCCGGTCATCCACGCCGAGTTGGTCACTCCCTCCGAGCCGGTTGCTGAAAGCGTCGCTCCGGTCACCCAGAGCGTCTTGGCATCGGCGCGTATCCTTGCCGGCCAAGGCTTACTCGACGAGGCACTTGCGTTTTGTCAGCAAGCCATCGCGGCCGAGCGTACCGACCCCTTGGGCTACTTCTTACACGCGGAGATCTGCCACGAACTCGGGCGGTTCCAAGACGAGGGCATCTCACTGCGCAAGGTGCTCTACCTCGATCGAGATTTCGTCCTCGCCCATTACGCTCTCGCCGAACTTCACAGACGGCTTGGGAGGCAGACAGAAGCCAAACGTCATCTTGAGGTCGCCCTTGAACTTCTTTCCGCCAAAGGCAGGGATGACATCGTGCCCGAATCCGACGGGATGACCTGCGGCCGGCTTGCGGAATTGGTGAGATCCATGATGGGAGTCTAGAGTGGGTACTACGTCGATCGACTGGGAAGCGATCCACCGCCGGTTGGCGGTCACATCAGCGGCCATTTCCGGGGAACTCACAGATACCCCGGAGAAGATCCGCCGCGTCCTCGAGTCACGGGGGACGGCGGCAGCCAGGCCGCCCGCAAAGCCGGACGACAGTGAACGACTCGAGGTCCTGGCGTTCTCTTTGGCCGGCGAGACCTATGCCGTCGAGACCTGTCACGTCCGCGAGGTGTGCCAACTGCGCGACCTCACCCCCGTTCCCTGCACGCCTTCGTTTGTGGCGGGTGTCATGAATCTGCGCGGCCACATTCTGGCCGTCGTCGACTTACGCGGGCACTTTGAGCTGCCGGTCGCCAGTCTCACCGAACTGAATCGAATCATCGTCCTGAGCGACGGGGAGAGCGAGTTTGGTCTGCTTGCGGACTCTATCGAAGGAGCGTGCTCGATAGCCGCGGCGGAGCTGCAGGAGGGTCTGCCCACGCTTTCCGGGGTCCGCGGGATGCTTGTCAAGGGGATCACCGGCCAGATGCTGGCCGTGCTAGAGGGTCACCGCCTGCTCGCGGACGATGGCCTCAAAGTCTGCGAGCAGGTGAGTCGATAAGCCGATGGGGTGAGGGGAAGACAGATTTGGGATTGCTAGGCGACATCAAGACTCGCAACAAGCTGGTGCTCGGGTTCGGAGTGATCTTCGTCCTTCTGGCCGCTGTGATCATCGTCGCGCTCGTCCAGATCTCCACCATCAACCGGGCCCAAAACGATCTCGTCGAGCATGACTTTGCCCTGTCGCGGGACGTGCTCCAGATGCGCGCCGATCTGAATCTTATCCGCGCCGACATCCTCAACATCTTGGTCAACGACGACAGCGCCGCTCAGTCCGCCAGCGAGCAGGAGGTCCAGGACCGCTTGACGAGCATCAAGGCGCTTCTGCCGGAAATCGAAACGATACTGCAGGCTTACGGCAATAGCGAGACCTCGGCTGTGGCCGCCGACTTCCGCCATATCCTGCCCGCGTACGAGCAGACCACCACTCAGGTGCTCGGCCTGATCCACCAGGGCAAAACGGCCGACGCGCAGACGCTGGCCGTCGGGATCCAGTACGACCGGGCGGAGCAGATGCGCGCCGATCTCTTGAAGCTGTCGGATTACTCCGCCCAGAACGTGGTCGTCTCGCTCTCCGACTCGCGGACCCTATTCAACATCACAATACTCGTCATGGCCCTTCTCGGCGCCCTCGCACTGATCGTGGCCGTCTTCATGGTATGGATCATGAGCCGTCTCATCGCTACGCCCCTGCGCAAGACGGCGCAGATGGCGCAGCAGATGAGTAGAGGCGATTTGAACATTCGCTTGAAACTGAGCCGGAAGGACGAGATAGGGATTCTCGCGTTGAGCATGGATCAGCTCGCCGATATCGTTCAGGAACTGGTGCGGGAGTCGGCAGTGCTTGTCGACGCGTCGCTCAGGGGGATGCTGTCCACGCGTGGAGACGCGAACAAGTTCGAGGGCGAATACCGGAGTGTAATCCAAGGCGTGAACGACACCATGGACGCGGTCATCGGGCCCTTGAACGCAGCGGCGGCCTACATTGACCGCATCGCCCGCGACGAGATCCCTCGACCGCTGACCGATACCTACTCCGGCGATTTCGATCTTCTCAGGAACAACCTGAATAAGATGACCGACAACCTTCGCGGCCTGAACGAAGAGCTGAGCAACGGCTTCGGTGTTCTTGGTTCGTCGTCCGCCGAGATTCTCGCTACGGTGTCCCAGCTCGCCGGAGGCGCGTCAGAGACCGCCGCGGCCGTGAGCGAGACCTCGACCACCGCTGCGGAAGTCAAGCAGACGGCTCAACTCTCAGCTCAGAAGGCGAAGAACGTCCGCGAGACCGCGGAGAGAATGGCGGTCGTATCCGAGGCCGGTCGCAAGGCCGTAGAGGACACGGTCGAGGGCATGAAGCGCATCAACGAGCAGATGGAGTCGATCGCCGACACCGTGGTGCGGCTTTCCGAACAGGGCCAGGCTATCAGCGAGATCATCGCTACCGTAAACGACATCGCCGAGGAGTCAAACGTCCTCGCCGTCAACGCGGCCATCGAGGCGACGCGCGCCGGCGACTACGGGAAGGGGTTCGGCGTGGTGGCGCAGGAGATGAAGAGTCTGTCCGAACAGTCTCGGAACGCGACCGCGCAGGTGCGGACCATCCTGATGGAGGTACA
>JBBRDB010000192.1:0-4968 GCA_038204345.1 Thermoleophilia bacterium | reverse complement strand
AAGGGCACCATCCCAACCGCCACCACGACCCAGAGGACACCCTTGATGACGAGGAAGATGAAGTCGGTCATCGGTCGCAGTCTCCCAGTACGATGTCGACACTTCCGAAGATACCCACGCTGTCGGAGAGCATCTCACCCTCGAACATGGCGGGGATCGCCTGCCCATGGTAGAAGCTCGGGGTGGAAAGGCGCAGGCGCTGGGGTTTGGGCCCGCCGTCGGAGACGATGTACACGCCCATCTCCCCTTTGGGCACTTCGATAGCGCGGTAGACCTCGCCTTTGGGCACCTGCGGCCCACGGATAACGTACATGAAGTCCTGCACCATGGCCGCAGAATCGCGCAGCACGTTCTTCTTGAGCGGCAGCACGTGCGCCGCGTCTGCAGCCAGGAAGGGGCCGTCGGGCAGGTTGTCCAGGCACTGCTGGATGATCTTGCACGACTCGTACATCTCTTTCATGCGCACGAGGAAGCGGGAGTACACGTCGGCGTCGTACTCCACCGCAACCTCGAAGTCCACCTCGGGGTAGGCGGCGTAGGGCTCGTCTTTACGAAGGTCGCGGGCTACGCCGGTGGCGCGCAGCGAGGGCCCGGTGATACGCCACTGGTGGCAGTCCTCCGTCGTGAAGATGCCCACGTTGCGCGCCCTCTTGAGGAAGATACGGTTGACCGTGATCAGACGCTCGTACTCCGCCAGACGCTTGGGCAGGTAGTCGACCGCCGCGCGACATTTCTCGACCCACCCGTCGGGCAGGTCCTTGGCGACGCCGCCGATGCGCGCGTAGGAGTGGGTCAACCTCGCCCCGCACACCATCTCGAACAGGTCCAGGATGTACTCGCGGTCGCGGAAGCAGATCAAGAAGAAGGTCTGTGCCCCGAAGTCCATGATGTGCACGCCCAGCCACAGGATGTGGTTGGAGAGGCGGGCGAGCTCGTGGGCGATGGTGCGGATGTAACGCGCCCGAACCGGCACGTCGACGCCCATCAACTTCTCCACGGCCTCGCAATACCCGTGGTTCATAGCGAAGCTGGACACGTAGTCCAGCCGATCGGTGACAGGTATGAACTGGTGGTAGGTCAGGTTCTCGGCGAGCTTCTCCACCCCGCGGTGCAGGTTGCCGATGCCGGGCCGGGTGGCGACTATGACCTCGCCGTCGAGGTCCACCACCGCTTGATACACGCCGTGCATGGAGGGATGCTGCGGGCCCATGCTCACGGTGATGGTCTCGTTGTCGGCGGCCACGCGCTGGCGGGTCAACGCCTTGCGTTCTACGAGTTCCGCGCTGGTGGGTCGGTGCGGGGCCGGAGGCGCGTCGTGTTGGTCCAAGCCGTGCCCGGCCATCTAGATCTTTCCTTTCAAGTCCGTGCGGATTCTGCCGCCCACCGTGCCCTTGACCGGGAAGTCCTTGCGTAGGGGGAAACCCACGAAATCCTCGGTGGTGAGAAGGCGGATGAGGTTGGGGTGACCCAGGAACTCTATGCCGTACATCTCCCAGGCTTCCCTCTCGTCCCAGTCGGCCGAAGCCCAGACGCCGGAGATCGTGGGGATCTTCTGCCCTTCGGCCAGAGGCACCTTCAAACGCAGGCGTACGTTGCGGCTCACGGAGGTGAGGTGCAGGACCACCTCGAAGGGAGCCTCGGCCCGCTTGGGATAGTGATTGCCGAGCAAACAGTCGAGGCGCTCGAAAGCCAGATCTGGCGATTCCTTGCATAACGTCGCCACGGCGACGTAGTCGTCTACGGACACGGTGAACGTCAGCTCGCCCCGGAAAAAGGAGGAGCCGAGGAACTTGTCTCCGAACTCCTCCTCGAGCTTCGCGAAGACCACTTTCAAAGCCTCCGGGATCTCGACATTCTCTTGAATCGCTTCCATCCTTCCCCTTCTCCGGGTCGGGCCGCCGGGCTCTTGACCGTACCCGTCCGCTATTCGCCGATGGCCGCACGTGCCGGGATGACGCGGAGCCCGTCGTAGGCATGACGGCTCTGCTTTACCCGGTCGCGAAGCATCTCGAGACCTTCCCACAGCGCCTCCGGCCGCGGCGGGCAACCGGGAACGTACACGTCAACCGGGATCAGAGCATCTATGCCCTGCACCACGTTGTAGGTGTTCCAGATGTTGCCCGAGGTGGCGCACGACCCCATGGCGAGCACCCACTTCGGGTCGGCGATCTGCTCGTAAAGCCGGACCACCCGAGGAGCCATCTTGGTAGAGCACCATCCGGCCACGATCATGCCGTCGGCCTGCCGGGGAGAGGCACGCATCGCCTCCATCCCGAAACGGGAGAGATCGTAACGGGGGCCCGCGGTGGCCATCATCTCGATGGCGCAGCAGGCCAGACCGAACAGGAGGGGCCACCAGGAGAAGCTGCGGCCGAACCCAAGCAGCTTCTCGAGGCTCGCGGGGATGGCCACCCCGGGGATGTGGTCCTCGTGGAGGGCCTCTTTCACTTGGGCGTCGGAGGCATCGGTGAGGGCGGCGAGATCGGCCGCCGATAGAAGCCGGGAGGTCTCAAGAGACGAGAACGGGGCTGCGCGCCGAGAGCCCGCAGGATCGGTCATTCCCACTCGAGCACTCCCTTCTTCCAGGCATAGATGTAGCCCACTAGGAGGATGAATATGAAGATGAACATCTCGATCAATCCCAGAGTGCCGAGCTTGCGCAGCGCGACCGCCCAGGGATACATGAACACCGCCTCCAGGTCGAACAGCACGAAGAGCACGGCGACGAGATAGAAGTGCACGTTGTACGGGGCGCGCGAGTCACTCTCAGGAAGTACCCCACACTCGTAGGGGAGCCCCTTGTTGGGGTTCTTGCTCGACGGCGCCAGCATATGGCTCATCGTGACCAGAGCTACCCCAAGAAAGGCGCCGATGAAGAGCATCAGAGCGAGCTGTATGACCAGGTCGACAGTCGGATTGATCACAGGCGCACCTCTGTGGTTCGGTTGCTACAGCCACGTTCAGTGGTTCGAGTGCTCGAGTCCTCCCGCGCGAGTGTGTGAGGACTCACACAACGGGGCCCACAATAACAAATCAGCTCCGAGGTTGCAACGGATTTCACAGGCCGAGGCCGTCCGCTCAACCCCTTCTCGTGGCCACTCCTGCGGGATTTTGTCCCGTTCCCGGGTCCCAGGGCTGCCACCTGTCGCACGGTGGGAGTGTCAGCGCGCGTCGAAGGGTGGATACCAGGGGTCGGTGCAGACGCTCGGGAGTCCGTGCTGGACCGCGACGGATCCACTGCGTTCGTCCGGCGCGTTGCTATACTAACCGCGCGCGACAGGTATCCGACGCGCCCGCACGGGCGGCGCTCCGCCAGCCGAGAGTCCGGATCCGAGGCGCAGAGTGGCTCGACCCACTCCTGAGGAGCATGCTCTTGGCTACCATCGGCGACCAGCACCGTATGACCGTGATCGACCACCTCGGCGAACTCCGCCGGCGGGTCGTCGTGTCGATCGCAGCCATCGTGGTGGGCATGATCGTCGCCTTCATCGAGAAGGAATGGGTGTTCGGCATCATCAAGCGCCCGCTCCTGAATATGGAAGGCGTCAACACCGACCTGGTCACCTTCAGCCCCACCGAACCCTTCATGACCGTGCTCAAAGTTTCCATCTACGCGGGCATGTTGCTGGCGTTGCCCATCGTCCTCTGGCAGATCTGGGCCTTCATCATGCCCGCGCTGTACGAGCGTGAGCGGAAGAGCGTGGTGCCCTATGTCTTCTTCACCACCGCGCTTTTCGTCGGCGGCGTCGCCTTCGCCTACTACGCCGTCCTGCCCGTGGGGCTCAGTTTCCTCATTGGGTACGGGGGCGATATCTTCCTGCAACAGCTGCGGGCATCCGAATACATAGGCTTCGTCTCCATGTTCCTCCTGGCCTTCGGGGCCGTTTTCGAAATGCCTGCGGTGATGTTGCTACTGACGTCGGCCGAGATCATCGACCACCACACGCTGAGGCGTGTGCGCAAGTACGCGATCGTGGCTATCGCAGTGGCGGCCATGGTGCTCACGCCGAGCCAAGATCCGGTCAGCATGCTGCTGATGATGGGCCCGCTCGCCGCGCTCTACGAGATCGGTATCCTGATGTCGCGCGTCTCGGGTCGGAAACGGGCGAAACGACGCGCGGCCGACGCCGCGCGGGAGTGACGCGGCCGTGACAGACCCGACCGGGACAGACCCGGCAGGGCCGGGAGCGCCTGAAGGCGACGGGCCTACGATGGAGCGGGGTGGGAGCGTGGTGGGGCCGGCTACCGTCATCATCCTGGGCGTGGGTAACCTGTTGCTCACCGACGAAGGGGTGGGACCCATCACGATAGGTTACCTGGACGAGCGCTGGGAGTTCCCCGACCACGTCCAACTGGTGGACGGAGCCACCGCCGGCCTTGAGCTCATCAACGTGTTCCAGTCCGCCGGACATATCATCGTCATCGACACTGTGCTCGGCGGCGCCGAACCCGGCGCCCTCTACCGCTTCCATCCCGACGATGTCCCCCGGGACGTCCGCTACCTCACCTCGATCCACCAGGTGTCGTTCATGGACGCCTGGACCATGGTCCGCCTGCTCGGTCCCGCACCCGACATCGCGATCATCGGTGTGCAACCCGAGGATATGGCCACACCGCACGTTGGACTCACCGCCACCATCGAGGCACGCCTACCGGACATCGAACAGCTGGTCCTGGCGGAACTCGAGGGGCTGGGTGTGCGGCCGGCGCGCCGCGACTGACCGAGGCGGTCGGCGCCGACCGGGGTTCTTCGCGCCTGGGCTTGGCGCCGCAGCTGCTCAGCCGGCGACGAATGGGGGTGGGGGGGGGCGGCGGGGCGCCCCCCCCCCCCCCCCCCCCCGCGCCCCAAGACCCCCGCGGGGGGCCCCCCCCCCCCCCCCGCGCCCCCCCGCCCCCCCCCCCCCCCCCCCGCGGCGGCGGGTGAGGTAGCCGGAGTTGGCGGTCTTCAGCGCCGTGTCCGCGAGGCCC
>JBBRDB010000191.1:0-4977 GCA_038204345.1 Thermoleophilia bacterium | reverse complement strand
AGCGGAAAGCTTCGCGTGCTGGCCCTCTTCAGCCCCGAGCCACACCCCGTCTTCACCGACATCCCGACGGCCAAGTCGCAGGGCTATGACATGGACTTCGGTGCGTGGGGTGGTCTCTACGCTCCAAAGGGTCTGCCGGCTGACGTCAAGAAGAGGTTGGAAGACGCCATCGCCAAGGCAGTCAAAGATCCTGCCTTCACCGACGTCATCAGCAAGACCGGAACCATCGTCACATACAAGAACGCGGCGGACTTCACGGCGTTCGTCGACGCGGAATACGTTCGATTCGGCAAGGTGCTCAAGTAGAGATGTTTGTCGGCCCCAACTGAAGGCGATTAACAGTGAAACTACGTCGTGCCAAGCCGGAGGGCTCCTCGGTGAACGCCGTTGAGCCCTCCCGGCGCCTGGCGTCCGAAGAGCAGGCAGGGAGCAAGGCCCTGGCCGAGGGTATTTCGGCCGACGAGTTGGCCCTTGTTGAAGAGATGGAACGAGAAGTTGCTGCGCTCCAGGCGAAGCCGTCCCGAAAGCTTGAGCGGGGAATCGGCATCACGCTGACTGTCCTGAGCGCGGCCGGCCTCATCGGGTCGCGTGCCATTACGGTTCGCACTGAGACAGGCGGGATAGATCCCCGTTGGTGGCCGACAGTGATCTGCTCCGTAACGCTTGCGCTCTCGCTGATGCTCGTCGTTGTGTCCTTGACCAAGCCGCCTTTCGAGCGAGAAGGCCTTGAAGTCACCAATCATGACGGTTGGCGCCGGCTGATGTGGACGATCGTCCTTTCGGTGCTCTACATCGTGGCCTGGACCGTCAGCGAGAACTTCGTCGTTCCGTCGGTCGTTCTGCTGGTCGCGATGATGTGGGTCAATGACGGTCGCGGGCTGAAGGCCTTGGTCTTCTATCCCATCGGCACGGTGATGGGTGTCTATCTGCTATTCCACACAGTCCTGAGGATACCGCTATGAGCCCCATCGTTGAGGGCCTGACCGCGCTCCTTGACCCGACCGTAATCTTCGGGATGGCTCTGGGCATAGGCCTCGGCATGCTCGTCGGAACATTCCCCGGAATCACGGCCACCATGGCTGTCGCTCTGGCCTCTAGTTTCACCTTGACCCTCACGCCGGTGCAGGGCCTCGCCGTACTCCTGTCCATATACACGGGCGCGAACTTCGGTGACCGCATCCCGGCGATCCTGGTCAATACCCCAGGAACACCGGCCGCAATAGCGACGACATTCGACGGATACCCGCTTGCCAAGCAGGGCAAAGCGGGCCTGGCCCTCGTCACGTCGGGATTTGCAGCCGCCATAGGCATCCTGGTGAGCATGGTCGTCTTCTCAGTGGCGGCCGTGCCGATCGCATCATTTGCACTGCAGTTCGGGCCCTACGAGTTCTTCGCGCTCGTGGTCCTAGGCCTCACAGTGATGATATCCATTTCATCGCAGTCGCTGCTCAAGGGAGTGATCGCCGGGCTGTTCGGTCTTTTCCTGGCAACGGTCGGACGCGATCCCATAACAGCTGATCCGAGGTTCACCTTCGGTTTTGACGTGTTGAGCGATAAACTAGACTTCATCGCCGTCGTCATCGGCCTATTTGGCATCGCAGAAGTGCTTGACCAGATGCTCAGCCACAACAAGTTGCGGCTGAAACCAGTCGCCTCCCTCGGGCGCTGGTGGCCGAAGAAGCAGGAATACAAGACGATGCGCAAGCCACTCATTATCGGATCTGTCGTTGGCACGATCGTTGGAATCGTGCCGGCCGCTGGTGGCGACATCGCGGGCCTGATCGGCTGGGACCGGGCGAAGGCGTTGTCAAAGCACCCCGAGGAGTATGGAAAGGGTTCGTTCGAAGGTCTGGTCGCTGCGGACTCCGCCTCGACATCCACCCTTGGCGGGGCTCTGACCACCACCATGGCTCTGGGCATCCCAGGCGACTCGGTCATGGCCGTGATGCTCGGCTCCATGCTGATCTGGGGGCTCCAGCCAGGGCCGCAGCTTTTCGCCGATCACCCGGCACTGGTGGCCAGCATCGCCGGCATCATGGTGGTCTCCACACTCGTGAGCCTCGGCTTGAACCTGTTTCGCATTCGTGGCCTGGTCAAGATCCTTGACCTTCCCCGCAACTACCTATGGGCTTCGATTCTGATCCTGTGTGTGGTCGGCACATATGCCACCACGACCGACATCAATACGGTCGTGGTTATGTTGTGCGCTGGGGCCGTCGGCGTGGTCATGAAGCGCACAGGCTTCCCGGCGGGCCCCGTGGTTCTGGGACTCCTGCTTGGCCATCTCGCAGAGTCGAACCTTCGCCGCGCGTTGGTCATCGACGGTGCGGCTGGGTTCCTCACCAACCCGATCGCGGCGATCCTCCTCGCTTTCGCGGTGCTCGCCTTCGGCGGCACTCTGTTTGGTCGCATCCGGGCTGGCCGGAAGGAGGCCGCCAGAAGGGATGCAACGCTCGTCGTTTAGGACGTCCATGTCTTCCCCGCCGTGTAGGCGAAGGCAGCTCAGGCGTTAACAGTGAACACGCAAGAAATGACGTCTACCAAATCCTAAGGAAATGACTCTCTGTGACCCAGACAGTGCAACGCGACATTATCACCGCTCTGCCCATCGCCTTCCGCCCCGATGGTTCCCTGAATCTCGACGGCACGAGGGAGATCTTTCGAAAGGCGGCGGTCAGCGGGGTCCAGGGAGGTCTGGTTCTCGGTACAACGGGGGAGTTCGTCTCGCTCAGCTATGAGGAGCGCGGGCAGGTAGTCGAAGTCGCGGTCGAGGAGCTCGCCCAGATCCGGTGCATCGTGCAGGTCGGTGCGGCAAGTCTGTTCGAGGTGCGTCGCCTGATTGACCAAGCACGCAAGGTCGGGGTGAAGGAAGTGGCGGTGATGACGCCGTTCTTCCTCCCGGTCACCGATGCTGAGATGTTGCGTTTCTACACGGCAGTGTCGAAGGCTTCCGAGGGTCTTGACGTCTTCCTATACGTGTTCCGGGCGCGCACCGGCAACTTCATCACCGCAGAGCTGATGTCGGAGCTTTCCAGACTGCCCAACATTGTCGGGGTGAAGGTCAGCGATGAACCGATAGCACGACTGGCGGAATACCGGGCAGTCGTTTCCGACGCGTTCATCATCTACACGGGGAGCGACAGAGACATTGCAAAAGTCGCCGAGTATGGGGCGCAGGGCGTCGTCTCCGGCATCGCCTCCGTGTTGCCAAAGCCATTCACCGACATCGTCGCGCAGCTTGCGGCCGGTGCGGACGACGCGGCACTGGCGGTGGCGCAAGTGGCTGTTGACGACGCCGTTGACACGGTGCGAGGCGACATGGCACGGATGAAGGCGGCCCTAAGGATGCAGGGAATCGACGCGGGCTGGCCGAGGATGTCGTTGGAAGAGCCAGATGCCGCAGGCCTTGCCGAACTCGAGCGCGTGGTCAGGTTGTACGACACCTTTGCGCCTGCGGACTGAGCGAGCTCTGGTGGGTGTGCGTCGCAACGAATCCAAGCGAAAGGGGTAGTGGCATGGAGAAGACGGATGGCGATCACCTCGCGCACCGCAAACGCCTCCGGAGTGAGATCTGGTTCAACGACCCGGATGAACCGGCCGAGACGGCGGTCTATCTGGAACGTTTTGCAAACTACGGAATCACCAGGGGCGAGCTCCAGTCCGGCCGCCCGATCATCGGGATAGCCCAGACCGGCAGCGATATCGTCCCGTGCAATCGCCATCACCTGGCGCTGGCCGAGCGGATAAAGGCGGGGATCCGGGATGCCGGCGGGATCCCGATGGAGTTTCCGGTTCATCCGTTGCAGGAGACCGTGCGTCGCCCGACCGCTGCCCTGGACCGTAACCTCGCCTACCTTGGCCTGGTCGAGATCATGGCTGGGTACCCCTTTGACGGAGTGGTCCTGACCACTGGTTGCGACAAGACCACGCCGGCCTGTCTGATGGCAGCCGCAACCGTGAACATCCCGTCGATTGTCCTGTCCGGTGGGCCCATGCTGAACGGTTACCTGGACGGCCGGCGGGCAGGCAGCGGGATGGTGCTTTGGGAGGCCAGGCGCAAGCTCGCTGCGGGGGAGATCACCGAGTCCGAACTGGTCGACCAGGTGCTCGCGGCGACCCCGAGTGCCGGACACTGCAACACCATGGGCACGGCGTTGTCGATGAATAGCCTGGCCGAGGCGATCGGGATGTCGTTGCCCGGTTGTGCGGCAATTCCTGCACCGTATGCCGAGCGAGCGACCATGGCATACCGCACCGGCGCTCGCATCGTCGAGATGGTTCACGAAGACCTGACTCCCGGCAAGATCATGACGCGCGAGGCGTTTGAGAACGCCATTGTCGTGACCTCGGCGATCGGCGGTTCGACCAACTGCCCACCCCACATCAACGCGATCGCCGCGCACATGGGCGTTCGCCTCGACATCGAGGACTGGGACCACATCGGGCACGGCATCGGTCTGATGGCAAATCTGCAGCCATCCGGGGAGTACCTCGGCGAAGACTTCTATCGGGCGGGCGGAGTGCCCGCCATTATGGGAGAGTTGCTGTTCGCTGGCGAACTACGTGGCGAGGCCATGACCGTCACTGGTGAAACGGTTTCCACGACCTACGGAGGCTGGCGCACTCTGGAGCGCGATGTGATTCGCCCCTACAACGATGTGCTGATGAAGGATGCCGGCTTCATGGTGCTCTCTGGAAACCTGTTCAGCTCCGCGATCATCAAGACCTCGGTTATCAGTGACGACTTCAGGGCACAATTCCTCAGCGCGGGGGACAACGGCTTCACGGCGACCGCGGTTGTCTTCGACGGTCCGGAAGACTACCGAGCGCACATCGAGGATTCGGACCTGTCCATCTCGGAAGAGTCGATCCTTGTCGTGCGAAACGCGGGTCCGGTCGGTTACCCGGGGTCCGCCGAGGTGGTCAATATGCACCCTCCCGGCCGCCTGATCCAGCAGGGCATAACGATGTTGCCGT
>JBBRDB010000190.1:0-4985 GCA_038204345.1 Thermoleophilia bacterium | reverse complement strand
GGTTTGGGAAGACCGAGAGCTCGGTGGTGAGTTATGACGAAGAGAAACGACCAGTGTCCTTGACGACCGATTCTGATATGAATGGGACAATAGACCGGGAAGTGGAGTGGATTTACATTGATGGCATGATTGCCGAACGAGATATAATTATGGGCGGGTCGACACATGATCGGATTTCCTATTCATATAATCACGACAAAACACTGGCGAGCATCCTGTCGGAACGCGCTGGCATCGGTGCGGGTATTCTTAGATTCACTTACGATTGCAGATGATCGTCTGTATGCCAGCGTGATCCAGATATCCGAATAGGTCTAGAATGCCCGCAGCAGGCATCGGTTATTGGGATCTGGTCACGCCGGTCAGCTGATCATGGGGACAAGATTAGACCGGGCATGGCCCGGTTCGGCAAGGTGAGCGGCGACACAATACGCCTAGTAACAGGCCATGCCCGGGCAGATCAGGATGGCTTGAGCTGGGCGCCCGCCCGTCTCTGGTAGGGATTCCTTATCCAACGTTTTTGTCCGAAAACTACCGGAACCCCAACCTCTTCAGACCGTTTTGTTCGGCGAGCCGCCGGCGCTGATCCGAGAGAACGTAGTTGATGGCGACCCTGTGAAGCCACGCCAGCGCAGACTCGGGGCGTTTGGCCTCGTTCAGGTCAAACGCGCCCGCACGGATCTGTTGCAAAACATGCTGGGCCGCCTCGGTGGCGAGGATCGCTTGGCCGTCGGGATCAAGGCCTCGCAGAAGCGGGCCGAGGACGGAGAGGATGCACTCAGAGAGGGCTGCAAGGGCGGACAGCTGATCGGCGATCGAGTCGGGCGAAAGTAGACGTCGGATAAGGTTGAGCTCTGGCACCTCCTTGTGCATGCTGCGGGGCTTGGGTGCAACAAGTTTACCCATGATGGAAACCTCCCGTCCCCATGCGGCCCGGTCGGGTGGCGTCAAGCGCGACGCCAGATCGGCCGACCCACTCGGTGTGTCTACGCATCTGGGCGTGGAAAACCTGTCACTACCAAATCGAGAAGAGCGGGTGGAGGCTGGAGCACGCGCCGCGTGCTCGGGGAAGTTGGTCAGTGATCGGGCGTTGTTGGGTCGACACCTCCAAGGAGAAGGGGCGTGATCCCGATGTCGCCAGAGCGAACCCAACCCGCAACGGCGTGAAAGTCACAGGCGGTACATCGGACGACGGCCAAGAGGCCAAGCGCCGGAGATCTCTGCGGGCTGTGGTCGCTTACAAGGGACTCGACCACCCCTGATCCAGCAGGATTCTGTTGAGGAGCGGGGCACCACGGCGAGAGGATCGTCACCTGGTCAACAACCCGATGGGCGGGCAGCGCAAGGTGCTGCCCTCTGGTAAACCCTTCAAGTCGAGCGCGGTCGTGGTCGGCAGAGGAATCGATCTCTGGTCTAGGCAGACCGATCCCCCCCTCCTGGCGTATAGGACATATGTTCTAATGTTAGTCCATACTAAAATCTATGTCAATGGGTGTGCTGAACAAAACTGCGCTGAAGGGGCCGGGTAGCTGATGAGCAGCGGCCCGGGGCCGGGCCAGCGAGGCGCGAGCAGGCGTGCTACGGGCGTGTCGTATTGGGGCTCTAGAGCGTGCTGTAGGCGTGGCGATTGAACGACACGGTGTGGGCTGCCTTCGCCCTCTGCTGCGCACTCCGTGCCCCCGGCCCGACACCCTCCTCATCTCTTGCGTCGTCTCGCCACGCTACCCGCGGCCGCCCTTGGCGTCGCCCGCCTGTCGGCAGGCCAAGCGCTGAACGACAATTAGAAACCGACAGCAACGACAACTAGAAACCGACACTTCTCGGGCGCCTGAAAGGCCGGCGGTAGACTCCTCCAAGGAAAGTGAGGGGATGCCCATGACGGCCACAGACGTCCAAGTGGAGATAGCAATGAAGGAACTTGAGAAGGGCCGAACCCAGCGGCAGGCGGCAGCCAAGGCAAACTTGCGCGACCGCCGGACGGTGGCGTACTACCTGAAGCAGCTCCGTAAGCCGAGCGAACTGAGAAAACCGCGGACCTACCAGACGCGGGCAAACCCCTTTGAGGCCGACTGGCCGGCGGTGACCGCGCAGCTGGAGGCCGCGCCAACCCTAGAAAGTAAGGCGCTGTTCGACTGGCTGTGTGAAAGTCAGCCCGGAAAGTACGAGCCTGGCCAACTTCGGAGCCTGCAGCGGCATGTTCGGCGCTGGCGGAGCCAGCATGTCGAGCAGGTGGTGAGCTTGCCGCAGCTGCGCCGGCCGGGCGATGTCATGCAGACGGACGGGACGTGGATGACCAAGCTGGCGATCACCATCGCCGGAGAGCCATTTCCGCACCTCTTAATACACAGCGTGCTGGCTTACTCGAATTGGGAGTGGGGGCGCATCGCTCGGTCGGAGTCTTTCCTGGCTCTTGAGCATGGTCTCAAGAGCACGCTCGGGGAGTTGGGCTTCGTGCCGGCCATCCACCAGACGGATCAGTCGACGGCGGCGACGCATCAACTTCGAGAGGCCGGTCGGTCTGGCCGCTGGCGCTACAACGTGGCCTACGCCGGACTCATGGCCGAGCTCCAGATAGAGCCGCGCACGACGCACGTCGGTTCGCCGGACGAAAATGGCGACATCGAGGCCGCCAACGGCAGCTTCAAGCGGGCCGTTGAGCAGGCCTTGCTCTTGCGGGGCAATCGGGACTTTCAGAGCGAGCCGGACTACGAGGCGTTTCTTGAGGTCGTCCTGCGTCGGCGAAACAAGGGTCGCGAGGCGCGCTTGGCCGAGGAGAAGGCCGTCATGCGACCGCTGGTGGAGCCGCTTCTCCCAGCAATGCGCACGGAGCAGGTCCGCGTCAGCCGGGACGGAACGATCCGCATTCTCAAACGGACCTACTCTTTGCCCAGCTCCCTGGTGGGGCAGATCGTCACGGTCCATGCCACCGAGCGCACCCTGGCGATCTACTACGACAATGCCCGAATCGAGCAACTGTCCCGGCTGACCGGACCCAAGCGGCACATGATTCAGGTCCGCCACGTTATCGACAGCCTGCTGCGCAAGCCCGGTGGCTTCCGTAACTACCGCTACCGCGACGAGCTTTTCCCATCGTTGGTGTTCCGCCAAGCTTGGGAAGCGTTGGGCGCTCGCTTGTCGGCTCGCCGAGCGGACCTAGCCTACTTGCGCATTTTGAAGTTGGCGGCCACGACCTTGGAGACCGACGTCGCTTCAATCTTGGCCTCGCTTCTGGCTAATGCAAGCCCTTGGGACGACGAGACCGTGAAAGCTTGCTTGGTCCCGGCCACCTCGGTGGTCGCCGATCCGGTCACCGGCGACCCCTGCCTGGCGGACTACGACAAGCTTTTGGGTCGGGAGGTGGACGATGTCGCAGCGTGACATCCTCCGGATTCACCTTAAAGCCTTGTCCATGCCGACCGCCGTCAGCGTCGTCGACCAAGTGTTGGAGGCCGGTGAGCGTGAAAACTGGTCATTGGAAACGGTGATCCGCGAGATTCTGGAGCGGGAGATCGAGGGTCGCCGCCAGCATCGCGTCGAACGCTTGGCCAAAACAGCGGCGCTTCCGGCAGGAAAGACCCTCGCCTCCCTAGATACCAAGCGATTGCCGCTTCGCATCCAACGCCAGCTGCCTCAACTGTGCACTGGAGAATTCGCCGACCGGGTGCACATTCCGGCGATGGCGATCAGGTATTCCGGCGCATGGCGATCACAGAACGCCGCAGGCGGCGGACGCCGCAAGGTTAGCTCGCAGTGATCGACATGGCCAGGGCGGCACGGGACTTTCGCTGGGACTCTCCTTTGAGCTGGATGCGGTGGGCGTTGTGGACGAGGCGGTCGAGGACGGAGTCGGCGAGGGTCGGATCGGCCAGGCGGACGTGCCAGTCCTCGATGGGGACCTGTGAAGCGACGAGGGTGGCGCGCAGGCCATAGCGGTCGTCGAGGATGTCGGCGACATCACGGGCCTGGGCGGGGGTGAGCGGATCGCGGAGCCAGTCGTCGAGGATGAGCATATCGACACGGCGTAGGGCGTCGAGCAGGCGGGTGAACGATCCGTCGGCGTGAGCGATGGCGCAGGCGGTGAGCAGACGGCCGAGGCGCTCGTAGCGGACGGTGTGGTTGTGGCGGCAGGCGGCGTGGCCAAGGGCGCAGGCGACGAAACTCTTGCCGGCGCCGGTCGGGCCGAGGACGATGACACCCTGATGCTGCGCAACCCAACCGCCGCCGGCGAGGCTGAGAATGACGCTGCGGTCGAGGCCGCGCTCGGGCTTGATGTCGAGGTCCTCCACGCATGCGTTCTGGTGAAGCCGAGCGGCCTTGAGTCGGCGTTGGAAGTTGGCGTTGGAGCGGGCGGTCCACTCCTCGTCGATGAGCAGGCCGAGGCGCTCCTCGAAGGCGAGTTCGGCGTACTGCGGGCTGCCGAGCTGGTGGGCCAGACCGGCGCGCAGGCCGTAGAGGCGCAGGGCGTCGAGCTTGTCGAGCATGGGCTGGATGAGCACGAGGACCTCCTATATGAAGTAGTCAGCGCCGCGGATGTTGGCGTGTGTCGGGGTGACAACGGCGTCGATCGGGGCAATGGGTTCGGCGTCGAGGCCGGCCTTCAAGATGAACTTGATGCTCCGGTAGCGGACGACACCGCGCGCCTTCGCGCGTTGGCAGGCGGCCTCCAACCGCTCGGGCGAGGTGTGCTTGGCCAGCCGCAGAATACCGAGGCACGAGCGGAACGCCTGCTGCGGATGGACGCGGCCGTCGAGGATCTTTTCGATGACGTCAACGGTGTGTGGGCCGATGTCGGCCGCCCATCGGACGAAGCGTTCGGGCGTCCACTCGGCATGCGCGCGGTGGTTCTTGGGCATGTGCGCCGGATCGGTGGTGTGACCGCCGCGGGCGCGCGAACGCGGGTGGCTCGCGACGCGGCGAGCATCGTGGAAGATCTCCACGATGTCGCGCGTAGAGCGGACTTCGACCTGCTTGCCGATGAGCTCGTA
>JBBRDB010000189.1:0-4989 GCA_038204345.1 Thermoleophilia bacterium | reverse complement strand
CTTGGGGGGAGGACCGGAGAGGACGCTGCCGTCCGGGGCGAAGATGCCGGCGTGGCAGGGGCAGTAGAAGTCCTCTTCCTCCTCCCGCCAGGAGACGATGCAGCCGAAGTGGGTGCAGGCCAGGTAGAAGGCCTTGGGGGTGCCGTCCGCAAGCAGGATGAGGCCGGCCGGGGCTTCCAGGTAGTCGAACTCCACCATCTCCTGCAGGGGGGTGAGCTCCGAGAGGGCGGCCACCCGCACCTTGGGCTGGGCTTGGGCCCGCTTCACCGGGTAGGCGTAGCGAACGATAGGGGCGAGCAGGCCCGCCAGGCCCAAGGCCCCGGAGAGACCGAGTATGTAGGTGAGGAAACTGCGGCGGGAGAGGCTCTCCTCGGCCGGGGGGTGGGTCTCTGTCATGGGGTGCGGTCCTCGCGGGTGGGGTGGGCGCCGAAGCGGTAGGTCGGGTCGGGTTCGTCGCCTTCGACCTCGGTCGTCGCGTCGGCGTGTTTCAACCACACGTTGTGATCGGGCACGTAGATCTCTTCTTCGGGGGTCTCCGGTAGAAGGACGAAACGCGCGCGACCGGGCAAGATGATGGATTCGTAGAGCACCAGCAAGATAATAGCTATGCTCAGGATGAGGTAGGTGATCCACACGGTCGTGGCTCCGATCTCCAACGAGCCGGTCTCTTTGACGAGGGTATCGCGGATGATGAAGTACACCACCACCACGTCGGAGATTCCTATGAGGGCAAGCAACCCCCGCATCCACCGTGACGAGAACACCCGGCCGCGATCTCCGCTCTTGAGAAACACGGTCAACATGAGCAGAGCGAACAGCACGGCGAAGATACCAACGGGCAGTCCGCTGGCCTGCTCCGCCGAGGTGGAGAGCCGAAAGACCGGCACGCGCGCGAAGTGGCAACTCTTGCACGCCCTGGCCACGGTAGGTTCCTGGTGGCACGCGAGGCAGGTGTCTTTCTCGATCTTGTCGTAGGGTTTGCCGTCGATGACCGCGGGAGCGTCGGCCATGCGCCAATGGATGTTGCGCCACACGTTCACGTCGATCTTGGGGGCCCCGGGGTGCTCCCGGCCGGCCGGCTCGATGGCCGTGAACAGGATGGGGGCGAAATCGCCGGTGTGGCACGAGTTGCAGAACTGCGGGTCGGCGGCCGCCTGGGGCTTCTCCTCCCCTACCAACTCGGAGCCGTGGACGACGCCGCTGTGACACTCAACGCACTCCAGGTTGGCCGTCTCTGTGTGAAAGGCATGCGGCATGAACGTGGACTGGGGGTCGGTGTGGCAATGTCGACATGAGCTCGCCACGATGGTGCGGGCCGCTTCCGGCTTCTTCTCGGTCTCGCCCATGACCCATTGCGCCAGCTTGATCACCGAGTAGGTCTTGCCCTTGATATAGCCGACGGCCCCGGGGTCGAAATGGCAATCGATACAGGTGACGTCTACCTGCTCGTGGCTCGAGCCTTCCCACGCTTCAGTGAACGGGGCGATGGTGTGGCAGGAAGAGCAGAACGACGGGCTCGAAGTGTAGTTGAGACCCAACCCTGTAAGAACAGCGATAACAACCAGAAGGACGCCGACGATCAGCGGCATTCTCTTCATCCGGGCCCCCCTGGGCATGCTTCAGAATCGCAGCGACAAAGTCCGATGACGGTCAGCACGCTACCACACCTCCGCCTAAGTCTTCAACAGAACGTTGGATTACACCGAGCAAAAATTGGAAACCTCTTGGGCGAGGGGGCTTCTGACATCCGAGCCGTCGGGCCCAGGTGTTACTATTGCGGCGATAATAAGCGAGGAAGGCGATCGATGGATAACATCATCTACATGGACCACGCCGCCACCACTCCGGTTGAGCCGGAAGTCTTGGAGGCCATGGAGCCGTGGCTCCGCGGGCAGTTCGGCAACCCTTCGACCCTCTACTCATTGGGCCTTCACGCGAATACCGCCATGGAGGAGGCCAGGGCCACCGTGGCCGAACGGCTGGGAGCGAAGCCTGAGGAGATCCATTTCACGAGCGGTGGCACCGAGTCCGATAACTGGGCCATCAAAGGTGTCGCCGATGCTCAACAGAACAAGGGCAAGCACCTCATCACCAGCACTATCGAGCACCATGCTGTGTTGGAGCCGATGGAATTCCTGGAGAAGCGCGGATATGAGTTGACGAAGGTGCCGGTGGACTCCACCGGCTTGGTCGATCCCGAAGACGTGCGAAAGGCCATCCGCTCGGACACTGTCCTCATCTCCATCATGCACGCTAATAACGAGGTGGGCACCATCGAGCCCATATCGGAGATCGGCGCCATCGCGCGCGAAGCGGGCGTCATATTCCATACCGACGCCGTGCAGTCGGTGGGCAAGCTCCCCATCGACGTGGAGGCCTTGAACGTCGACTTGCTCTCGCTCACCGGGCACAAACTCTACGGCCCCAAAGGCGTCGGGGCACTCTACATACGCAAACGGGTGCGGGTCACTCCCCTCATGCACGGAGGCGCCCAGGAGCGGCGACGCCGCGCGGGCACTGAAAACGTGCCCGGTATCATCGGCTTAGCTAAAGCGTTGCAACTGGCCGGCGAGAGGATGCCCGAGGAGTCCGTGCGCGAGCGCACCCTCCGCGACCGTTTGTGGGAAGGCCTGCAGGAACGCATCCCCGACATCGCTCTGAACGGGCATCCGACGCTCCGGCTGGACAACACGTTGAACTTCCGCGTGGAAGGCATCGAGGGCGAGGCGATGATCTTGTGCTTGGACATGAACCTCATCGGCGTATCCTCGGGTTCGGCCTGCACCACCGGTTCCCTCGAACCGAGCCATGTCCTGCTGGCCATGGGTATTCCGGCGGAGGAAGCGCACGGCTCCTTGCGCCTCACGTTGGGGCGCTCCAATACCGACGTCGACATCGACTACTTCTTGGATAGCTTCCCCGGTATCGTCTCCCGGTTGCGTGACATGTCGCCCGTGTACAACAAGCCGGTGACGTAGCGCGGTGGCGTAGCCCACACGCACACCGGGAATAGTGTCCCATACGCGGGGAAAGCCTCTCGTGATGAGGCGTTAAGGAGGAAACAGTGTATTCAGAAGCGGTGATGGACCACTTTCGCAACCCTCGCAACACGGGCGTCATAGAGGACGCCGATGGAGTGGGTGAAGTCGGCAACCCCACCTGTGGTGACATGATGCGCATCACCATCAAGGTGAAGGACGATCGTCTCGAAGACGTGAAGTTCCAAACGCTGGGATGCGGCGCAGCGGTGGCCACCTCCAGCATGGTGACCGAGATGGCCATCGGCAAGACTTTGGATGAAGCGGAAGAGATCAGCAACAAGAGCGTGGCGGAATCATTGGGCGGGCTCCCTCCCGCCAAGATGCACTGCTCGAACCTGGCGGCCGACGGCCTGCATAAGGCGATCGAAGACTACCGGGCCCGGCAGCCTGTGGCATCTTCCACCGCATCCTAGTCGCGGAGCAGGGGTAGCTTGGACGTAGCCCGGACGCCGGCGACCCGGCGACGGAACGAACGACGGGCGCCCTATCGGCGCCCGTCTCGAGCTGAGAGTCCGGATTGGTGGCTGGAGACCGGCGTGGGGTGGTTAGAGGCCCGCGTCGGACACCGAGTAGAGTGACTCATTCCGCAGCCCTTTGATCAATCTGATGTCGCGCATGGTTGCCGCATCCATCACGTCGACGATGGCCGCGCTCAGGCCTAGAGCGGCAAGCATGGCCAGGTAGGTGCGGTTGATAGCCGACCGCAGTTCCGACGGCGCTCCCTGGGACACATACTCAACGCCGGCCAGCGTCTTTACCGGCGGATCGAAGATCGTGGTGAGAAGGCGCATGGTGTCGAGGACGGCGGCCGCATGCTGCTGACCGTTGCCGCCACCAAGATGCACCACGACCGGGTCAACGAAGATCCGTTCCGGATCCACTCCCGCGGCAACGGCCGCATCGACTAGTTCCTGCGCTCGTGAAGCGCGCTCATCCGGATCGAGCAGCGGGCCGGATTCTCCGAAGGCGGGCAGCACGATCTCAAGGTCGTTCTCAGCGGCGAACGGGATGAGTTTGCCCATGACGTCGGCCGGGCGCGCCGACTGCAGGCTGTACGCGTTCAGAATAGGCTTAGTGGCGGCTTTCTGCGCCGCGGCGATCATGGCCTCAGCGGAACGGGAGTTGAGGCTCAGTTGCAGATGGCTGACCGCCTGCACTTGATCGACGAGCCACACCAGCGCGTCCTCGGTCCCTGACTTCAGCAGCCCGATGTCCAGATCGATGACGTCCGCGCCTGCTTCCGTCACCTTGTGGGCCAACTCGCGCACGGAACCCGAGTCGCGAGCCTCGACGGCCTTGGCTACCTTACTGTGCGCCACGTTGAGGTTATCCGAGATGATGAGCACCGCGCGCCCTCCTTATATTCCTGTCTTCTCAAGATGGACAGGTGTCTGTTACCCGTATTCTTGGCCATGCAAAACGGGGCGCCATCTGGGACTCATGCCAGTAGCTTGTTCAGTATGGGCACCTTGGGTACTACCCAGGCAAGAACGCTTACTACGATCCTACGGTTCTCGCCACACGTAGTCGCCGGCAGTGTCGACCAAGCCCAGTTTGCCACCCTCAGTCACGTAAGCTCTACCGCCAACAAAGTCGTAGTTTGCAGTATCGAACCGGGGGGATCACAAACTCCCCGGTCCTATCGATAAACCCCCACTTGCCGCCCAGCATTACGCGAGCGAAGCCTCCCTTGAACGGTTCTACTCCCTCCGCAAAGCCCATCATTAGGGCAACATTCCCACTCCGGTCAATGTAGGCTGCTTTGCCGTCCTTCTGTACAACTGCTAGACCTTCGCTGAAGTCCCCGGCGACCTCGAACTCAGGTGGGATAACCCAATTACCCTCCTTGTCGATGTAGCCCTCTCCTGCGTCTTCGGTCTTTACCGCTGCCAAACCCTCAACGAAACCTACCACACACACACCTTCGAACTGGGGTTCGATTACGAAG
>JBBRDB010000188.1:0-5050 GCA_038204345.1 Thermoleophilia bacterium | reverse complement strand
AGCGAGGACGTGGTAGAGGATAGCCATGCGCATGGCCAAGCCGGATTCCACCTGTTGGAGGATGAGAGAGCGGTCGTCGTCGGCCAGGTCGCCGGTGAGTTCGACGCCCCTGTTTATAGGGCCGGGGTGCATCACCCGTTGTCCGGGACGCAACGTGGCCGGCTCCAGACCCCACACGCGGCTGTACTCACGAAGGCTGGGCACCGGACCCACACGTCCCTTCGCCCGTTCGAGTTGCATGCGCAGCAGGTAGACCACGTCAACATCCTCAAGGGCGTCCAGAGACTCGAACGTGGGCACACCCCAGTCGTGGATCCCGGGCGGCATGAGGGTCGGAGGGCCGACGAGTCGAACATCGATCCCCATCTTCCGAAATCCGAAGATGTTGGATCTAGCCACCCGGCTCCGAAGCACGTCTCCCACGATGGCTACTTTGAGCCCATCGAGACGCCCGAACTCCCGGTGCAGGCTGTAGAGGTCAAGAAGGCACTGAGTTGGATGCTCGCCGGCTCCATCGCCCGCATTGACCACGGACGCATTGGTGTACCGAGTAGCCATACGACAGGCTCCCACGCGATCGTGTCTCATGACCAAGATATCGGGACGGTAGCTCTCCAGAGTGAGTACGGTGTCCTTGAGACTCTCCCCTTTCGACACGCTGGAGCCCGATGCCTTGATGTTGACGACGTCGGCGGAGAGGCGCTTGCCGGCTAGTTCGAACGACGTCAGCGTGCGCGTAGAAGCCTCGAAGAACAAGTTTATCTGAGTGCGTCCCCGGAGTGTGGGGACCTTCTTGACGGGTCGCGAGGCCACCTCGAGGAAGCCGTCACTCAGTCGGAACAGACCCTCGACATCGCTGACGGAGAGGTCATCTATGGAGATGAGGTGCATGCGTGAGTCTCCTTTCGGCCTCTCTGGGCGCCTTGGTCAGTCAATCGCTCGGATGCTCCAACCTCACCTCGTCGTGCCCATCGAGCTCCGTCAGGCTCACGTTCACGCGCTCTGAGCGGCTGGTGGGCACATTCTTCCCCACGAAGTCGGGCCGGATGGGCAACTCCCGGTGGCCGCGATCCACCAGGACGGCGAGCTGGATCGCCGCCGGCCGGCCGTAGTCGAAAAGAGCCTCTATCGCCGCCCGGATCGTCCGCCCGGTGAACAGCACATCATCGACCAGTACGATGCGCCGCCCCTGGACGTCGAACGGGAGGGATGTCGAATGCACGACCGGCTGGTCGTACGCCGGCCCGCGGGTGTCGTAGTCGTCGCGGTAGAAGGTTATGTCGATGGCCCCGGTAGACGGCCGCGCGCCGTAGAACTCCTCGAGGTAGGAGGCAAGACGCTCGGCGATCTCCACCCCGCGCCGCTGGATGCCCACCAGAGCCATGGCGCCCACGTCGGGGTCCTGCTCCGCGATCTCGTGAGCCATGCGCACAAGTGTGCGCTGCAGCCGATCGCCGTCGAGAAGGACCTTGCCGGTCGGACCGCCTGCCGCAGCACTCTGATCGTCAGCCGACATACCGGAGTCTCCCTTACGCGTTCCGGGTGGAGTTGCGAAGGGATTCTAACACCGGCGGCTGCTCACGAGTCGAGCGTGGCGGACGAGACCAGAAGGTCGCCGCCGGGAAGCCGCAGGAGGGTGGCTGCCAGACGCAGGGTCTCCTCGAACACGCGGTCGGGGCCGAGCTGGTCCAGTTCCTCCGCAAGCAGGCGGTCCTCGGGGACGGGAGTGACGTCGACCGTGCGCGTGGCGACCTCCAACCCTGGTCGCTCAACCCGTGATTCGCACATACATGATTCCCCCATCCTGCGGATGCTCACGCTACCCGTTTCACTGGGGGTGCCTGCCTTCCGTCCGGCCTGATCGAATGTGATCTCCAACGAGACCAGACCGCCCGGCACGGAGTCGGGCAGGACTTTGGACTCCAGGTCGATGCGCACCTCGGCATCGTCGCGTGCGGGATCGCGGAGTGCGACCTGCGCGTGGTCTCCCTCGACCGACCAGCCGTCCTCTCCGGGCTCCCATCCGAGCCGCGATCCCAACCAACCGACCAGCAGGGCGGCGCGGGCGGCGGCCGGCCCCCGGGTCCGATCGACCCGTTCGTATGTGTCTTCCGCCCCATACACGATATACACAGATGTCACGTTCTCCAGAAGCGAGAGCCGCTGGGGGTCGTCGAATAGGTCCGCGAGCATCTCCCGCCATGCAGTAAGACGGCCCCAGTTCAAATCGTTCACGTTGTAGTTGCGCGACTCGCTCCGCACCACGTCGGCCAAAGCGCACAATCCCGCCACAGCATTGGTGAACCCGGCAGAGTCGACAACCAGGAGATTCGAGACGTCGCCGAGCCGACGAAAGACGTCCCCCGAAAAGTTGGGCTGACCCGGCCACCAGAGCACCGTTGGCAGATGAGGCACCAAGACCGGCATGGCCGTCGTGTCAAGCAGATTCGCCGCCTTGCCCCAGGCTGGGATGGTCACCTGCTCCCAGCAGACGTGGCGTTCGCCTTGAGGCGTCAGGTAACAGGCGGCACTCACCCACGCGTCCGTGGCCCCCTCCCCCCGACCATCCACGCCAACATCGAGAAGGATGATGGCCCGCGCCGGGTGCCTTTGCGCCATCCTCGCGATCACTAAGCTCACGCGCTCCGCGATGGCGTCGCCATGTGCGTAGACCACTAGATTGAACTCGCGCAGCCGCAGGACTCCTTCCTGGCCCTTGCGTTCCGCCTCCCTCGACGCCGTCTCCCACAGATCGCGCAGTTCCTTCTCGGCGTCGCGCAGGTGAATGCGGCGAGAACTCCCCAAAGTGTATTCGAGATCGGCCACGCTGTCCTCGGAACTGATCACAGACGTCTCCATTCCCGGTCGTCCGCGTCGATGAGTTGTTCCGCCGCTTCGGGTCCCCAGCTCCCGGACTCATAGGTGTGAGGGGGCGGGGCGTCCGGCTGATGCCACCGATCGATGATGCCGTCCACGAACGACCAGGCCACCTCGACTCCGTCGGCGCGCGTGAACAGGGTGGAATCTCCCAAAAGGCTGTCGAGCAGCAAACGCTCGTAAGCGTCGGCGCTCGGCGCGCCGAACGACGACCCGTATCGGAAGTCCATGTTGACCGAGTGCACGTGCACCGTCGGCCCGGGTACCTTGGACCCGAATTTCAGCGTGATCCCTTCGTCAGGCTGGATGTGGATGGCTAGGACGTTCGGATCGGTCTCCGCCGCCACCATCTCGCCGAACAAGGGTAGCGGCGGCCGCTTGAACTGGATGGCCACTTCGGACGCCCTTTTGGGCAGCCGCTTACCCGTACGCAGGTAGAAGGGCACGCCCGCCCAGCGCCAGCTGTCTACGAACACCTTCATGGCCACGTAGGTCTCCGTCGTGGACACGGGCGATACGTTCTTCTCCTCCAGATATCCGGGCACAGACTCGCCGTGCGATAGGCCGGCGGTGTACTGACCCCTCACGACGGCCTCGTCCACTTTGCGTCCCCTCAGAGCACGCAGGGCCATCAGCGCCTTGACCTTCTCATCCCGGACTGGTCCGGCGGAGAAGGTGATGGGTGGCTCCATGGCGACCAAGGCCAGCAGTTGCAGCACGTGGTTCTGGATCATGTCCCTGACCGCGCCTGCCTCTTCGTAGTAGGCGCCTCGCTGCTCGATGCCGATCTCCTCGGCCACGGTGATCTGCACGTGGTCCACGTAGCGGCTGTTCCACAGCGGCTCGAAGATGGCGTTGGCAAGCCTGAAGACCAATATGTTCTGGACCGTCTCCTTCCCCAGATAATGATCGATCCTGAACACCTGCTCCTCGCGGAACCACCTGGCGAGAGCCGTGTTCAAGACCTGTGCGCTCTCCAGATCATGGCCGAATGGCTTCTCCACCACGATGCGGGTCCATCCGCCATGGCGCTCGGAGGAGCCCAGCTCTCCAAGACCGTGGATCACCTCTAGATACGTGCTCGGCGGCACGGCTAGGTAGTACAGTCGGTTCCCGGTATGCACCCGTGACCTATCGATATCCTCGAGTTCGTTGTCCAAGCGGGCGTAGGCGTCTCCGCTGCCGAGATCGGCGGAGCAGAAGTATAGATTCTCTGCGAAGCCCTCCCACATATGCTCGGCAATCGCCATACCCGCGTGCTCATCCAGTGCGTCTCGGACCATCTTCTGGAACGCCGCTCTGTCCCAGTCGCGACGCGCCACCCCCACGATCGCGCAACTCGCCGGCAGATGCCCCTGGGCATACAGCCTGTACAGAGCGGGCAAGAGCTTACGTCGGGATAGGTCTCCGGCCGCGCCCAGAACCACCATCGACGCGGACGGCGGTGTCATCCGCAGTCGCATGCCCGCCCGGAAGGGGTTCTCCAAGAATCGCTGTGCGCTCATCGTGTGTGCGGTGAAGGCGGTCGGCAGGGCCCGACCTACGCCCCCGCCACCATGCCTTTCCGTTTCTCGCGGACGGTGTCGAGCACCGAGTCGAAGGAATCAGCGAAAGCCTTGACTCCCTCTACCTCAAGCTGCCGGGTGACTTCGGCCATGTCGATGCCGGCTTCAGCAAGCGCTGCCATGTGTGCCCGGGCTGCGCCCACATCTCGGGTGAGCGTCTCGGCCGGCGTGCCGTGGTCCCGAAAGGCGTCCAGGGTGTTCTGCGGCATGGTATTCACCGTGTCCGGACCGATGAGTTCATCTACGTAGAGTACGTCGCTGTATTCGGGGTTCTTGGTGCTCGTACTGGCCCACAGAGGCCTCTGTACCAAAGCTCCGGCACTCGACAACCTCTCCCAGCGTGCGCCGGAGAACGTCTCGAGGAAGGCTTGGTAGGCCAACTTGGCGTTGGCCACGGCCGCGCGGCCGCGCAGACCGAGCAGTCGTTCCCGACTCGGACCGTCGGCCGCCTCCGCCGCCTGCTCCAACTTCTTGTCCACCAGGGTGTCCACGCGGCTCACGAAGAAGCTGGCCACGCTCCTCACCGTTCGGGGTTCGGGCAGTCTTTCCCCTTCCTCCCGGCGGACGATGAGCTTCTCCATGCCATCGAAGTATGCGGCCATGACCTC
>JBBRDB010000187.1:0-5055 GCA_038204345.1 Thermoleophilia bacterium | reverse complement strand
GGTAAGACTACTCTCCCCGCCTCCGCCTGGCATACTGTCTCCCTGTGACGTCGCAGACTCCACACCCCGTGACCGGTCTCCTCCGCACTCTCGCGCTCCCGCGCGCGTGTGAGTCGGACGCGGTGCTCGAGACCTACGGGTTGACCCGCGCCTACGGGCCGGTGGTGGCGCTGGCTCCGCTCGATCTGCGGGTGGAGGGCGGCGAGTGTGTGGCCCTTATGGGTCCGAACGGGAGCGGCAAGACGACCGCCGCCGCGTTGATCTGCGGACTGCTCGAGCCTACCGACGGGGTGGCGGAGGTCTGCGGGTTCTCCATCCACCAGGAACCCGCCGCGGTGAGCGCCCGCGCGCATCTGGCCTACGTGCCCGACACCCCCGCCCTCTACGACGACATGACGGTCACCGACCACCTGCACCTCGTGGCGGCAGCGCACGGTGTGGCGGGAGACGACCTCGACGGGCGCTGCGACCGGCTCCTCGTGGCCCTCGGACTGGAGGAGCGCGCCTTGTTCCTGCCCACCCAGCTCTCGCGGGGCATGCGGCAGAAGACAGCGATCGCCTGCGCGCTCATCCGCCCCTTCTCCTTGCTGGTCCTGGACGAGCCTGTAGTCGGCCTGGACCGGCGCTCCGTGGAGGTGCTCAAGGAGATCGTTGGGGAGGCCCTGGGGAGCGGCCGGTCAGTACTACTCATGACGCATTCCGACGCCTTCGCCGCCGAGGTGGCGACGCGGACTCTTCACATCGAAGAGGGGCACGTGGTTGAGCGTTGACGCCCGCGATGTGCTGGTTGCCCGCCGGGAGCTGGCTCCGGGGAAGTCCGTTCTTGAGCACGCCGAGACGATCTACATGGCGCTGCTGAGTGTGGGCATCCTGGGGAGCCTGCTCCTCGGTGCATGGGACGGACTCGGCCCCTTTCTCCTCGATCTCACCCGGCCGTACCGGTCCATCGTCGGCGCGCCCGCGGTCTTCCTGGTGGGCCTCGCCGTCCTGCGCTTTTGCACGTGGCAAGGGTTCGTGTCGTTCTCCGAGGCGGACTGCGCCCATCTCCTGACCGCGCCTGTGCCGCGGGGAGGTCTGGTGTGGCCGCGCCTGCGGAACGCGGGGCTGCTGCTGGGGTTCGGGGGTGCGGCGCTGGGCGTGGTGGTCAGCCTGGCTCCGGGAATCCACGAGGCCCACCTCGGCGGTGTCGTGCAGGGCGCGGCCGCCGGTCTCGCCCTCGGCGTACTGGTGGTCGCCGCGGGCTGGCAGGTGCAGCGTCTTCCCCGGTTCTCCCTGTGGGTGCTGCGGCTCACCATGCCCGCTCTGGTGCTGGCGGGCGTTTTGGTGCTCGGGTCGAGGGCGGGAGGAGCGGAGCGGCAGGCGGTGCTCTGGTCGGGTCCGTGGGGGTGGGGCCTGCTCCCCTTCCGCGCGGGGGATTGGGTTCCCGGGCTGGTCGGTCTGGTCCTCTTGGGTGCCCTTGCCGGCGGGGGGTGGATCGGCCTGATGCGGACGGCAGGGTCCTGTTCGCTCGAGACGTTCCGGGCTCGGGCGCGCACGCGTGCGCGGATGGTGGCCGGACTCTACTCACTCGACTCCCGCGCGGTGGTGAAGGCCCGCCGGGAGTCACGCTCGGCTCGGTGGCAGTTGCGGCTCCGTTTACGCGTCCCGCGGCATGCCCTCCTCGTTATACCGTGGCGGGGAGCGCTGAACTTGCTCCGCTCGCCCGTGCGGCTGATCTGGAGCGCGGCCCTGGGAGGCGGGGCAATCCTTATCCTGGCCGCGGCGCCGGGGCGTCCGGGGTCGTTGGTGGGGGGGTCCGTGGTGCTCTACCTGGCGGCCGGCTCGCTTCTCGAACCGTTGCGCCTCGAGGCCGACGCTGCGATAGTCTCGCAGGTGCTGCTCCCGTGGAGCTACGGGAAGGTCCTCGGGCTCCATTGTCTCCTGCCGGGGGTCATCTTGACCTTTCTCGGCGTCGTTGCGATTTCCGGGGGCTGGGCGGCGGGCCTCGTGGAAGCATCGGTGGTTTCCGGGGCGTTCGTGCTGCTGATCCCTGAGGTGGCCGTCATGGTGCTGGCGGCTGCGCTGTCGGCGCGGCGTGGCGGGGGAATACCGAGCAGCATCTTGACGCTCACCGGCGGCGATCCGGTGGGAGGAGGCTTCCTCATCGTCATCTTGTGGGCAATCGGGTGGGCGCTGCTCGCGATCGCGGCCGTGGCCCTGGGGGTGCACGCCCTCGGCTCGTCCGCCGCCGCCTTGAGCGGTGCGGTCACCGCGGCTGTGGGGCTCGCCACTCTTGCCATCGTACTGCGGAGGGTGCTGGTGGGGTCGAAGCGGTAGCCGGGGGCTGAGGCCGCCACCAGTGCCCGGCCGTGCATCAGGGTACCCTTGGGCGACGCGGTGGGCCTCCAACCTCAGCCGAAAGCCTGATGGCTCGCCGTGGGCGATCACTGTATCCTCGCGTTCGTCGCCGTCGCGATGATGCGCCCGCTCCGGCGGCACAATGTGCCCGGCCGTGGCCGGCGCTCGAGCAATCACAAGCCACTCGGAGGAGTTGATGGTTCCGCCTCCGCGTCACTTCTTGACACTAGTAACGCCAGTCGTTATCATGGCGTCATGATCCGGAGCTTCCGAGATCTGGACACCGAGCGGGTCTTCGATCGTCGAGGCTCGACGAGGTTTTCGCCAGGTATATGTCGCAGCGCGTTCAAGAAGCTTCTGATGCTTGACGCGGCCGAATCCCTCTCCGATCTGCGAGTGCCGCCGGGGAACAGACTCGAGAGACTCTCGGGAGATCGCAAAGAACAGCACAGCATCCGGATCAACGATCAGTGGAGGATCTGCTTTCGCTGGAAGGACGGCGACGCCCTCGATGTTGAGATCGTCGACTACCACTGAGGGAGGGCCACGATGAACGAGACGACGATGGACCCGATCCATCCCGGAGTGATTCTTCTTGAAGAGTTCCTTGAGCCCCTCGGCATCAGTCAGTATCGGCTGGCCAAGAGCATCGCCGTGCCCCCGCGTCGCATCAACGAGATCGTACATGGCAAGCGCTCGATCACGGCCGATACCGCGCTTCGTCTGGCGAAGTTCTTCGGCACCACCGAGAGGTTCTGGTTGAACCTTCAGGTCAGGCATGACCTCGAGGTGGAGAAGGGCCGTCTCTCGGGCGTGCTGGAACGCGACGTTTCGGTGTATCGGGCCGCCGTGTAGGATTGAGGCACCTTCCCTGATCGGCCATATCCAGGCGCTGCATCAGACGCCACGTCATGGCTGCCGCGCCGGGCCTCGGATTCTTGGCCGAGTGCAACGTGTCACTGGGCACCGACGTACGCCCGCACCTCGCTGACCTCGAGGCCATACGTGCCGGCCAGGTCCTTGAGTTGTGCCGACGAGGGCTCCGACGCTGGGATGCCGAACTCGGCCAGGAAGGCGGGGAAGTCGTCCACCAGATCCTTCATCTCGCCGAGTGTCGTCGTGCCGCGGACAGCTAGGGGTGTTTCCTCACCGTCTGAGGAGCCGGTCCCGCCGCCGGTCGGAGATCCGGGCGAGCCCTCGGCGCCGGCGACCGAAGAGGTGGTGGACGTGACGGGAGGGGCGACTCCGCCGCCGATTGGGACAGGTGTGGGCCACTCTCCCGAGAGGACGTACGCTACCGCGCCCGGCGCCCCCTCCTGTATGAGTTGGCGGATCGTGGCATCTTGTTGCAGTCCTGCCTCCCGTAACACGCTTTCGATCCGCTCAGGCGGAACGCCGGCTTCATCTGTCAGAGTAGTCACGGGCTGGTCGAGAGCGCCGACGGCCGTGCGCACGTTCTCCGGCACCACGATCTCCGCCCCCTCGGCCAAGCTCATCAGCCCTTGCACGTCTTTCAGTTTGGTCTCGAGAGGCACCTCGTCTGGAATGGCGAATCCTCGGTATAGCTCAGCCTTCGACACTCCGAAGTTGTCGACGATGTCTCCAAGCGGTGACGAGCCCTTGATATCGGCCGCCGACGTGTAGACGTGGGTGGCCTCGGTCTTGAAATCCCCGGTCAAGCTCGTGATCAGGATGGGGAGGGCGAAAGCGAGTATGGCCACCGAGTAGAACGCTGGGACGGGCAGTGAGGCTCCCCGGTTCGCTACCCGTCCGAAGAGAGACCGGACCCTAAGAGTGTCCGTCCCCTTGGCGTTGACGGGGCAGGCCTCGACGCATTTGAGACAGCGGGTGCACTCACCGTCTGCAACAACGATGCCTGTGGATACGGAGATGTTCGCCGGGCAGGCTCGGTCGCAGCGACCGCAGTCGATGCAGGTTACGGGGTCGCGCCTCAAGGTGAGGAGAGAGAACTTGTTGAAGATCCCGTTCACGGCGCCTAGGGGGCAGGCGTACCGACAGAAGGGACGTTCCAGGAAGAGTGAGAGACCCAGGGTGATACCCACGACGAGGTACCCGGTCCAGGCGATCTCGTCGCTCCATATGTTGAAGAGGGAGTAGTAAGGATCGTACGCTTCGAAAGCGAGCCTTCCCGTTCTCGCGGTCTGCACGAGCAGCCAGACAAGGACGGCATACTTGCCGTAGCTCAACACGCGGTCGAGTCGGGGGGGAAGGGCCATACTGGGACGGCCCCCTCGAACGAAGCGGCTCACCTTGCCGAGAAGCTCCTGGACCGTCCCCAAAGGACATATCCACCCGCAAAATGACTTGCCCGTGAGGATGAGGCCGGCCACCAGCCCGAGCAGCAGGACGAACACGGCGTCATGGAGTTTCGCTACGTAGTTACCGGTGGTGAAGTAGGTGTAGAGGTTCTCGACACCACCGAACGGGCAGATCGTATGAAGATTCGCCGTCCAGGACCAGCTGACCGAGTGGCCGATCGCAGCAAGGATGACGTAGAGGAGTACGGCCGCCTGGATTACGAACCGGAGGAGTTGGTAGCCCCGTGGCCTCCCTCGAGACGGCCGGCCTTGCTCCCCCACGGTCGCTACTTGCGCCGTCAGCACCCTGCCCGTGGGCACCCCCGCCATGATCTTTGCGTCCATTCAACCTCCAGTTTGAGTCATTTCGAGGGAAGGGCTTGAACGGCCCGCCGCTGTG
>JBBRDB010000186.1:0-5109 GCA_038204345.1 Thermoleophilia bacterium | reverse complement strand
GGTCGCCCGCACGGGCACACCTTCGCGTATCGCGATCTGGGCCGCCTCGCCGGAGAGGCCGCCGGCACGGAGATGAGGATCCGCCAGATCGGCTCACTCGCGCTCTGTCTGTGCCATCTCAGCGCCGGCATCGCCGACGCGCTCTTTGCGCCGGTGCCGTCGCGCTCGGTCGACGTCGCCGGGGGGTTCCTCATGGTAGCCGAATCGGGCGGCGGGGCAGCGTCCCTCGATGGGTCCGACCTTCACGCCCAACCGCTGGACCTTGCGAAACGCGCGCCGTTCGTGGCGTGGAGACGTGGAGTCGACCCGGAGCGCTTGATCCACGAGGCCCGCGCGCTCCTCGTCTGACACCCTGCGGGAATGCTTGGATGGCCCCCGCGCGGAGTTCCCGCCGGCTCCTTGGACACTGAGGCTCGCGATCGGCGCGGATCGGCGCGGGCCGCCGAGCGCCGCCGCCGCGGTGAAGCCCGCGGCTAGGGGCCGCCGCTACTCTTGTCCCAGCAGACGCTCCGCCGCATCCAGGGCGCGAAGCTGGACCTCGGGGTACGGGTCGTCGAGGATGAGCTGGATCACCGACATCGTCTCCACTCCCGGCATCGTCTCGAGAGCGTCGACGATCGACAGCTTCGCGGTCTTGTCGTCTGTGGCTGAGAACAGCCTGCCGAGTTCTTTGGGGGTGAGGGAGTCCAGGGCGGCGACGCGCTCGCTTTGATCCAGTCCGAGGACGCCTTCCGCCGCGGGAAGCTCAGCCGCCGCCTCAGCCGCCGCCTCAGCCGCCGCCTCAGTCGTCGCCTCTGCAGCCGGCTCACCCAATGGCCCAGCCGCCGGCCCTGCCATCTGCTCGGGCGCGGGCTCGATAGCGACCGCCTCCCCGATCACAGGCTCCAGCGCCGAGGTGAACAACGGAGCGATCCCGGGCTGCCGATCCGGCGAAGACCCGAGCGTGCCCGACTGTTCGACGGCGTCGTCCCAGGCCTCCGATGGCGTCGGGGTGTTCTCAGGCCTGAGTGCGGCGCCTACCTCTTCGAATGCGCCGCTCTCGAAGATCCCGTGTTCCTCTTCGAGCGCGGCGCTCTCGAAGACCGCAAGTTCCGGTTCGGCCGCGCCGCTCTCGATCGCAGCCGCCTCCTCGTCACCGGGAGCGGGGGTTGCGTATTCGGTCTCGACGACCCTGAGGTCCGCCACCGGGGGCATGAGCATCTCCGCATGCTGCCTGATCTTGGCCAGTCGGGCGCGCTGCGACTCGTTACCTCGGCCTTGCAGCCTCGCATCTAGCTCGTCCGCCACTTCCAGCACCTTCTCCGGCCTTACCAGGTCCAACCTGCGTAGTTCCGCGATGGTGATGTCCCCTTGCCCTTGGATCAGGCCCTGCACGATGTCGCGGGCGTGATCCCCCAGTGGCTTGGCGGGCGGCACGTACGCCGGGAGGAGGGTCTCCGGCGCTGGAGCCGGGCCCGGGTCCGGGGAGGGGTAGGTGTCTCCGGCCGCGTCATGGACCGGGGCGGCCGAGGACGGGGATGGGTAGGTGTCTTCGGCCGCGTCATCGACTTGGGCGGCCGTGGACGGGGACTCATCCGAGGTGTCCGTGAACGGCTCGTCGTGGGGAAATGGCGCGTCGTGGGTGATTGGATCGTCGTGCGTGATTGGATCGTCGTGCATGAACGGATCATCTGGGATGTGGTCTGCGGGTTGGTCGGCGTCAGGTTCACCCGCAGGGGGCGTCAGCGGTTCCATCATCGAAGCTGGAGGGAGGGTCTCCCCAAAGACGTCAGTCTCCTCGTTGCCTGCCAGGCGCCCTTCTTCCTGCCGGCCCCCCGGCACGCCCGCCTGCTCGTCGAACCTCCGTCCGCGGCGTCCCACCAGTAGGAGGATGAGAAGTACCAGCAGGAGGACGACGCCGGTTGCCGCGCCCACCAGGTAGAGGTTCGCGAGCACCCATTCGCTGATCGAGTCAAGGCTCGGCATCTTTCTCCATCCTTCCGTTCCTGCTTTCGCCCCGCCGAGCGCTCCGACGGGCGCGCTGGTTCAGAACGTCGGGCACGCCTCGGGGTTACTCGAATGCGGCATGTCCGTCCATACTGCGTCGTCCGACCGGGCGATCATATCGTCTGCTCGGGTGGCCTTATCGTCCGTCCGGGTGGGCGAAGAGGCCCGATTGGTCTAGCATAGTAGAGCACACCGAACGAATACTAGCGCTATCGCGGCGCGTGAGGGGTACCCGCTCGTATGATCGACACCCATTCGCACCTGCTTCCGGGCCTGGACGACGGGGCCTCCGACATGTCCGAGACCCTCCGACTGGCGCACTCGGCCGTTCAGGACGGGATCGATGAGGTCATTTGTACGCCACATGCTCGTGACCACGGCGATCCGGGATTGACCATGGGCCGCGACGTCCTGTCGGAAGTCGAAGGCGCGCTGTCCACGGCCGGCATCCCGCTCCGTCTTCATCTCGGCTACGAATTGTCGTTCTCCTTCGCCGCCTCCCTGGATGAATCCGAACTCGAAGGTCTGACTCTGGGCTCTCAGTCGCGCGCGATCCTGGTGGAGTTACCGTACACCGGGTGGCCGCTGGGGGCTGCTGAGGCGGTATTCCGGTGGAGATTGCGTGGCCTGCTCCCCGTGTTGGCTCACCCTGAGCGTAATGATAGGGTCCAACGGGATCCCGCCGCCTTGGAGGAACTCCTGCGGCTCGGAGCCGTGGCTCAGGGCACCCTGCCCAGTCTCGTCGGTACCTTCGGGAGTACGTCGCGCAAGACTTTTCTTCGCCTGCTGGCCGACGGATGGTTCTCGATGGTGGCCAGCGACGCCCACTATGGGCGCGGACGTCCCGCAGGGGTGATGCAGGGGTTGGACGCACTACGCTCGTGGGCTCCCCGCGCCGACATCCACGGTCTGACCGTTGACAACCCCGCCCGGCTGCTCCGGGGGGAACTCCTCCGCCAACTCGGCCCGGTCAGGGTGAGGCGCGGCTGGGAGAAGTACTTTCGCAGGAGCGACAACCCGGCGCTGGCGCACCCCCGCAGCGCGGAACGCGGCTAGGAGGGCACATGACTGCGCAGAAGACAGACCGTCGCCGATGGAGACGCCGCATCGCCAATCTGCTCATCTTGGGCGGAGTGCTCGTGATCCTGTATCCCGTAGGCACGTGGGCGGTCACGTGGTGGGAGCAGCGCGGTCTGGAGCGGGCCCTCGTCGAAGCGAACCCCGTCCTAGGAGAGAGTGCGGGCGTCTTGCTGGAGGACGATCCTGTGCTAGTGCCTGTGGACTTCGGTGACGTGAGAGCCGAGGCCCAGACGGTCAAGGAGAAAGGCAGGGAGGCGGCCCGTGTTGCGCTGACGCGCGAGTTGTCGCAGGCCGCCGCTGATTTCGCTGCAGAGATAGGTGATTCCGGCGGCGCGGCACTCGGCCGCCTGACCATCCCCAAGATCGGTTTGGACGTTATCGTCATCCAAGGTACGGGCCGGGGCGACCTCCGCGAGGGCCCCGGTCACTGGCCGGAGACGCCTATGCCCGGCGCCGGCGGCAACTTCGTGGTCTCCGGGCACCGCACGACTTACGGTGCCCCGTTCTTCAAACTAGACAAATTGGGCGAGGGGGACCTCATCGAGTTGACGACCCCCTATGCCGCCCTGCGATATGAAGTCACTCGTTCGGTGATCGTGTTTCCCACCCAGGTGGACACCGTGGCCCAGCGCGGGCTGGAGGAGATCTCTCTTGCCACCTGCCACCCCATCTACAGTGCCAAGCAGCGGTTGGTCGTCCAAGCCCGACTGATCGCCTTCAAACTGCTCGACCAGGCGGCGCCTGCGGCCTCATCGTAGGACGCCACCCGACTGCCGGAGAGCAGGGCGAGCCCCATGTGCGAAAGGAGTAGGACATGACTCAATTCGACGAAGAGCTCTCCCGCAGGGTCGAAGAGCTGAAGCGGGTCGCCGCGGAGGTGAGCAAGGATTTTCGCAAGGTGGCTGCCGACTTTCGCGATCAGACGGAGATATTCGCGGAGGATCTGCGCAAACGCGCGCGAGGTGTGTCTCCCTTTGAGGAATCGGCCATCGAGAAGATCCGGGCGCTGGCGGGTCTGCGTGACGAAGGCATCATCACGGAGGAAGAGTTCCAAGCCCAGAAGAAGCGTCTCCTGGACCAGGTGTGAAGCTGCGCGCGTAGGGGTACACTAATTAGGGAGACTACAGTTTTTAGATGGAGAGCGTACGATGGACCGCCCGCTGGTGAAATCAAAGAACGTGGTGAGCGAGATTCTCAAGCTGCTCCCCGAGTTAGGCAAGGCGCTTGCGACGAGCGTGCCCGACAGAGTGCGTCACCAGGGCATATCCAACGCCCAGGTAAGAGCCGTGGTTCATCTGGCCGAGTATGGACCTCAGACGATGGGCGAGTTGGCCCAAGGTCTGAGGATAACCACGCCGTCCACCACAGGGCTGATCAACCCGCTGGTGGACATGGACCTGGTGCAGCGCGAGCGGGACGACGAAGACCGGCGTGTGGTACGGGTCAGGCTTACCCAGAAAGCCCAGACGATGGCCGGGCATGTGTTGGCCCAGCGGCGACGCGAGGTCGAGCGGGCACTCGACGGCATGGACGAGGAGGCGCGCGTCCACTTTCTCGAGGGACTGCAGCGTCTGGCCGGCGCGTACGATACAGACGAGTCGCAGGACGCCGCCGGGGGTAACGGAGGGCACTCGTAGCATCGACTAGCGACTTCCCTGTGCCGGACATCCGGACGAGCAGCCGTCGCTGGAAGGTTCTCGCAGTACTCTGCGCGGGCCTCTTCATGCTGTTGCTCGACGGCACGATCGTCAATATCGCTATCCCCAGCATATTGGAAGACTTCCGCACGGGGTTCTCCGAGGTGGAGTGGGTCATGAACGCCTACCTGCTCGTCTTCGCCGTGCTGCTCATCACCTCGGGTCGACTCGGTGATCTCTATGGGCGCAAGCGCCTGTTCATGTCGGGACTCTTCGTGTTCAGCCTGGCCTCGCTGGCCTGCGGCCTCTCGCCGGACGTCAGGTGGCTCATCGGTTTCAGGGCGCTGCAAGGCTTGGGCGGGTCGATGATGATGCCGGCCACCTTGTCGATCATCGCCGCGGTCTT
>JBBRDB010000185.1:0-5116 GCA_038204345.1 Thermoleophilia bacterium | reverse complement strand
TCGATGGAGCCATGGTGGAGGCGGTCGAGGCGGCCGGTGACGGTGGCCTCACTCTGCGCTGCGTCAAGGTGACGCTTGACCCGGAGGCTCCTGTCGGGGTGCTCCGTCCGGTGCCGGTTGGCGGCGGAGAATTCAGCCTGGCCGCCGACGTGATCGTCACCGCCATCGGTCAGGACCCGGACCTCGCCCCCTACGGCGACGGTCTCTCGGTGGAGCGTGCAGTGCTGGCCGTCGACGGGACCACTCTGGCTACCTCGAGCCCGGGCATGTTCGCCGGCGGCGACGTGGCGTCGAACTCCCGTTTCGTCTCCGAGGCCGTAGGCGCCGGGCGCCGGGCGGCCTACGGCATCGCCGAGCATCTGGGGCACCCCGAGGCGCGGTCGCTGCCTCGCCCTCTCTTGGAGGACGCAGTGAACCGCACAGAGGTGAACCCCTTCTACTTCGAATTCGCCGAACGGCATGAGCGCGCCGTGGCGCCGGTCGCCGACCGCCTCGCCGGTTTCACGGAGACGGTGTCGGCTTATCCGGAGGCCGAGGCCGCGGCTGAAGCTGAACGCTGCATGAGTTGCGGCCTCTGCGTGGAGTGCGACAACTGCTTCGTGTTCTGCCCCGACATGGCCGTGCAGAAAAAATTCGCGGGCGCAGGAACCGCAGCTGCGGAGGCGGGCGCGGCAGGCGCCGGCTTCGCCGCCGCCGCGGACGAAGGGGCCGGAAGCGCCTCCGACCCATCCGGCGCCCCGCCCGGATCGGGGCCGTTCTACTTCGTCCTCGACCAATACTGCAAGGGGTGCGGCCTCTGCGTGACCGAGTGTCCACGCGGCGCCGTCCGACTGGAGCAGGTGACCCAATGAATCCCACGACCACAACACCCCGGAACTCCCCGCCGGCGAACGAGGTGCAACTGACCGGCGACATGCGGATGCTGCTGTCGGGCAACCACGCCGTGTCATACGGGGCCATGCGCGCCCGCCCTCAGCTCGTCCCGATCTATCCCATCACCCCGCAGACACCCATTGCCGAGAAGATCAGCGACCTGCAACTGGCAGGCGACTTCGATGTGGATCTCATGACCGCGGAGTCGGAGCACTCGGCCATGTCCGCCTGCATCACGGCGTCGCTCACCGGCGTGCGAGTGTTCACCGCTACCGCCTCCCAGGGGCTCATGCTCATGCACGAGATGCTGCACTATGCCTCAGGAGCCCGGGCGCCTATCGTCATGGTGAACGTCAACCGGACCATCGGCTCGCCCTGGGGTTTCTGGCCCGACCAGACCGACAGCCTGGCCCAGCGCGACACAGGCTGGATCCAGTACTACACGGAGAACGGCCAGGAGTCTCTCGACACGGTGATCCAGGCCTACAAAGTCGCCGAGGAAGTCTTGGTGCCGGCTATGGTGATACACGAAGCCTTCTACGTATCGCACGCTCTGGAGCCGGTGACCGTGCCCTCCCAGCAGCGCGTGGATGCCTATCTGCCCCCCTTCGACCCGCCGCACAGACTCGACGCCGCTATCGGCGAGTCCTGGGGCAACGTGGTCAACCAGGAGATGTTCTGCCGCCACCGCAAGGATCTCGGCGACGCGATGGACCGTGTGCTCGAAGCAGCGGTGCGGGCCGACGCGGAATACAAGGAGATGATGGGCCGCGGCTACGGCATCCTCGAGGAGTACCGCACCGAAGACGCCGAACTGGTGATCGTGGCCTTCGGCGCCATGGTGGGTTCGGCCCGCGTGGCCGTGGACATGCTGCGCGATGCCGGCAGGCCGATCGGACTGCTCAAGATCAAGCTCTTCCGTCCTTTCCCCATCGAGGCCGTGCGGGCCGCCGTCGCCGGAGTGCCCCGCCTGGTGGTCATGGAGCGCAACTTCTCTCCCGGCGTGGGCGGCGTCCTGCATCAGGAGCTGAAAGCGGCCCTTTACGGCATGCCCGATGCGCCCGCTGTCCACGGCTATCTGGCCGGCGTGGGCGGCCTGAACGTGTCGCCCAAGAAGATCGTGGAGCTGGTGGATGAAGCGCTGAGTGAGGAGCCCGTGCCCGGCCCCGTGTGGCAGAGGTGATGAAGATGGAGACAGACGTCAACAAGCGCAACTTCGACTTCAGCGAAGAGAAGATCTTCAACTCCGGCCACAACGCCTGCCCCGGTTGCGGCGAGGCCCTCGCCGTGCGCTATGTCCTGAACACCATGGGTCCCGACACCATCGGCGTGGTGCCCCCCTCCTGCATCGCCATCATCTCCGGGCCTCAGCCGTACAGCTCCATGCGCATCCCGGTGTATCAGACCACGCTGGAGGCCAGCGCGGCTTCGGCCGCCGGCATCAGCCGGGCTCTACATCGCCAAGGCAAGGACGACGTGAAGGTGCTGGTGCTGGCCGGCGACGGCGGTACCTACGACATCGGTTTCCAGTCCCTTTCGGGCGCCGCCGAGCGCAATGAGGACATGGTGTACGTGTGCCTGGACAACGAGGGCTACATGAACACGGGCGCGCAGAAGAGCTCGTCGACGCCCTACCTGGCGGTCACCAGTTCCACGCCCGGTGGGAAGCCCAGCGACAAGAAAGACATCACCGAGATCATGGCCGCGCACCGTATCCCCTATGTGGCCACCGCTACCGTGGGCTATCCGGACGACCTGGCCCGAAAGGTGGCCAAAGCCCGCGACATGAAGGGTATGCGCTTCATCGTCGTGCTCACCCCCTGTCTGGACGGATGGGGCGTGGCCGACGACGGGGCCGTGCGGGTGTCCAGGTTGGCGGTGGACACCGGCTTCTTCCCGCTCTACGAGGTAGAAGACGGGGAGCGCTACACGATCAACCACGGCCCCAAGGGAATACCGGTGGAGCGCTACCTCGAGCAACAGAAGCGGTTCCGCAACCTCACGGAGGCGCAGACGGCTGAAATCCAGGCCGGAGTGGACCATCGCTGGGAACTCCTGCAGGCACGAGTGGACTGTATGACCGGCCGGTCGGTAACAGTCTAGTGCCCTGGCGGAGGCGGGTCGTGCCCTGTATCCTATCCTGGACGCTCGGTCAGTGGTTCGCATCGAGCGGCCACATTGCCACGCATAGGGGGATACGACTAGATGGCACGTGTGCGGAGCACGGTGGAAACACGGCGGGGCGAGATCGTCGACGCCGCGCTGCGTCTCATCCTGAAGAACGGCTTCCACAACACGACGCTCGATCAGGTCGCGGTTCAGGCGAAGGTGAGCAAAGGCCTCGTCTCCTACTACTTCCCGAAGAAGGACGAGCTGTTCCTGGCCGTGCTCCAACTTATGATCGAGCGGCTGCGCAGCGACCTGGAATCGGCCTATCGGGCCGACCTGCCGGCCCGGGAACGACTGCGACTCAACTTCCGCAACCTGTTCGACAACGGCAAGCGGACGCGCCAGTACTACACGGTGTTGATCGACTTCCTGGGCCAGGCTCTGCGCGAGCGCAGTGTGCAGGGCTACACCGAGGTGATCTACGAGACCGTGCTCACCTACGTGGAGTGGACCATCACGGACGGCATCCGCTCCGGCGAGTTCCGCGACGTGGACGCCCGCCGAGTAGCCTGCATGGTGGTGGGCATGATGGAGGGACTCGTCCTGCAGTGGCTTTTCAGCCGCGACTCGGTGGAGTTAGACGACGCCTACTCGATGTGCGAGCGTCTTGTGGACGAGTTCTTGGTCGCCGGGGATAGGGCTTTGTCCTCGATTGATGGCACTCCACTGTCGTCTGGGATCGCCGCGGCGAACTGACCGGCGAACTCCGTGCCCCGGCGTGGCAGGGAGCGGGGAAGGCCGCACGGCCCGTGTATACTCCTGCTCGTCGACAGGCCGATGAATCGGGAGTTGAGTATGCAAACAGCCGAACTGTACCGGAAGATGGCGTCGCTGCTGGAAGAAGGCACGCCGTTCGTCCTTGTGAATGTGCTGGAGGCGGTCGGCTCCACTCCCCGCAAGGGCGGCGCGAAGATGATCGTGCTGCCCGATGGGCGCACCATCGACACCATCGGAGGCGGCAAGGTCGAAGCCCAAGCCACCGCCGACGCCTTGGAGGCGCTCAAGCGGGGTGTGTCCCGGGTGGTGGAGTACGAACTGCGGCCGTCGGGAGAACACGCTCTGGGCATGGTGTGCGGGGGCCAGACGACAGTGTCTCTGGACGTGCACTCTCCGGGGAGCACCCTTTTCATCATCGGAGCGGGTCACATCGGTCAGAAGCTCGCTCCCATGGCCAAACTCCTAGATTTTCGTGTGGTGGTCCTGGACGAGCGTCCTGAGTTCGCCAACGTCGCTCGCTTCCCCGATGCCGACGAGGTCATCGTGGGCCATCCCAAGGATGCAGCCCATCTCGTGCGTATCGACGAGCGCACCCACGTGGTGGTCGTGACCCACGGCCACGTTCACGACACGGACGCGCTGCGGGCGGTCGCCACCAGCGACGCCGCCTACGTGGGGCTGATCGGGAGCAAGACCAAGGTGAAGACGGTGCTCGCCACATTGGCTGAGGAAGGTGTGCCGGTGGAAGCTTTGGCCCGTACGCGGGCGCCCATCGGACTCGACCTCGGGGGACAGACACCCGGCGAGGTGAGCCTGAGCATCTTGGCCCAGATCGTCGCCGAGCGTCACGGCAAGGTGGAGACTCTGGGTACGAGTGTCCTCAGCATCGCGGCGCCCGTCATGACCGGCGACACCGCCGCCGCGACAGGCGCCGCTGAGCAGGTGGCCGACAGGGGTGCGCGAGCGGGAGCCGCAAGCGACGGCCCCCCCACTGTGTCCGTTGGCGCCGAAACAGGGGACGGCCGTGCCGGATAGACCCCTTGCCGTGGTGAAGGGAGCGGGCGACCTTGCCACCGGGGTCGCCTATCGTCTGCATCGGGTGGGGTTCCACGTCCTGATGACAGAGGTGGCCCGGCCTACCGCGGTCCGGCGGACGGTCGCGTTCTCTGAAGCCGTCTACGACGGCCGGTGCAAGGTCGAGGGGCTGGAGGCCGTGCGTGTGGAAAGTCCCTTCGGTGCCTGGGCGGCCTTCGAGCAGGGCGCCGTGGCTGTTCTCGTGGACCCCGAGGCGCTGGTCGTCCGTGAGTTGCGTCCCGCTCTCGTGGTGGACGCCATCATAGCCAAGAAGAACCTGGGT
>JBBRDB010000184.1:0-5116 GCA_038204345.1 Thermoleophilia bacterium | reverse complement strand
GACGCGCCGGATTCTTCGGAGCCGACGACCTCGTTCGAAGGCGGGACGGAGCGTTCGTCCGAGAGTCTGCTCCAGAACTGGCCCGTGCAACTCAGTCTCGTCAATCCCAATGCTCCCTTCCTCAGGCATTCGGATCTCTTGATCGCCGCCGACTGCGCCCCGACCGCATACCGTCTCTTTCACGAAGACTTCCTGCAGGGCAGGAGTCTCGTCATCGCGTGCCCCAAACTCGACGATGCTCAGGCCCACTGCGAGAAGCTTGCGCTGCTCCTGCAGACGGCGCAGCCCCGTTCGGTGAGTGTGGTGCGGATGGAGGTGCCGTGCTGCTCGGGTCTTGTGTCGCTGACGCGGGCGGCGGCGGAACTGGCCGGTCTCGACGTTCCTGTCCAGGAGATCGTTATAGGCGTGGGCGGCGAACGGCTCGCGCCGCAAGAAGCAGTCAGGTAGTCTCCCTCTCCCTCGTGTGCCGGCGGCGGTGTCCTCCCGCCGCCGCCGGCCCCTTCTCATCGCGCCGCGCGGCGCGGCGGCAGCCCCTTTGCCCGCGGCGGCAGCCCCTTTGCCCGCGCCGGCCTTACGATGGTGCTTGCATGCCGTCCAGGACCTCTACGATCTTCGATACGTCGCGCTGCTCGCCGAGTTCGGCGTGGTACGCCCAACGGATGACTCCCTGTCGATCGACCACGAACACGCTCCGGCGCGGATGCCCGCGCTCTTCATCGAAGACCCCATACTCCCGTGCCACCCGTCCGTGTGGCCAGAAATCGCTTAGAAGCGGGAAATCTATGCCCCCGGTTTCGTTTGCGAAGGCTCGATGAGACGCCAAGGAATCGCAACTTATGCCCAACACCTGGGCACCAAGCTCCCCGAACCGACCTCCGAAGGCCTGGACGATGGGGAGCTCGCGGCTTCAGACCGGTGTCCAGTCGAGCGGGTAGAAGAAGAGAACCGCGTTCTTACCCGCTTCGCCGTGGAATGACGAGAGGGTCACAAGATCGCCGAGGTGGGAGGGGAGTGTGAAATCTGGTGCCGATGCGCCGATAGGTAGTGGTTCACTCATAGTGCACTCCTGACGGGTGAAGGCCGGGGACCACAGAGCCGCCGCGAGAGGCCGTCCCTATCCGCCCATCGTTCCTCCGCGACCTATAGGTTGAAACATGTTGGCAGCGTCGCGGGTCTCACCAGGTGATCTGCGACCCGGGTCGCATTCCGGTAACATGGGAACCGCGGCCCCCGTCGACGGGCGGCCGCCGCCACGTATAGTTCCCGGCCGGAGGTAGTCAGGTCGATGAAAGCCGCGCATAGTTTCCACGTCCACCCGGCTATCCCCGAGCGCTTGGCCTGCCTGCGCGACCTGGCCTATAACCTGCGCTGGACATGGGATCACGACACACTCGAGCTGTTCACGCGCCTGGATGCCTCGCTGTGGAACGAGTGCGGTCACAATCCGGTGCTACTCCTCAACGTCGCACCGCAGAGTCGGCTGGAAGAGGCGGCGGCCGACGACTCCTTTCTCGCCCACCTCGACCGTGTGTGCGCAGCCCAGCGGGCGTATCTCGCCGAACCCGGTTGGTTCCGCCGCCGGCATCCCCGAGCATCCGATCTCACGATCGCCTACTTCTCCATGGAGTTCGGCCTCACGGAGTGTCTGCCCATCTACTCCGGCGGACTGGGCGTCCTCTCCGGCGATCATTTGAAGTCGGCGAGCGACCTGGATATCCCCCTGGTCGGCGTGGGGCTTCTCTACCAGAAGGGATACTTCACCCAGTACCTCAACCCAGATGGCTGGCAGTTGGAGCAGTACTCCGTCAACGACTTCACCTCTCTTCCGATCGAACCCGTGCGCGGGGAGAACGGCAAACACCTCTCTGTGCACGTGGACCTTGCCGGCCGCAGGGTGTCCATTCGAGTGTGGAAGGCACAAGTGGGGCGCGTTCCCCTCTTCTTGCTGGATGCCAATGTGCCGGAGAATCACCCGCAGGATCAAGATGTCACCGATGAGCTCTACGGTGGTGGTCCCGAGGAGCGTATCCGCCAGGAGATCGTCCTGGGAATCGGCGGCATCCGCGCTCTGAAAGCTATGGGGATCACCCCGCAGGTGTGCCATCTCAACGAGGGTCACTCTGCCTTCCTCTCATTGGAGCGGGTACGTCAGCTGCGCATGGAGGCCGGCCTGGACTACCAGTCGGCCCGCCAGGTCACGGGAGCGGGGACGGTGTTCACCACGCACACCCCGGTGCCCGCGGGCTTCGACCTGTTCAGCCCTGAGCTCATGACCAAGTATTTCTCCGCGTTCGTCACGGACCTTGGGTTAGAGATGGACGAACTACTCGCCAAAGGCAGGAGGGTTCCCTCAGACCCGTCGGAGGCCTTCAATGTGGCCGTCTTGGCCCTTCGCCATTCGCCTCGCCGCAACGCTGTGAGCTGGCTGCATCGGAGCGTTACCGCTCACATGATGCAGGAGGGTTGGCCCGGTCTGCCCGAGAAGGAGATGCCCATCGACTGTGTCACTAACGGGGTTCACACGAGGGGCTGGGTGTCCGCCGACATGGCCATGCTGTTCGATCGATATCTCGGGCCGCGCTGGCGTGAAGATCCCGCTGACCCAGCTGCGTGGAGCCGGGTGGATCAGATCCCCGACGAAGAACTCTGGCGCACTCACGTGAGACAGAGAGAACGCCTTGTGGCGTTCGCGCGTGGGCAGCTGCAGGCGCAGCTTCGACGACGTGACGCCTCGCCGCGGGAAGTCGAGTCTGCGGGAGAAGCCCTTCGATCCGACGCTCTTACAATCGGGTTCGCACGCCGCTTCGCCACCTACAAACGGGCAACCCTCCTCCTGCGCGAAGCCGATCGTCTGAAGGCCCTCTTGCTTGACGAACGCCGGCCCGTCCAGGTTATCTTCGCCGGCAAGGCCCACCCGCGCGACGATGCCGGCAAGGAACTCATTCGGGAGATCGTACGTTTCGCCAAGGTGGAAGGGGTCCAGCACCGACTGGTGTTCATCGAGAACTACGACCTTGCCAAGGCCCGCGCGCTCGCACGAGGTGTAGACGTGTGGCTCAACACCCCCCGCCGTCCAATGGAGGCCAGCGGCACGAGCGGCATGAAAGTGGTGGCGAACGGAGGCCTCAACCTTTCCATCCTCGATGGATGGTGGGACGAGGGGTATCGGCCCGGTGTGGGGTGGGCTATCGGGAGCGGCGAGGAGATCTCAGACCTCGAGTATCAGGACCGGGTGGACGCCCAAAGCCTGTATTCACTGCTTGAGCAGGAGGTCATGCCGCTGTTCTACGATCGTGGAGCCGACGGCCTCCCACGGGGCTGGCTCGCAATGATGAAGGAGTCGATCCGTCAACTCGCTCCGGCCTTCTCCACAATCCGCATGGTGCGTGAATACACCGAGCGCTTCTACCTGCCTGCGGCGGAGCATTTTGAGAGATTGGCGGCTGACGACTATGCGAAAGCCCGCTCGCTGGCCGCGTGGAAACGCCGGGTCCGGGACGCCTGGGGGGACGTGGCGATCGTAGCCGTGAAGGGGGGCGACGGAGAAGAGGTCACTGCTGGGACTTCCGTGCCGCTGGAGGTCCAGGTGAGGTTGGGCACCCTGGAGCCGGATGACGTGTCGGTGCAGGCGCTTCACGGTTTGCTCGACCCCGAGGGAGACCTCCTCGACGCTAAAGCGGTGGCTCTGGAGTGGGTGAGGTCCGAGGGCGCCGAGGGCGATGTGCAGATCTACGCCGGGGTCCTCGAATGCGTTGGCAGTGGTTCGCAAGGCTTCACCGCCCGCGTCCTGCCCTCTCACGACGACGTGTTGATACCCAACGAGTTGCAGCTGATCGTCTGGGAACAGATAGAGTGAGTCGCAGGTCCAGCTCTGGGCAGCCAGCGGCGCCTGGGTGCCCAGCCGGCGTCAGTCGCTCAGTCTGAAGCTAGCCACCACTTGGTCGAGCCGCGGGCGCGAGACCTCATACGAGGCGTCGGACGCCTGAGCGGTCAACTGGTACTCGAGGTCGCCCGAGGCTACGAACACTAGGCGCGTACGCATGCGTCGTCCGTCGGCGGTGAACCGGAAGGTGGTCTCGAAGGCTGGAGCGCCGCCGACCTTCGTGTCCCGGAGGTCTTCCATAGTCTCTACTCGGGACAGGCTCGCCTGCAGCAGCGCCACCTGCTCTTCGACTCTCTCACGGAAGGTCTGCAGCAGCTCTGCGTTGACCACGACCGCCAACTTGAACACCGAAACGGCGACGCCCTCGAGAAGCACGTCTCCGTCACGGTTGCCGGTGGGGTCGAAGAAGCCGACACTCTTGATGGGATCCCCCCCGACCGTGTGGTCGATCTGGGCGGTCTCGGTGGGCTTCCAACCCTTGGGGTAAGCGATGGAGAACCCGAGTGTCGGCTCCTCATACTGTACGAGGGGAGCGGCGGGTAGCGTACCGGCCGGTTCGGTCGTTCCAGAGCCTCCAGATGCCCCCCCGGCCTGCGATCCAGACTGGGTCGTCGTCGACGTCGACGTGGTCGGTGCGGAGGTCGAGGTCGGTGCGGAGGTCGAGGCCTGCCCAGAGGTAGAGATTACGGGCGTGGCGAGGGGCGACCAATCTGTGGTGCTTGGAGCGGAGTTGTCGGAACACCCGGCCGCCGAGGCCACTACGAGAATTCCGATCACGACCAGGGTCAGGAAGGCCGATGAGTCTCGAGCGTGGCCGGCACGACCGGCGCGCTCCGGGATGCTGGGTGGCTCCCGATGCGTTCCGCTACTTCTACACGAGTTCGCCGCTCCCATGCGGCGGAGAATAGCACAGTCGTGTTCGGGGGCGGCCGAGAGGACCCCTCCTTGCCACTCGCCTTCTTCCATCCCACCCTTACGCCATTCACAGTCGCTTGGCTCGCGGAGCGGCGGTTCGCCGAGCTTGGACCAATTCTTGGCATTCAAATAAATTTGAGTATCCATATCTATTGCAACTAGGTACAAAATGAAGAAGCGGCGTCCCGCGAACATCGGCGGCAAGATAGCCGAACTGGCTCTGTTCCGAGGGGCGCTACTTCTCGGATACACGCAGAGTGCAGGGGGCTTGTTTTCGTTCAAATTGGAAAAGGCGGCAGAGCTCGCGCGAATCTGGAT
>JBBRDB010000183.1:0-5125 GCA_038204345.1 Thermoleophilia bacterium | reverse complement strand
GGGTCTGGGTGCAGGTGACCCCGGGATGCTAGACGCCAGGATACCCGACCGAGCGCGCATGAGCTCCGTGGGTACGGCGCCCGGAATGCCGCAGGCGGCCTAGGACCTCTGCCGCCGGCGGCGGCGCAAGACCTCAGCCGCCAGAACGGCCGCCACGATGAGCCATCCAATGATCGCGAATACCTGCCCCACCACGTTGCTCAAGGTGCGGCCGTAGCTCAATGTGACCTCCCGCTGGGTCGGGATCACCATCATGAACGACGGCGAGACCACGAAGGGGCCGTCGGCGCCCTCGACCTTCCAATTGGGGAAGTACGAGACCTTGATCAGGTGAGGCACACCGATGGCCGTGGTCTCGAAGGTGATGCGGTCGTTCTCCACCTGCTCGGACAGGATCTCGCCCTCGCCCTCGATCGGGGTCAGGGGCGGGTCGGCCACCTGGGAGGCGTCTATCGACTCAAACTGGTCGAGCTCCTTCTCGCCGCGGTCCCAGACGATGGGCACGGGCAGGGCGCTCACATTCTTGTACCAGGGGACGATGGTGCTTCGCCAATCGTCCGTCTTCACCTTGAGTGGCATGTTGCGCGCCACCTGCACGTAGCCCTCGGCCCCGGAAAGCCGGAAGATGCTCACGTCGTCGATCTTCGCGACCAGATCGGCGCGCGGGTCGGCCAGGACCTCCTGCGTCACCTCGGGCGACACGGTCAGCAGGTAGGGGATGTTCATGAACGCCAGGTGAGTCAACCCCGCGGCTGTGTCGCGCGGAGGATAGTCCACGCCGATGATGGCGTGGCTCGGCTGAAGCGAAAGCTCAGCCTGGTTGACAAAATGGTAGGGGGCCGTGAAGGCCGACTCCATCAACGTGCCTTCCATGGTGGGGTGAGAAGTCCAGAAGGGGATGAGTTCGAAGACGCGGGGCGTGCCGAACTTGTCGAGCGAGGGTGAGTGCTCCCACATGACGCGGCCGGGAGGCAGATCGTCTATGGTCTTCAGGATCTCTTCGAGGCGAGGCCAGGGCTCCTTGGCTTCATAGCCCGAGTAGTTCCATTTGATCCACCCCGCGGCGGTCGTGCTCATGGTGAATACGATCGCCACCACGGTCACGGCGATCACCGGCGAGTAGACCAGGCGCGCGATGCGCGGCCCCGCCCCCAGGAGGTCTTCCAACATGACCGAGAAAGAACGGAGCAGCCAGGCGAGCCCATAGGCGGCCCAGAGGCAGACGGTGAAGTAGAGGAAGGGCACGAGACGGCCGTTCCACAGACGTCCGTCGGGCAGTATGTAGAAGAGACCCACGACGAACACCACGATCCAGAGCAGAGGCAGGGTCTTGACGTCGCGTTTCGCGAGCGCAAAAGCCATGCCCACCATACCGAACGCAGCTACAGGCCGCAGCTCCGGCGGGAGTAGGTCCTTGAAGGCACTCAACTGCCCCCACGACATGTGGGCCGTCCAGTCCAGCTTGTCCACGAACGGCAGCCCCCAGAACGCCGTGAGCAGGAAGCCCACGAAGAAGACGCCTGCAAGGTAGACGAACGCCCTCTTCGTCCGGTGCACGAGAAGGAAACTGGGGACGATGATGATGAGGACGATGGTGGCCACGATGTGCGAGAGCACGACACTCATAAGGATGAGCGCGTTCACGGCGAACAGCCAGTCCAACCGTCCGCGCTCCATGCCCCGGTAGAGAGTACCCAGGAAGATGAAGATGAGGGCGAAGGCCAGCGAATACCCGAACTCGCCGGCGAGCGTGCTCAGGATGTTGCCCCCGTAGATGGAGAAGCTCTCGGAGAAGAGGAAGGCCAGCGACATGACCGCGGCCAGCAACGGGAAGGGCTCGCGGAACCGGAAGAGCTTGCCCAGCAGGTAGGCGGCCGCCGGCAGCAGGAAGACTCCCAGGATCGTGGCGAGCTTGAACGAGACCCCGTACGGCAGGATGAAGTTGAAGATGGCGATCATCAGGAAGGGTAGCGGCAGGTAGAAGGTGAAGAGAGGCATGCCCGCATACCAGCCCATGGTCCACCCGGTGAGGTGGAAGCTGGGCAGGAGCACATCGATCATGTACTTGGCCGCGTAGTGGTGAGCACCCATGTCCCCACCCGAGGTGATGGTGTTGGAGAGCATCAGATCGGGGCGGTAGAAGGCGAGGAGCAGCCCGTAGATCAGCAGGAACACAACACCCACGGAAACTCGGGGCCAGAGACGGGAACTCCCCCGCTGCGGCGGCGCCCATTCGCGCACGCCTTCGTCCAAGGCGTCCTCGGGCACGACTGCGCCGTCGACGTCGACGACGTCGATACGTCCGTCCGGCTGCCCCGGTATCTCGTTCACGCGCCTACCCCCCGTCTCACGCAGCCCGCCGGAACGTTGCCACTGGACGCCGTCCGCTCATCGTTTTGTCTGCCGTCGGATGGCCAGTATGTCGCGCAGCAGGCGCAGGCTCTGGCGGGCCGTGAACGTACTTGGCCTGAGGGCGTCGTTCACCACTTCCAACGGCACGCTGGCCACCTGGAAACCTTCGCGGGCCGCCAAACTCAAAACTTCCATGTCGGCGGCGAAGCCTTCGACCACCGTTTGGCAGAAGACAACCTGGGCGGCTCTGCGGCGGAACCCCTTGAGCCCCGCCTGCGTGTCGGTCTGATCGAGGCCCAACGACCACCGCACGCCGAGCCTGACCACCGCCCGTGCCGCTCGATAGAGGGGTCCCCGATACAAGCCGGTCTTCTCGGCGATGACCACGTCAACCGAGGGCCGGGCCTCGAACACCTCGAGGAGGCGGGAGATCCCGTCGGCTCCGAATGGAAGGTCGGCGTCGGTGAAGATCACGATCTCGCCGGTGGCGGCGAGCATGCCTGTGCAGATGGCACGGCCCTTGCCTCGATTGGGCGAGTACTCGATCACCTCGACGGCAGGTCGAAACGCCCGGGCCACAGCCGCGGTGTCGTCGGCGCTGCCGTCGTCCACCACGATCACCTCGCTGTTCGGGAAGCGAACGGTGAGTTGTTCCAGGGTGGACGAGAGGATGGAGCCCTCGTTGTAGGCCGGGACTATGATGGAGACCTTGGTCGAGTCCGTCTCCCCCCGTGCGATCACTCCGATACCGCCGAATGGTGCCGGAAGGCGATCAGACGGTAGCCCAAGAAGTTCCACGTCATCGAGATCACCGACGCCACGAGCTTCTGCGCGTTCAGAGCTACCACGCCCATATTGCCCGTCAGTGATGTCAGCACGTACATCCCCGCGTTGTTCAGAAGCAGCCCGATGATGCTGATGAGCGCGAAAGCGATGACCTCACGCTTCAGGCTACCCCGCCCGCCGGCACTGAACGTCCAGTGCTTGTTCCAGATGAAGCTGTTTGCGATCCCCGCGCTCACGGACAGGCTGTTCGCGGCGAGCAAGGGCAGGCCCACGACATGATAGAGCACGTTGAACAGGCCGAAATCGACCAGTGTATTCAGCACGCCCACCAGACCGAACCGGACGACTTGTCCGGCCAATCGCTGCCTATGCAGGAAGCGGGGCACGAACCGCCGGCGCCACGGCTCGTCGGCGGCGAGTGTGGGGGCGTCGATCGGCCGCGGAGATTGCGCGTCTTGTAGGTTCATAACTGAGGGCTCACATCCATCGCTGTCTCGGCTGGAACCGAGGCATGGGGACAAATCGACCGCTAATGCTACCACGGGGTCCGCTGGGCGGTCGTGCCCGGGGGAAGGCGGCCGCCCGTGGAGGCCGGGAGCCGCGACTCCCGCGAAGGAGTTGGCGACGCCCGCGGCGAATAAGGTCAACCGGAGCGTGCGAAGGTGCAGTGTGGCCTGACTCATCACCGCGTGACACCTCGCCGTTGCGGACGGGTTTCCGCTTCGATATAGTGGGGCCGCTGAGCTTGGCTTAGGGGGACGCGCAGCGGAGTATTAGCCGACGCGGGAGTCTAGCACCCTGGTCCTTCGAAGCGGAACGAACGGCATCAAACGCCCGCACAGGATCGAACTCAAACACAGGAGAGGAGGTGATAATGAAAAGACTATCGTTCTTCTTAGTCTTGCTCATCATCGTGGCGGTGGCAGTTTTCGTAGCCGTCGCTGTCGATACCAACAAGGCAGAGGCGGTCCCGGGCGGCAATTGGACCGCCACGTGCAACGGCTGTCACCCCACCAGCACCGGCACGGGCATCCACACTACCCATGCGAGCGCCGGTTGCTCGGCCTGCCACGTCACGCCGGGACAGACGCCCGTATCGCTCAGCAGATGTGCCGTGGCGGCTTGCCACGGAACCGCAGTCCAGATCGCCGCCAGTACGACGCACGCAACAAACGGTTGCGCCGCTACGGGTTGCCACGCGCCTACTACCACAACCGTGACAACTGGTGCTACGACCACGACGACGACCGGCAGTACGACCACCACCACGACGGGCAGTACGACGACCACGACGACGCAGGCCACCACCAGTACGACGGGTGCTGCTACCACGTCGACGACCGAGGAGAGTGCCACCAGCACCACGAACAGCACCACCACGAACAGCACCACCACGTCGAGCAGCACGACGTCGACCACCGCCCCCACGACCACCAGCACCACGCTCCCCACGGGTACGCTTTCAGTCACCGGGTAGGAAACCAGGCGAAACAGTGACCGTCGACTGGGCCCCAACGGGCGCCCAGTTCTTTTCCTATCGTTGCGAGTGGTCCCCCAGTTCGATATAGTGGGGCTGGCACGATATAGTGGGGCTGGCATGCCGAGAAGGAAACACGCGTAGCTCGCACGGGAGGCGAGCGCCACGGCCCTTCGAAGCAAGAACCTAGTACTTGCTCCCCTAGATGCTCAACTCACAGAATGGAGAGGAGGTGACAATGAAAAGACTTTCGTTCTTCGTGGTCTTGCTTATCATCGTGGCCGTGGCTGTATTCGTGGCCGTAGCTGTCGATGGCAACGAGGCTGGCGCGTTTTCGCCTGCCTCAGGCGGTTTCAACAACGGCTGTGTTGCATGCCACGGCGGCAGCACCGTGAAGGTGGCTCCTGCGGCTCACAACGTCAGCGCCCATTCAGCCATTTTCGGCACATGCACCAATTGCCACACAACCGCAGTTGGCGGGACAGGCACCATAGACATCACGAAGTGTGG
>JBBRDB010000182.1:0-5234 GCA_038204345.1 Thermoleophilia bacterium | reverse complement strand
AGTTGCACGCTGTTCATAATCCCCTCCCTGTCGTTTCGCCGTGATGTTCTGGGAGCAACACAGTAGTCCACCCGTAGGGGCCTCCCAATACTCCGGTGGTTGGACTGAGACGGGCGCGACGCCCTCGCAGCAGATCCGCCTGTGGAAAACAATGCTCGCTCTACGACGCAAGGGGCCCCCTGCGGCTGCTCACGAGTGGAATGTGGCATGAGACGCAGCGGAGTTCTCATCGTAACTCCACAGTAGCTTCCCGGGCGGCTGAGCGGCTCGCCGGATGGAAGCCGGTTCTCATCTTGCAGGCAAAAGTTAGCAGACACCATCCCAATAGGCACCGAGTCGCCTCTGTCACTCAGCCCTCGGGGACAGTTGGGAATGCGGTGCCATGACCACGTAGATTCCCGCTGTGATCAAGGCAAGGCCCAGCAGAAGGGGCAAGCCCACAGATTCTCCAAGCATCGCGGCCGCAGCCAGAACGCCGAACGGAGGAGCCAGGAGCGTGAAGGCGGCAAGCTGGCTGACGCGGAACCGATGAATCATCGCGAACCACACCAGGTAGCTTGCTGTAGGAACGATGGTCTGGAACGCAAAAGCGGCCACCACCTCCCCGGTGAGCGAGAAACGGGCGCCCCGCTCAACAACGAGTGCCACCGTGATCAACAGCGGAAGGGAGAAGAGCACTTGGTAGAACAGTAGAGATACTTCGTTCATCTCCCCCTCGCCAAGGGCCACCTTGAGGTACAGCGTCGTACCGGCCCAGGCCAGGGCTGCGGCTACCTCCATGAGGTCACCAACCCAGTATCCGGATCGATCTGCTCCCGGGTCGGCGAAGAACACCGACGCCATTCCCCCGAAAGCGATAATCAGGCCGATCGATCGCATCGGACTCAGCCGATCCCCTGCCAAGAGGAAATGCGCTCCCAGAGCGGTCCACAGGGGCTGCGTATAGAGGAAGATCACCGCGCGTGAAGCGCTCGTGTATGCGGTCCCCCAGTAGGTGAAGAGGAAGTCCAAGGCGAACAGAAGGGCAAGGATCAAACCATGGATGAGGCGACGGTCGCGGTGAATCAGAGGTTGTCCCGTCAGCAGCAGAAAACCACCCAGGACCAAGGAAGCCACTATGCCCCGGAAGCTCACGGCGTAGAGTGGCGGAATCCCCTGATTGGAGACCTTGATGACCGCGATGTTGGCACCCCAGATGGCGCACAAAATCACCATGACGCCCACCGCGGGCAGGGTCAGAGAGCGGGCGGGCGGCGAGGTGAGACCCGGGACACTCGGCAGTCCAGGCCCCTGGGGCCCACCCCTTTGGGGCGAGAATGGGCTCCCGCTACCTGGCTCCACCGTCTAGCGGCCCACGGGCTCGCCCCGCTGCCGAGGCGAGGGGAGCAGCGGCAAAGACGACCCCTGGAGGGGGTCCTTGTCCAGGAATCTGCCGATCCACTCCTGACCGCCCGGCGAGGAGACGACCGCCCCGAAGGCCGCCGAATCGTGGTCGATCCCAGCGGCGAAACCGTTCCGCAGACCTGAGTCCATTGCCGCGAGCGCTTCGCGCGCGGCCGCCATCCGGGCGGAGCGCACATCAAGAGCGCGGGGTGCGGGTGCCGCCGCATCTCGGAGGAGTTCTCGCACGTCCTCCCGTGCGAAGAAGCTGTCAGCCTCGGCTCGCCGGGCGACGCCTAACGCATCCCAGTCTCTTCGCCACGGAACAGGCGCACCGGCGGCGAGTCGTGTCACGAGTTCATGGCCCCGACGCAAGGCGGTGGCCGGCGGATGGATCTCGTCTACAAGTCCGACCGCCAAAGCAGTGTGTGCGTCGATCATTTCCCCGTTCACCGCAAGCCATGAGGCGTACTCGATTCCCGTGAGCCGCGGCAACCGCTGCATGCCCCCGTACCCGGGAAAGATGCCTAATTTCACCTCTGGCTGGCCGAACAAGGCCGCCCTCGTGGCGATACGATAATGCGCGCTCATCGCCAGTTCGTTGCCCCCGCCAAGGGCAAACCCATCAATGACCGCGACCACCGGAATGGGAAGTTCCTCCATCTCGAGGAAGACCCGGTTGACCGCGCGGGCGAGTGCTGCCACCTCGTCCGCCGAGCGCCCTACAAAACCGGCCACGTCTGCTCCTGCAGCAAAGGCCCGGCCATGACCGGTGAGGATCAGGCCCTTCACCGGGGTCCCGCCGATCATGCCTGTGGAGTCGATCTCGCGTACAGTATCCCCGAGTTGACCCACCAGGTCCTCGTTCAACGCGTTCAGCGCCTCCGGTCGCGAAAGCGTGACGATCACCACGCCCGCAGAGACGTGCAGACCCACGAAAACGCCACCCTGGGAATCGGGACGGCGCAGGCACTCTCCGAGGTAAACATCCTCGTAGTGCCCGCACGAACGATCATGCCGATCAGCCTGTACGAGGGCCACACCTTTGGACTTCTTCATCGCGCCCCGGAGCATAGCTTCCTGGATCGCGGGAAGTCCATCTAGGCTTGTGATTTCCAGGTCCTCGGCCTCCATGGTAAGACTGCCTTCCGCAAGCAGACGCACGACTTCGCGTGCCTGCGGAGATCCATACATGTGAGATCCACGTATCGTGAGGTCCGCGGGGCCGCCGACCACCACGTGTCCACACGGCATCGCATCGCCCTCATCGAAGTTCCGGGCGAGGAACGTGCTGAAATGCATGGTGCTCTGATCGGTGCGCTCGACGACGAGGTCGGGACTGATCCTCTCGCCCCACAAGGCCCAGAGGGCCTTCCCTATGCGCTGTGCGTGTTTAAGGAAGCCCGCCGCGTAGTCCGGGTTCTGCGTACCATCCGGCAGCAGCGGGTCAGGCATATCGGGGGGCAGCTCGAACTCATCTCGGTCTAGGACACTCCCTTCCTTGACCCCCGCCCGAACCAGCTCGGCGATGTCCGAGGCTTCGCGTCGATGCGAGGCCAGCACCGCGACGTCGGCATGGCGCCGAATGGCCGCATCTACGAACGCACGCGCATATGCATCGGCCCCCCACACGAGAACCTTCCGGCCAGGCGGAAGGTCGATCTCCGACATGATCGCTTCGGGCGTGCTCGTCCGGAAGAGGATCTGTTTCTGGCGCATCCAGACCCAGCGCGCGTCGAAGACGTAACGCGAGCCGGAGTAGATGAAGGTTTGCTTGTACTCCCCCTTCACGCCTCCGCCGGTGGCACCGAAGAACACCAGGGTGCCCCCCGGCCGGAGAGCCGAGACGAGAGCGGGAAAGTTGACCCCGCCGGTGTGCTCGAATACTCTATCCACGAGCTCCCCGCCGTTGGACGCGCGCACCGCCTGCCTGAACGGCTCCGACCTCTCCCGCCACTGCTCGGGCGTCTCTTCGAGCTCGACTGGGCCGAGCGCCCCGGCTGGGAGGCCTCGGCGGTCTACGTAGGCGTCGGCGATGCCTCGGTCGATCATGCCCTGCATCAGGGCCTGGTTCGACCCGACAAGGATGACCCGCGCGCCGAGCTTCTTTCCCAGTTGCGCGCCGGCAAAGCTTGTGCCTTTGCCCCCTCCCATTACGAGGAGGGCGTCCCCCGGCTGCACCCTCAGCCGTTCCACGACAGCCCTGTAGGCAGTGCCATAGGTAAGAAGCAGCGCAGCCAGTCGAACCGGTGACCACTCGCGCAGAAGCGGCGGCACACGTATGGCCCGTCCCTCCTCGACGAGGGCGAACTGGGCGTTGAAGCCATCGTGGGTCTCGTACCCGCGGATACTGCTACCGGTCCAGGAATCCAGGATCACGGTCTCGCCCAGCCGCAGATGCTCGACCGCCGGCCCAGCATCGACCACGACTCCGAGTGCATCGCTGCCGGGGATGTGCACGGTGCTTGGGTCCGCTCGACCGAACACCGGCACTGGCAGCCCCATGGCCGCGAAGTTCGTATTGAAGTTGGCTCCGGAGGCCAGCACAGCGACGAGCACCTTCGCGGCGTCCTCCGGCTCGACCGCCGGGCGGGCGACCTCTTCCACACGAAGGACTTCATCCGGCGCCCCATACTTGTCTCGGTGGAGCGCCAGCGCCCACATCTGGAGTGGGAGCTCATCGCTTATCGTAGGCGGGCGCCCCAAGGGCCACGTAGCCATGTGGCAGCCTCCTTTCGATGGGTTCATTGTGTGCTCGGTTGTGCGGGCATCCACGGCACCACTGGGGTGTGTGTCCAGGCTATCTTGGAGCCGTCTCCTCGAGTTGCGCCAACACTGTATGCATGTCGTAGTACTCAGTGATTCGGGTGATCGCTCCGTCATCGAGCGCGAAGACGTAGGCGATCCTCACATCGTTCCTCCCCCCGGTGGCGGGCTCTCCCCGAAACTCCCCCCTGTTCGTCCCAGTCCACCGCACCTCGACAAGCACTTGATCGTTGCCCGCAAACTCGTTCAACGTCTGGGCGGCGGCATCGGGGTAACCGTTGAACAGGTCCTCGTATGCCCACACCAGATAGTCCCTGCCATGATGCTCTTCTCCCTCGGCCACCTCGCGAACATCGACCTCGGCAGTACAGAGGGCTCCCATTCCCTTGGCGTCGAGGGCGTTCATGGCGGCAAACCATGCGCGGACCAGTTCCAGATTCTCAGCCGATGCAGCCATCGCGTCTCCTTGCGTGTTCCGATATGTGATCTTCGAACGAGGCTACTCCAAGAACGGGTGCTAGTCGCGCAGTTCGAAGCGAACCCGGCAGGCGTCGTCCCCGCAGAAGGCGAACTTGTCCATGGTGAATGAGTACCTGTCGAACACCCCGAGGGCCTTGAGGATGGCGTCGTAGTAGTTCACGGACACGGCCGCCTCGCATTTCAGGGTCATAGAGCGCGCACGCCCTTCCCCAAGAATCTCCTTCATGTTCTCAAAGTAAGGGCAGACCTCGATCCCATGCCCCAACCGGCACCGAGGAACCCCCAGGCTCGGTTGAGCCTCTCGGGTCGCACCGACCGAGCCAGAACAGGACTGCAGCACGGGATGATCATGCCGCAGCCCAAACCCTGAAGGACTCGTCCGGCAGCGAAACCCGTCAGCGACGAACTCGCGGCGAAAACGAGCGAACCGCCGATAAGCAGCACCGCGCTCACGGCGAGCACCCGGCCGCCGTACCGGCCGGCGGCAAGACCGGCAGGGATAGGCACCAACCCATATGCAAGCATGAAGCCTGACGTCAATAGCCCGATCTCGGCGCCGGAGAGCCCAAATCCACGCTGCAGATCGATGGATATCACCGCCATTAGGC
>JBBRDB010000181.1:0-5252 GCA_038204345.1 Thermoleophilia bacterium | reverse complement strand
TGACGCAGGAGTGCGACGTGGCCGATGTGTTCAAGGACGCCTACCGCGACGCCGGCCCCGAAGACGTCATCCTCATGGAGAGCCCGGTCGGGCTGCCGGGAAGGGCCATCCGCAACAAGTTCCTGGACGACCTTTGTGCGGGTCGAGAGGTCTACGACGGTCGCTGCAAGCGCGCGTGCCTCAAGAAGTGCAGCAAGTCGTTCTGCATCATCGACCGTTTGGACCAGGCGCGCGAAGGCGACGCTTACGAAGGTCTCATCTTCTCGGGCGCCAACGTGTGGAGGTTCGACGACGAACCCACGGTGGCCGATCTCATGCACAGACTCGTGGAGGAAGCGGAGGGCGTCTATCAGGGACGCGGGGAGCCTGCCGGCCGCCCATAGCCGCCTCTATGGCCCCGTCTTAGGTGAGCGCCACCTGCATGACGTCTATCATGCGTCGCCGGAATCCAGCGATGCAGTACGCGAGGTAGTAGCGCCACATCCGGATGAAGCGCTCGTCGAACCCGAGCTCGCGCACGTCATCGGCCGCCCGTTCGAAACGATCGAGCCAGCAGGCGAGCGTCTTGGCGTAGCTGGGTGCCATGAGATGGGGCTCCCCGAGATCGAATCCGCTTCGTCGGGCGGCGTGCTCGAAGGCCTTCCGGCTGGGCAGCATACCCCCGGGGAAGATGTACACCTGGGTGAAGTCGGGGCGCCGCCGGTAGGCTTCGAACCTCTCTTCGGCTATGGTGATCACCTGTAAGGCGGCGCACCCTCCCGTTCGCAGCACCCTCCTCAGCGTGTCGAAGAATGCCTGCCAGTAGCGTTCACCCACGGCTTCGAACATCTCGATGGACACGACGCTGTCGAACGTGTCCGATACGTCACGATAGTCCTGAAGCCGGAACTCGACCGCGTCGTCGACACCCTCAGCGCGGGCCGCCTCTCGAGCGTAGCCGAGCTGTTCCTCTGACAGCGTGATCCCCAACACCGAACATCCTCGAGTGCGCGCCGCGTGAATGGCAAAGCCGCCCCAGCCGCAACCGATCTCCAAGAGGCGGGAACCGGGCTCGGGCCGGACCATGTCGAGGATGGCCTCCCATTTGGCGTACTGACCCTCAGTGAGATTTGTGAGGGTGTCGGACGAGGCGGAGCCCTCCACGTCCTCTTCGGGGAACAGGGCACACGAATAGGTCATCGTGGGGTCGAGCCAGGGGCGATAAAAGTCGTTGCCCAGGTCGTAGTGGAAACGGATGTTCCGACGGGCTCCGGCGCGCGTATTTGCCCGCACAAGGTGGCCGAATCGACGGAGAGGGTGCAGAGAGGGCGGCTTTCCCACCAGGTCTCCCGACTGCAGGTTGGCGGCGAGCAACTCCAGCAGCGCGGTCAGATCGGGAGTGTCCCACGATCCATCGAGGTAGCCCTCGGCGAATCCCACAGACCCGCCGATCAGGACGCGGCGGATGGCTGCCCGGTCCCTGATTATGAGCGTGGCGGACAAGTCCGCGTTGTCATCCCCGTAAACAACGGGTGAACGGTCGGGCCAAACTACCTCGAGCCTGCCTTGACGTGTGCGGCGCAGCATGAGGTCCAGGGGTCGTAGGGAGAGGGGGAGCGGGCGGGTGGTGGTGCGCGTGATCACGTCGTCTCCTCCGCCGGCGGCAGAGGGCGGCGCATGTAGCGGATGCCGCGTGACATCAGCTTCACTGCCTGCCATCGAATGAACAGCCAGGCGCGCGAGGATATGGGGCCGTACCGAAGGAACGTTCGCACTATCGTGGCGTCATTCAGGGGGCGGCGCTCCAAGGCGAGTCCAATCGTGAGCAGTAACTCGCCTTCGACCACGTCGAGAAGACTCACCGCGAGTCTCTCCTCCGGCTCGGAAAAGCTGAACTCATAACGTGCATCCATGGCGATAAAGGGAGAGACGTAGAAGATCTTCGTCGTGTGAAGCGTGTGTCTCCAACGGAGCGGCGCGCCGCCGTTGTGGAGGAGATAGTTGTGGTGCTCCTTGAAGGTGTTGTTTACCTCGGCAAGGATCGCGCGGATCGTGCCGTCGGCATGGTAGCAGTACCAGAAGCTCACCGGGAAGAAGCGCCCGCCGAGGACTCGGGGGAAGGCCAGCAGCATGACCGGACCGCCCTCCGTCTCGATCCCAGCTCCGGCCAAGACCGTCTCGATCCAGGGACGTAGGGGAGAGCCGTCGCGCGGGCCGTGGTCGGCTTCATGAAGAGAGAACAGGCGACTCCCCCCATGAGAGAAGAGGCGGGTCGAGCGCTGTATCGAGTCGAGCGAGTCGATATTGGCATAGACGAAGTAGATGCCGTAGCGGAAGGCGTTACGGCGAGGTCGGAGCCGGGCGTGGCCGACGGTGCCGACGTAGAGTCGCGGACTCGTGTCCACACGCGAGGTCATGCGTTCGCGACCGGGTCGGTGGTCTGCGGAGCAGGATCCCAGGGAGGCGGACAGCCGAGGCCGCGGCCGACGGCCAGCGCGGAGAGGAGTCCGTCTTCGTGGAATCCGTACCGTTGCCATGCGCCGCAGTACCAGGTGTCATTGATTCCCTGTATCTCGCGGAGGCGCTCCTGGGCCGCGATGGCTGCTCCATCGAACACCGGGTGGGCGAATTCGATGCTGTCGTGCACGAGATCGTCCTGCGGTGGGCGTTCCGGGTTGAGGGTCAGGAGGATGGGGGTGCTCACCGGGAGGTTCTGAAGCCTATTGAGGTAATAGGTGACCGACAGATCGGTGGCGTCGAGATCGCACGTGGCGGCATGGTAGTTCCAGGAGGCCCACGCCACACGACGTCTGGGGAGAAAACTCGCGTCGGAATGCAGGATCGCCCGGCTAGGCTGGTATCTGAAGGCGCTTAGGAGTTCAGTCTCGGATGGCGTGGGATCGGCGAGTATGTCCAGAGATTGGGGGGCGTGACAGGCGAGCACCACTGCGTCGTAGGAGTGGCTCGACCCATCCTCCAGGTGGAGTTCGCAGCCCGGGCTCAGGCGGTGGAGAGCGACCGCCGTCGCTCCGGTCCGCACCGCCCCGGACACCTGTGCGGCAAGGGCATCCACGTAGTTCCGGGCGCCGCCGACGACAGTGCGCCACTTCGGTTTCCCGGTGACGTGCAGGAGACCGTGGTTGTCGGCAAAGCGCAAGAAGGTCTGTGCGGGATAGGAGAGTATGTCGCTTGAGGGAGTAGACCAGATCGCCGCAGCCATCGGGACCAGGTACAGTTCCGCGAAAGCGCGGCTGTAGCCTTCGCGTTCGAGGAGTTCGCCGAGGGTGAGGTCTCCCACGGAGGAGTCCGCCAGCAGTCGGTCGGAGGCTGCGCTGAGGCGGGCCACGTCGTAGAACAGGCGCCAGAGTTCGGCCCGCAGGATGTTGCCCGGTTGAGAGAACATGCCGGCGAGGCTGCGGCTCGACCACTCGAGGTCCTGGTCGGCGCAGCGCACGCTGAACGACATGTCGCTCGCTTGGGATCCGATGTCTAGATGGTCGAAAAGCCGGATGAGATTGGGGTAGGTGCGCTCGTTGAATACCATGAAACCGGTGTCCGCGGCGAACTCCACCCCTTCGACCTTGAGATCGACGGTGTGCGTGTGCCCGCCGAGGGTCGGCTCCGATTCGAAGACGTCCACCTCATGATGCCGCGACAGCAGCCACGCAGCCGCCATGCCGGCGATCCCCGTTCCCACTACGCCTATGCGCACCTCGAACCTCCCTCGTCCCGCCGCCATGGTACCAGCCCTGCGGCGTTCGGTGTAAACCTCTGCCCGGGTCCGTCTGGGTTACCGCGCCTCTCATAGGGTATGCTCGCTCAGATCCGTGCGGCAAAGTGGAGGATCCGCGGCGATCCGGGAGGTCCTATGCCGAGTATTCTCATCACCGGGGTGACATCCGGGATCGGCCGTGCCACTGCGCTGCGTTTCATGCAGGAAGGTTGGGACGTCACCGGCACGGCGCGACCCCGCGCCTTCGGCGAAGAAGGCGGGCCCACAGGTCCCGACCTACCCGTGCAGATGAGGGTCAAGTCGCTCGATCTGGCCTCGCCCGGATCGATCTCGCAACTCGTGGAAGAGGTCTTGGCCGAGTCCGGCGCTCCCGACGTGCTGCTCAACAACGCCGGCATGCTGCACTTCGGACCTCTGGAAGAAGCCGAACCAGAGGTGATACGCACGGTATTCCAGGTGAATGCCTTCGGGCAGATAGCCCTTGCGCTCGGCTTCGTTCCCGCCATGCGCGAGCGAGGCGGCGGATTGATCGTGAACGTGAGTTCCCTGGGGGGGCGGATGGTGTTCCCATTCTTCTCCGTCTACAACGCCAGCAAGCACGCGCTCGAGGGGTTCTCGGAGGGACTCTGGCACGAATTGAAGCCCTTCGGCATCCAGGTCAAAGTCGTGCGGCCCGGGTTCGTGAACACTCCCATCTACGCGAAGGCGGAGGTCGATAGGGGTGCGGCTGAGCATGCCTCCGCGCCGTACCGGGCCGCGGTGAACAAGATGGTAGATTTCGAGGCGCGGATATCCCGGAGGACTCGGCCCGAGGACGTAGCCGATGATCTGTGGACGATCGTGAACGACTCGTCCGACCGATTGGCGTATCCGGTCGCCGCGTACAGTCGTCTTCTGTTGACCGCCCGTCGAGTGCTCGGCGAATCCCGGTTCGTGCGTACGGCCCACGGGCGCTGGTTCGGACGTAGCTAAGCGGACTGATGGGCCGGGGCGGTACACTAAGTGCCTGTGAACTATGAACGGAGTGAGGTACAGACGGTGACCGCAGGGCGCGAGACGGCATCAGCCAGGCACGCGGAGACGGACGCGGGCCCCGCCGTCGTCATCATGGCGGGGGGCGCAGGCACAAGGTTCTGGCCGGCCAGCACCGAAGCGCAGCCCAAACAGTTTCTCAAGCTGTTGGGGGAGCGGTCGCTCCTTCAGCAGAGCTTCGACCGTGCCCGGCTGTTGGCGCCTCGCCAACGCATACTGGTGCTCACCGCGGCAGCGCTCGTCCCCTTGGTGCGAGAGCAGCTGCCCGATCTGCCCCCCGCGCAGATCATCGGGGAGCCGTTGCGGCGCGACACCGCCGCCGCGGTGTGTTTGGGAGCCGTGCTGGTCAAGGCGCTCTTTGGGGACCGGGTCATGGTGATCCTCACGGCCGATCACGCGATCGGCCCCGACGAGGAGTTCGTGCGCACGTTGGGGTCGGCGATCGAGGCCGCGTCTCAGAGTTCGGCGCTCTACACGGTGGGCATCTCTCCCACGCACGCCTCCACCG
>JBBRDB010000180.1:0-5255 GCA_038204345.1 Thermoleophilia bacterium | reverse complement strand
GCAGAGACGGCCGAAGCCCGTACGCCGCTCCGAAGAAATCCAGATACTCCTCCACGGTCAGGTCGTCGTACACCCCGAAGAAATCGGGCATGAACCCGAACAGGGAACGGGCCTCCCGCGGGCGCGACAGCACATCCACGCCGCTCAGGGTTACCAAGCCATCGTCGGCCCGAAGTACGGTCGCCAGGATGCGCAGGAGGGTGGTCTTGCCGGCGCCGTTGGTGCCCACCAGCCCGTGGATGCCGCCGGCGTCGACCTGGAGATCGACCCCGGAGAGGGCGGTAACTCGACCGTAGCGTTTGACCAGCCCGCGGACGTCGAGGACGCTCATCGCAGGGTCACCTGGTAGACCACGACACCGCGTCTATTGGCGCGCTCAGGCAACCCCGTGACCTCCGTGCCCGCGTCCGCCTCCTCGGCGAACGCGAATAGTCTCACCGGACTGCGTGCTGACGGGTCGAGAGGCGGGGGCATGACCGCCGCGGGCGTAGCTCGGGGTGCGACCGCGGAACCCGAGGCTCCCCCCTCCGTCCACGGCCCCATCGGCATCCACTCCGCGCGCAGCCGCGCCTGTACCTCCCACGACACGTAGTCGCGGGCGTGCGGGCGCAACGGCTCCTCAATAACCGCCGTTACCCCCTCGCCGGCAACAGGTCCATCGCCCGCCAGGAACGAGACGGACGCGCCGGGCGGTAGATCGGACAGCCTGTAGACACCGTTGACCACGACGATCACGCCGCGCAAAGCGACGGCGCCGGCGTTGGTGACGGTCCAGCGCCGGCCCTCCCCCTCCTCGGACTTCCTCAGCGTGAAGGGCGCGGTCGCCGATGCTCCTCGAGCGACCTCGGCATCCGCCCACATGCCTACGGAACGGCCGGCTCCCGGCGCAACCGATACCTGTTCGTACCTTATGCCTCCGCCCAGAGCGCTGCGGTCGCGGATGGCGTAGGGCCGCTCGAAGAGTCCAGACGTATCTTCGAGTCTCGCAGGCGACAATCCAGCGCCCAGATCGAAGCTGTATTCCGCACCAAAGGGGGCATAGAACCCCACCTCCACGCCCTCGGTGCGTAGACCTGTGGCGGCATCGATGGACACAATCCGGCGCGTGAGCACCTCCTGATCCCAGCCTCTCGTCCACAGACCGGCCGCGAGCACGACCAACGTAGCCGCTAGGACAACACTCGGCACGACCCACCACACGGCATCGCGACGCCCGATGCGCCTCAGCATAACGAACAGCCCCACGCCCACTCCGAGCGTGTAGAGCACGGCCCCGACCACGGTCCACGCGACGGACGGCACTCGCCCGGTGATGAAGGCGTGCGGAGGATCGACAGAAGGCTCACCCATACTCACGGGGACAAAGGGGTCCCCGAAGACGGCGCTCTCCCAGAAGAAGGGCACCGGCGCCCCTGTGTCGTCGACGATCACGCCCGCCAGAGGCAGACCGAGGAGAGTCACCGTACCTCGACCGAACGGCGCGGAGACGAGAACGGCGGTCCCGTCCTCGAGGACAGCGGAGTATGGCGCGGCGTCCGCTTCTATGGGGGTGACGACCGTCTGGGCCGCCACCACTGAGGGCGCCGGGAAATAGGGGGCGGTCCCGCCGCCCCCCACTGAGAGTCTCGTTGGTGCGTCCAGCGTCCGCTGATCTCCGAAACGCACTCCCGGAAGGGCTTCGGTCGCCACTGCAGGCAGGCCCGCGGACGCGGCCACGATGAGACGTCCGCCGCCGCTTACCCAGGAGCGCAAGGCATCGTCCCCGGCGCCGACCTGTTCCCCGCTGGGAGAGGAGTAGACAAGGAAGTCGTACGCCTCGAGTCCTGCCGCGCTGAGGGGCGCATCCGAAGCCTGGTCCACCTTCAGCCAGCCGAGGGTCCGCGCCAAGAAATCGGCGATGTCTCCGCTCCCCGGTCCGAGTACGAGAACTTCCGTGCGCGGCTCGATCGTCGCATCGCTCCAGGGCGTAAGTGGTGCTTCCCCCTCCTCAAGCAACCGCAGGTGCAGGAATCCTCGATAGTCCACGCGTTGGGTGGAAAAGCGGAGGGTAGTCGCACCACCGGGGACCTCGACCGCTCGGAGCACGCGACGACGATCACCCTCGATCTCGACCCAGCCGGAGAATGCCTCCCCGGGATTCACGACGTCTATCGAGACATCAAGACCGGACCTGTAGAAACCAGAGGCATCCTCATGCGCCGATACCGACTCGAACAGCACTTCCGAGGAAGAGGCCAAGACGACCTCCACCGGCGAAGAAAGCGCGGCGGCGCCGACCGCAAGCAGAATGGCGAAGAGGAGCGTGAGCGCACCGTGGCCCGGCGTGAGGCGACGGACCGACCGGTATAGCCGACCGCCAGAACGCCGACTGCCCGAGATGACTCTGTCGATTCGTTCTCTTCCGGACATCAGGCTCCTCGGTGCAACAGGCTGTGAACCGAGAACATTGTATCCAAGCGGCGCACGCGACGTTCGCTATGTGTCGAGGCCCACCGCGTGCGGGTAGACATTCACCCACAGTTTCATTCCCGACGGAAGGGGACCACGTGCCCACCAAAGAACCCATCGATCATCGGACCCGCACGCTGGTCGCGCTGCTGCGCGCCTTCATGGGGCTCATCTTCCTCGTCACCTGGGCGTCGAACCTGTCGAAAGGATTGTACGGAGACGGCTTCGTCCCCTTCGTCCAAGAGTGGGCTCAAGGCACCTCGGTGACCTTCTACGGAGACCTCCTCGAGCGAGTGGTCATCCCCAATGCCGACTTCTTCCGCTACTTCCAGCTGGTGACCGAGTTCTTGGTCATGGGGGTCTTTCTGTTCGTGGGATTCCTCACGCCCGTCTCGGCGCTGGTGGCCGGTGGGTTCACCCTCAACCTGTTGCTGGCCTCGTTCGGCACGGGTGAGTGGCCGGGCACCTACCTCATCATGCTGGCCGTTCTGGCTGTCGTGGGCCTGGCGCAGGCGGGTCGCGTTCTGGGGGTAGACGGGATTCTGGCACGACGCAATCCGTCACCACGGTTGCCTATCTACTGACCGACTGCCGGGGAGTCAGCCGCCCAAAGATGGTGCGACTTCGCTCTCTATGAAAGCCCTCTATTTCTCCTTGTTCTCGCCGCACTCGGCGGTGCGGCGCTAACGAACGGCCGCAGCCTTCCCTCTGAACCGCCGCCAACGTAGCCTCACGAGAGTCCCGAAGATACCATGGAAGGCCCCCACTGTGCCGCGCACGGTGCCCGAGATCTTCGACCTTCCGGCGCGGGGACGAAAGGACGTCTCCACCCAGGCGATCCGCGCACCGGCCAGGTGGGCCTTCGTCACCATCTCCGTGGTCCAGGCGTATCCGCGCGGCTCCATGTCCAGGCTGTCGAGCAGGTCGAGACGCACCGCCCTGAAGGGTCCGTTATCGGGGAGGCGGATGCCAAAAAGACACCGCATTCCCAGGACCGCGGCCCGGTTTCCCCAGCGCTGGTGGGGAGCCATGGGTGCTCCGCGGGCGACGGCCTGCCGGCGGGATCCGACCATGAGATCGACATCGCCCGAGAGCACCGGGCCCAGCAGTCTCGGCAACTCCGCCGGATCGTCGCTGCCGTCGCCCTCCATGAAGGCAACCACCGATGACGCGCCGCTTGACCCGAGGTCGGCCTCGGCCGCCTTCACTCCCGCCAGACAGGCGAACCCGTAGCCCCGGCGCGGCTCGCTCACGAGTCGGCCGCCGGCCTCGCGGATGAGATCGGGGCCCCCGTCGCCGGATCCGTTGTCTACGAAGACGACCCTCTCGAGAAGACCGGGGATCGCCGCCATCTCGGCGAGGAGATCGGGCAGAGCGACCGCCTCGTCGAGCACCGGGACAACGACCCGCCAGCTTGCCGGCGGCAAGCGAGCCATTGGCGACGACCCGGTTGCCGGCGACGGCCGGACCGCCGACTCCCGACGTGTGGCGGGCTCCCAGAATTCCTCTGGGGACCCCGCCCGTCGCGAATATCCCGCTCCACTCGGAGCCGAGCTGCTGCTATGTTCTCCGGGTGCTCTCTTCACGCTCACGCGGCTACCTCGGCATCGCTGGTCTGGCGGCGGCGACCGCCGGCTTGGCTCTGACCGGCGACCTGCGGGCTCACACCTATGCCTATCTGCTGCTCTACGGGGGCGCCGCCGCTACCTATCTGCTCGCCGTCAGCGGCCTTCGCTCGCTGCCCCTTCCGGTGATCGTCGGCGCCGGGCTGGTCCTCAGGATCCTGCTCTTTCCCGGCGAGCCGACTCTCTCCGACGACTACCACCGCTTCATCTGGGACGGGCTGGTTCAGGAGCAGGGCATCAACCCCTATGTCCACGCCCCGGAGTCACCGGCCCTCGACGCGATCGACTACCCGGAGCGCAGCCTCATCAATCACCCTGCTCAGCGGACCCTCTACCCACCCATGGCCGAACTTGTCTTCCACGGCCTCGCGCAACTGGGGGCAGCGTCGGTGTCGGGTCTGAAGGCGACCTTCGGTCTGTTCGACCTGGCGATCGCCGGCCTGCTCGCCTTCGGTGCCGGCACGCGCCGGAAGGAGGCCCTCGGACTGTATCTGCTCCACCCCTTGGTGCTCCAAGAGACGTGGAGTTCCGCGCACTTCGACGCCGCCCCTGTGGCGTCGATGGTGGTGGCGGCGATGCTGATTGCTCGAGAACGTGATCTTCTGGGTGGACTCGCCCTGGGCCTCGGCGCCGCCTTCAAGCTGTTCCCGGCCTTCATGCTCGTTCCCGCTGTGGTGGGCAGGCGCGCCCGTCCTCTGCCGCTGCTGGCCGGCTTCGCCGTCGGGGCAGGGCTGCCCTACATACCCTACCTGATCAGCGGGGCGGCGCTCGGTTCTTTGACCGAGACGGGGGCGACGCCTGAGTTCAATTCCTCGGTGTTCTACGTGCTGCGATTGGTCTTACCATATGCGACCGCGCGGGCGCTGGTGGCGGCGGCGTTCCTCGTCGGAGCAGTGACCCTCTCGCGCCACATGCCGGGGCGAAGGCAGACCGCCCGCGCTTTCGCGTGGACGGCCACGCTTCTCATGCTGCTCGTACCTGTCGTCCACCCCTGGTACTGGCTGGGTCCGGTGGCCCTCGGAGCGTTGGGCGGCGTCCGGCTCCCGGTGTTCTTGGGGCTGGCTGCACCCGCCTCCTACGCCACCTACGCGCAGCCCGACTTCCGCCAACGCACTTGGGCCCGCATCCTCTCCTACCTGCCCCTCGCGGCGCCCAAGATCGATCGTGCGGCCGTTGCCAAGG
>JBBRDB010000179.1:0-5338 GCA_038204345.1 Thermoleophilia bacterium | reverse complement strand
GGCAAAACCCGCAACCGGATTGGAGGAGGTGACGAAGGGATAGGTGCCGTGATCGATGTCCAGCATCGTGCCTTGGGCCCCCTCGAAGACCACCCGCCGACCCGCCTTCGCAGCCTGCCACACGAGCAGTGAGGTGTCGGTGATGTACGGCCGCAAGGTCTCGGCCATAGTCAGATACCGATCGCACTCAGCTTCGAGTCCCACGACATTCTGGTCATACACGAGCCTCAGGAGCACCGACTTCGTCTCCATGGCCGTGTGCACTTTCTGGTGGAATATCTTGGGATCGAGCAGATCCTGCACGCGCACGCCCACGCGCGCCGCCTTGTCCGTGTAGCAGGGCCCGATGCCACGGCGTGTGGTGCCTATCTTGCGCCTCCCCAGGACGTTCTCCCCCACCCTGTCGAGCAGGATGTGGTAGGGCATGATCAGGTGGGCGTTCAGGGAGATCTTCAGGTTGGCCGTGGAGACTCCGCGGGCCTCGAGTTCGTCGATCTCAGCTCGAAGGGCGGTAGGATCGATCACCACCCCGTTGCCGATGACGGCGATGGTATCCGGATTCAGGATGCCGGAAGGGATCAGGTGGAGCGCGAAGTCGCCGCGCTCGTTCTTGATGGTGTGGCCGGCATTGTTGCCACCCTGGTACCTCACGACCATGTCGGCGTCCTGCGATAGCAGGTCAACGACTTTGCCCTTGCCTTCATCGCCCCACTGGGCACCCAAGACCACAGTTACCGGCACAGAGACCCTCCCGAGCATGATGTTGCGGCCGCGCGCGGCCGCGCTTCGTCACGACCGCCGACACGCAGAGTTTACACCAGGGGGAAGCCCCCGGAGCCGTCGCGGAGCCGTCGCGGAGCCGCAGGGCCGAGCAAAGAGCAGGATTTACCGGGCGGTGCCGCCGGAGCCGCGGGAAGGAGCCGCGGACCGGAGCTGCTAGGCGGAGCCCCGTCGGTCGCTCAGTCCGAATGCTCCAGGACCGAGCGGGCCGCCACCAACCCGGCGGCCGAGGCCTGCACGAGGCCGCGAGTGACCCCGGCTCCGTCGCCGATGGCGTAGAGGCCGTCCACGGTCGTCTGCAGGCTGCGGTCGAGTTGCAGCCGCGACGAGTAGAACTTCACCTCAACGCCGTAGAGCAACGTGTCCCGCCCTCCCACTCCCGGAAGGAGACGGTCCATAGCCTCGAGCATATCGAGGATGTCGCGGAGGTGCCTGTAGGGCAGTGCGAAGCTCAGGTCTCCGGGCGTGACTTCGCCCAGCGTCGGCTCGACCACCCCGCGCGCCAGCCTCTCCCGGGTCGTCCGCCGACCCGCCAGGAGGTCGCCTAAGCGCTGCACGATGATGTCCTTACCCAAGATGTTGGCCAGCCGGGCGATCGATTTGCCGTAGGCGATAGGCTCCTTGAAGGGCTCGGTGAACCGGGTAGACACGAGCAGCGCGAAGTTCGTGTAGGGGGTGCGGCGGCCATCGCCTGCATAACTGTGGCCGTTCACCGTCACGACGTCGCCGTAGCTCTCTTTGCTGACGACACCGTAGGGATTGAAACAGAAGGTCCGCACGGGGTCCTCGAAGTGACGGCTCACGTAAAGCAACTTCGGCTCGTAGAGGTCGTTGGTGATAGCTTCGGTGACCACCGCCGGCACTTCCACTCTGACCCCGATGTCCACGGCGTTGCTCGTGACCGAAAGCCCGAGTCGGTTGGCCTCCTCCAGAAGCCAGGGCGCACCTTCCCTCCCGGGCGCGACGATGACCACCGGGCTCTCGAACTCCCGCCCGTCGGACGTGAGCACCCCTTTCGCGCGGCGCGTTCCGGTGGAGTCTTCGTCCGTCAGGATGCTCACCACCGACGTCTCCGTCAGTATGTGCACGCGACCCTCCAGCTCGCCGCGCATACCCTTGAGCACGACATCGCAGCGCTCCGTGCCCATGTGACGGATGGGTGAGTAGACGAGCCGCAGTCCCTCCTTGCGTGCTCGTATCCTCCACGCCTCCGTCACCTCGGGATCATCCCCGTGCACCTGCTCGGGCGCACCGAACTCGCGCCATACCGCGTCGACGTCGCCGATAAGCGATCTCAGCACGCCGGGCTCGAGGTACTCACCCAACCAGCCGCCCACCTCGGGGCTGAGGGTGAGTTTGCCGTCGGAGAAAGCACCCGCGCCGCCCCACCCGCAGGTGATGTCGCAGGGATCACAATGCGTGCAGCGACCGGTGTTCTGCGCCGGACAGCGCCGCTCGCTGATGTCGCAGCCCTTCTCGATGAGCAGGACCGCAAGGTCCGAAGCCCGCGACAGCTCGAGCGCTGCGAAGATGCCCGCCGGCCCCGCACCCACTATGATCACATCGAAACGGTCCACGCGCTCCTCCAATCCTCGCGAGATCGCTCTTCATGCTCCAGAAATCCAGCCCGTAGCTCGGCGGCGACCGAACTGGAATCTTCGAGCGCCTCGCCGTCCAGGCACGAACAGTGACACACCCCAAGAAGACTCCCGGTAAGCAGCAGGCCGGAACCCCGAGCCTCCGAGAGGCTCACCTCCCGCACCGTCACCGGGAGGCCTCGGGCGGCGGCTACGCGGAGCACTACTTGAAGGGTGACCCCGGGCAGGCGGCCCCCTTCCGGAGGGCACGACAGTCGCGCCCCGTCCCACGCGAGTACGTTGCTGAACGAGCCTTCGAGCAATCGCGGCGGTTCTCCACCCAGAAGGATGCACTCGAAGGCGCCGGCCGACTCTGCGAAGTCCTTGGCACGTACACTCGACAGGTAGCTCCCCGACTTGAGATGAGGCGTCGACCTCGCGAACCTCGCAGAGGCCACGACAGAGACTCCGTCCCGATAGGCCAGATCGGGTAGGGGCACGTGCTCCGTCACCGAGGCCACGATCCGCGGCGCCCGCCCCGCGGCCGGGGCTGTGAGGCCGCGCCGTCCCCCCGGTTGCATCCCGCCGGTCACCTGAACCCTGAGAACGCCGCGACCCACCTGTCGTTGCTCGAGAAGGCGGGCTACCCCTTTGCCCAGGCTGCTCGGATCCAAAGGGATACCCAGCTCTTCACAGCCCCTGATCAGGCGGTCGCTGTGAAGATCCCAAAGACACGGCTCGCCATGCACCACCTTGAAGGTCTCGAAAAGACTTTCTCCGTACATCACCCCCCGGTCGAAAGGGGAGATTGCGGCTTCTTCGCGGGGGACCAAGGAGTCGTCGAGCAAGACCAGCTCCGTGGCCCCCGGCCCGCTACCGTCCGCCATGCTCATGAGCCTCACCGGCCAGCCTGCCGGCCTGTATCGCCGCCCGTACCATAGCCTCGGCCTTGCTCAGCGTCTCCATGTACTCGTTGGCGGGGACGGAGTCAGCCACCACGCCGCCACCGGCCTGGGCATAGAGACTGCGGCCCACCCTCACCAACGTGCGGATGACGATGTTGGTGTCCATATCGCCGTTGTACCCAAAGAAGCCGAAAGACCCCGTGTACGGACCGCGACGTACGGTCTCCAGTTCGTCGATGATCTCCATGCAGCGCACTTTGGGGCAGCCCGTGACCGTGCCCCCCGGGAACATGGCCCGCAGCAGGTCCACCGCGTCCCGGGAATGGGCCAGCGTGCCCGTGACGTTGCTCACTATATGGATCACGTGGCTGTAGCGCTCGTTCACCATCAATTCGTCCACGTGGACCGAGCCGTACTCGCACACCCGCCCGAGGTCATTGCGCTCCAGGTCTACCAGCATGATGTGCTCGGCCCGTTCCTTCGGATCGAGGTTGAGGTCGTCGACCAACGCACCGTCCTCGGTGAAGTCGCGACCCCGGCGGCGGGTGCCTGCGATGGGGCGGGCGTCGGCCACGCGCCCACGCAGCCGCACCAAGCGTTCGGGAGAGCTGGAATGTAGTTCGTACCCGGAGAGGCGCAGGTAACCCGCGAACGGCGACGGATTCACCGTCCTCAGTACCCTGTAGAGGAGAGCCGACTCGCCCTCGTACGGCAGCATGAGTCGCTGGGACAAGTTGGTTTGGAAGATGTCGCCGGCCCACACGTACTCCCTCGCCCGTGCCACCATCGCCTCGTATTCGGCCCGTGTTACGTTGGATCCCGTCTTCAGGCTTTCCTCACGGCTGTGACCTTCGATGGTCAAGTCGAGCTCCACCCGCAGAGATCGGGCGGCCGCGGAGATCGACTGCTCGATGTCGTCAAGCGCCCCCGGCGAATCCGCCACTGCCGTGACTCGATCGTGCTCATGGTCGAAGCACACCCACTTTCGTGGAAAGATCACGTCCACGTCGGGGATGTGAAGGTCGTCGCGGGTGGTGTCGGGCAGGCGCTCGATGTAGCGGCCCGCATCGTAGGAGAACAGGCCGTATGCCCCCACCCACTCCGGTTCTTCCGGATGAGACCCGATCCAGGTGAACGGCCGCCGGTGAGTGCTAGACTCGCGGCGCAGCGCAGGGAAGGGATCGCCCCGGCTCTCCTCGCGCGTCCATGACCCGACTGCGTCGACCCTGCCGATCGAGATGCGGCCGTCCTTGGCCCACAGGTGGGCCTCGGGGTCCCAGGCCAGGAGCGACCTGCGCGCGAGGTTGGGATTACCGCCTGCGCTGTCGAGGAGAACCGTGAGCCGGGAAGGATCGAGAGGAGGTTCGCCCGCGCCCGTCAGCCCCCCTCCGCCGGGGATCAGGCCGAGACGCTCCAACAGCTCGACGGGACGGTATGCGTAAGGACCGAGGACCCGACCGAACCAGCGAGCGCCCGATGCGCCCGACGCGGGCGGGACGCCGGCGCCCGGCTCGATGCCTGCATCGGAGCCAGGGACCACGCTCAAGCCCTCTCCCGGCCGGAGCCTTCCCGAGTGTCCGCTCGGCGACCGGAGTCCGGCCGCTCGTCGGCCTGCATGTCGGCGAAGCGCGTGTAGCGCTCGATGAACGCCAGCTTGGCTTCTCCGATGGGGCCGTTACGCTGTTTGCCGATGATGATCTCGGCTATCCCCTTGTCCGCGCTCTCCTTGTTGTAGACCTCGTCGCGGTAGATGAAGAGCACGAGGTCGGCGTCCTGTTCTATGGCCCCCGACTCTCTCAGGTCGGAAAGGACCGGACGCCTGTTTCCCGCACGCTGCTCCACCTGACGCGACAGCTGAGAGAGAGCCAAGACGGGCACGTCCAGGTCACGGGCCAGGATCTTGAGACCCCGGGAGATACGGGAGATCTCCTGCTGCCGATTCTCTGTGCCGGCGTCACCCATCATAAGCTGAAGATAATCGATGATGATGAGCCCGAGGCCCTTCTCCTTCGCCTTCAGACGCCTGGACTTCGCGCGGATCTCCATGAGGTTCACGGAGGCCGTGTCGTCGATGTG
>JBBRDB010000178.1:0-5489 GCA_038204345.1 Thermoleophilia bacterium | reverse complement strand
GTGGTCCACCCAGACCCCGAATGCCTGGCGCTCGCCGCGGCCACATTGATCGTCGAGGAAGCCCGTCGGGCCGTGAGGATACAGGGCGCCTTCACGCTGGCGCTGGCCGGCGGGTCTACACCCAAGCGCGCGTACGAGCTCCTGGGGCGGCCCCCCTTTGCGGACCTCATGCCCTGGGAGAGCGTCCACGTCTTCTGGGGTGACGAGCGCTGTGTCGACCCGGCGGATCCACGCAGCAACGAGCGCATGGCCCGCGAGGCTCTGCTGGATCACGTCCCCATCCCGCCGGACCACGTCCACCCGATGAGATGCGGGGGTAGGGGGCTTGAGGGTAGCCCTTCGGCCGGATCAAAGCCCGAGGCCGTCGCCCGGCTTGCCGCCGACGAATACGATCACCTCCTTCGAGCCTTTTTTCTCAGCCCCGGCGACAGGGGGGCGGCCACTCCCTGGCATCGAGAGCGAGGGGGTAAGACCGCATGCGACCTCGTCCTCCTAGGGCTTGGTGAGAATGGGCATACGGCGTCGCTCTTCCCGGGTTCCGAGGTGCTGCATGAGAACGAGCGTTGGGCGGCCCCGGTGTTCGTGGACGCCGCCGCCGGCGCAGGGACCACCGCGGCCGGAAAGGACTTGTGGCGCATCAGTCTGACCGCACCCTTCATCAATCTGGCCGCCTTGGTGGTCTTCCTGGCCAGTGGCTCCCCCAAGGCTTCCGTGGTCAAGGAGGTCATCGAGGGACGGGTCGAGGCCACCCGGCTTCCGGCGCAGCTCATTCGCCCCGCAAGCGGCAAGCTCTGCTGGCATCTGGATGAAGACTCGGCCGCTCTGCTCAGCAGGAGTTCCTGGGAATGAGCCCAAGCGCTTCCGCCAAAAAGAGGGTAGAGCTTCTTCTGGCCGACGTGGACGGTACTCTGGTAACCGGAAGCAAGCAGCTGACCGACCGCGCCCGAGCGGCGGTACGGAAGCTCCATGAGAACGGGATCGCGTTCGCCATCACGAGCGGTCGGCCGCCTCGCGGCATGAGCTTCCTGGTAGAGCCGCTCAAGATCACCACGCCGATCGCCGGTTTCAATGGCGGGTTGTTCGTGAAGCCCGACCTTACCGTGATCGCTCGCTCCCTGCTCCCGCCAGACGTCGCAAGGGCGGCGATCGCCACGATCCGCGCGCATGGCCTCGAAGTCTGGGTGTACGGTGGCGTCGACTGGTACGTCCTGGACCGCAGCGGTCCCCACGTGGAGAGGGAAGAACGCACCGTCCAGTTCCCCCCGACGGTGGTCGGGGACTTCGACCCGGTGGTGGACAAGGTCGTCAAGATCGTGGGCGTGAGCGATGATGACGCGGTCATGGCCCGAGCCGAAAAGGATGTGCAGAAGGACTGCGAAGGTAAGGCGTCTGTCGCTCGGTCACAGCCGTACTACCTGGACGTAACGCACCCGAACGCGAACAAGGGCGCGGTCGTCGTATGGCTCTCCGAATTCCTGGGCATCCCGGCCGATCGAGTCGCCACCATCGGGGACATGCCCAATGATGTACTCATGTTTCGGAGAAGCGGTCTCAGCATCGCCATGGGGAATGCCGGCGATGAAGTGAAGGCCGCCGCCGACGAGGTCACCTCCTCCAACGAAGAGGAGGGCTTCGCCCACGCCGTCGAACTCTATGTACTACCAGGAAGCGAGGAGGACGGGGGCGACCCCGAGCCCAAGGAAGGGGCCGAGTAATGGAAGTACCTCGATCAGACGCGCTGGTCTTCTTCGGGGCGACCGGCGATCTCGTCCACAAAGAGATCTTCCCCGCGTTTCAGGGACTCATCCGCGACGGGGGCATCAGTCTGCCGCTCATCGGGGTCGCCCGGTCTCCATGGACCGTGCATCGACTGAGAGCTCGCGCGAAAGATAGTCTCGAGCAAAGCGGAGATTTCGATCCCGCCTCTTTTGAGAAATTGGCAGGCCTGCTGCAGTATATCTCCGGTGACTACGGCGCTCCCGAAACCTATGTCCAGATACGTAAGGCGTTGGGTGACGCCAAACGGCCGCTCTTCTACATGGCCGTTCCCCCGAGCGTCTTCCCAGTCGTCACCCGTGCCTTGGCGGCTTCCGGATGTGCCGAAGGGGCCCGAGTGGTGGTGGAAAAGCCTTTTGGGCGAGATCTGGCCTCGGCCCAAGAGCTGAATAGGACACTCCGCGAGCACTTCCCGGAATCGGCGATCTTCCGCATCGATCACTTCCTGGGAAAGGAACCGGTCCAGAACATAACCTACACCCGATTCGCCAACCCCCTGCTAGAAACGATCTGGAATCGCGACCATGTTCGGAGCATCCAGATCACCATGGCGGAAGACTTCGGCGTCAAGGATCGAGGAGGATTCTACGAAGAGGCCGGCGCCATCCGAGATGTGGTGCAGAACCATCTGCTGCAGGTGCTGGCCATTCTCACCATGGATCCGCCTGGCGGCGAGACCCACGACGCCTACCGCGACGAAAAAGCCAGACTGCTCAAGGCTGTGCGGCCGTTGGAGCCCGGCCACGTGGTAAAGGGCCAGTATCGGGGCTACCGCTCGGTCGCCGCCGTCGCGCCCAATTCGACCGTGGAGACATACGTGGCGCTCAAGGTCATCATCGACAACTGGCGCTGGATCGATGTTCCGGTCTACATCCGTGCGGGCAAGGAGCTCGGCGTGACTTGCACGGAGGTCTTCGTGGAACTCAAGCGGCCGCCACGAGAGATGTTCGGTGAGATCGTGCCGCCTGGCTCCAGCCACCTGCGGATGCGAATCAGCCCGGACATAGTCATAGGCATAGGGATGCGGGTCAAAGCGCCCGGAGAACAAATGGTCGGCAAGGATGTGGAGCTCATCGTCACCTCGGCTCCTGGCGATGAAGAGCCGCCGTACCAGCGCCTCTTTGCCGACTCCATCCACGGCGATCCCGAGCTGTTTGCCCGGCAGGATGGGGTGGAGGCATCGTGGCGGATCGTGGACCCCGTGCTCGGCGACGCGACTCCGCTATACACCTATGAACCCGGTACCTGGGGCCCAGAGGAGGCCGAGCAACTGATCGGCGCGGACGGCCCCTGGATCGACCCGGTCGTCCCCTGAAGAGTCTGCGACTGGCCGTGAACAAGGATGGAACCATGGACGGTCGCGTCGCTGTTCGTCAGCCGGTGGGATAAGGCCACTATGGAGAGAGTGCAATCCGCGCTGCGGAGCAAGCTGGGCATCGCCGTCGCGGGGCGGAGCGCGGCCGCAGCGGCTCCTCTTTGCCAGCACAGACACCAAGGACCCGACGGCATTTGACATCATGTACATCGGCGCTCTGGCAGGGCCGAATACCATCAACACCATGCCTGAGAAGACCCTGCTCGCTTTCAGTGATCACGGTAGCGTGCAGCGGGTGTTGCCGCGTGATGGCGGCGACGCGGAGGAAGTGCTGACCGAGTTCGTCAAGGCCGGCATCATGGTGGACCGTCACACCTGCTAAGTGCACTCTCCGTGTCGAGATCTCGATGAAGAAGAGAACTTAAAGCGTCCGCAGCCACACGGTCTTCACGAACCCGGCAGAAAGTTGACCCCAGTGGTCGTAGGTTTTGGTGGCAGCACGGGAACCTCGGGCCCACCTTCGGTGGGCGCCACCCTCGCCCCCCCTGCAGAGACGAGGCGAGTCAGGCGATCTTCTTGCCTGCTCCCGGCCCGGGCTTGAGGGATTGGATCTCTTCGATATGCAGCAGCACGACGGCGTAAGGCGCACGCCCGACGGTCTTCATCGATAGTTCTTTGGCTTGGTCGTAGAGTTCGCCGCTGGTCTGGATCTCGGGCCGGCACACGAAGCGATATCCGTCGGGTATCTCCCGGTTCACGACGGCGAGGGAGACCGTCGAGCCGTCCAGGATGTTCTGGTGGGTGACTCCACCGGTCCCTTCGGTAAAGATGAGGGTCGAGTCATCCAGCACCCTCGTGGACCTCTTCGGGGCCACGTTCGGGACGCCATCTTTGCCGGCAGTGCCGATAAAGCACTGCTGGCTCCCGATCATGTCCTTCATTTCTTGCGTCAGCACGGGCATATCATTGCCTCCTTTGGCTGGGGATCACTCAGATGGACTGCTATTCATGTGGTTCATGGAAGCCGCACATCTCTTGGCCCCATTGTATCTCCCACCAGCCGGTCGTGGCCGACCGCGGTAGAGGCGTCGCCACACCCCCTCTCCAGGTTGATAAGCTGCTCAGTATGCGCCACCCGCGGTCAAACGACGACACCATGCAGACGGACGCGCGCGACCGTGACCGGCGCCGCATGCGCCTGCGCTTCGTTAGGACTGACCGGCGCAGCGGCTTTGACAGGCGACTGCCGAGTTCGTGGTCGGGTCGATTCCTGCATCGGGTCCTGGTCCGGCTGCGCGATGACGACCGCACCTTACTCGCCCTTCTGGCGGCGGCCAATGTGCTCAATATGCTCGACTATCTCTTTACCCTCCGGGCACTCGCTCATGGCGCCGAGGAGGCCAACCCCTTCATGAGGCTGCTGCTGTCGCTCGATCCGGTCACGGCTGGGGCGGTGAAGGTGGCCCTTGTGCTGGGAGCCTCCATCCTGGTGTGGAGGTTCCGCCACTACCGCCTGCCCTTATTGGCCGGTGTCACTTTTCCCGTCATACTTGGACTGGTCTTGCTCTATCACCTCTACGGAGTGACCATCACCGGGGTCTGACAGCGCTCACTCGGGTCACGGGTCGCGGGCCGTCTTGGCAGCCGGCGGATCTGTCGCTTAGTCGCTCTCTTCTTGGTCGGTCTCCGGCAACTCCAGAGTGGCCGCGCCACTCGAAGATGACGGCCTGGGACGTCGTGGCTCCTGCATGAAACTGTCCAGGCGGTGCGTCATGACGGGGCGGGGGCGGTGAGCGACGGAGCCCGAGTCGGCGCAATATGCACTGCTGTAGACACAGTGTGCATCTGGCCGAACCTCGATTCCGCCAAGTACAAGGTGCACGAGATGGGTATGGTCGTCGCCGCCGTCTTGCTCGGGAAACACATCATATACGCTAATTGTGTTATCATGATGGCATTAGAGGGAGGGATTCATTGGTACGTACTCAGATCCAGCTCCGGGCTGAACAAGCGAGCCGTCTTCGGGAGGCAGCTGCTGCCCAAAACGTTTCGCTCGCCGAGCTGATCCGTCGGGGAGTCGATCTAGTATTGGACCAGACGGGGGAAAGCACGCCCGGCCATCGCCTTGACGCGCTGCGCGTTGTGGGCGCCTTTGATTCGGGGACACCTTCAATCGCTGAGCGGCACGACGACGAACTCGCCGAAGCCTATCTAGAGTGGTGACGGATCCGGCCGAAGGACGGGGGGACAGCGTCCTGATGCTCGCAGCCGGAGAGCCCTGCTTCTTGGATACCTCGGCCCTTTACAGCACGTTCGATCGATCTCAGGCCCGGAGCGCGGATGCGGCCGCGGCATGGGAGTGGCTTGTCCAATCGAACGTCGCACTCCTCACCAGTAG
>JBBRDB010000177.1:0-5495 GCA_038204345.1 Thermoleophilia bacterium | reverse complement strand
GCCGGTTATGGCGGGCGGAGGGGCAGAGACCTGGCTCGCGGTGGGCCACGTCGCCAAACCTCGCGGGACGTGGGCCAAATCGCGAAAACGCCGCCGAGGTCTCTCGGCGGCCCACACTAGAGGGTGGGCTGAAAACCAAAGGGCCGGCTGCTTTCGCAACCGGCCCGGCAATAGTGGACGCGTAGTGGTGTTCCGCCGTCCCCGAGAGACCCGGGTAGACATGGCCGGTGCTCGCCATGTCTGGGAGTCTGGAAGGGTACCCTTTTGACATCGGTGAAGAGAGACCGAGACGTGGCGAGATGCGTCTCGGCGCGCCGGCGGAGGTCCGACTTCAAATCCGTGTCGGTCGCGCGCAGGCCGACCGGAAAATGCATAAAGAGGCTGTAGCCGATGTTGCGCCCACGCTCGTCGTTCTTGTCGATCCCGTGGCCGTGGTGAGCAGGCTGCTCCGTCCCGGCCATCATTGTGTGGGTCCGTCTCCACGTTGTTTGTACCCCTCCGCCACGGCTCGCTCGAGCTGATCGATCTCGGCGTCGGTCAGCTTCGTGAAGTGTGACTCCCTCTTCCGCTGGGACACCTTCCCGTTGTTCTGGAGGCAGAACCGTATGAACAGGTCGATGTCACGATCGGGCATGTCGACGATCGCCTGCACCGAGCGCTTGGTTTCGTCGTAGTTGGCCAGGAAGGCAAGCTCCTCGACGAGTTCGGTTTCGATGGTCCGCTCGACGAAGTCGAAGAGGCTCTCAACCTGCACGGTCATGTCGGGATATCGGTACCACACGCCGGTGTCGTTGTGGACCGTCATGCGCCCATCGTCGTCGAGCGTGTACTCCACCAGATCCAAGAGCGGCCGAGAAAAGGCCTCGAGCGAGGCGTCATACGCGGCGGGCTGCTTGAGCATCGCCGCCGAAACCGGGAAGATCACGCCGGAAGGCGCGAAACCCCTCCGGGTGAGGATGTTGTGGATGAGTAGCCGATGGATGCGGCCGTTGCCGTCCTCGAATGGGTGGATGAACACGAAGCTGTAGCCCACGAGCGCAGCCTGAACAACAGGGTGGACTCCACCTCGCTCCACTCGCCCGTGCGCGGAGATCAGCCCTTCCATAAGCCCCGCGACGTGCTCAGGCTTCGGGCAGACGTAATGCACGCGCTCCTTCCCGATGGAGACCGTCTCGCCGACGTAGTTTTGGCTGTCGCGGTAGTCGTCATCCTTGAACCGGGGGTCCACGATCTGGTTCTGGAGGTCGATCAGCCGCGGCTTCGTGCACAGGTCCTCCTTCAGCGCGACTCTCAGCAGCGAGATGAATCTCTCGGTCCTGGACGCGTCCGGCTTGATGTGCTCGATCTCGAAGGACGACTTCGTCTCCTTCGTGTAGAGGTAGCTCAGCGCTCGCCGCAGGAGTTCCGGCGAGTACGCCGAGATCAGTTCCTTGCACCGAGCGGCCAGGTCCTTTGCGATGAACTTCGAGATCGCTTCTGTTCTCCGCACCGTTGGGCAGAAGTGAACATCGCCGAGCAGGTTATCGTTGACGCGCTGGCGACGAACTGGTTCCCCGCGCTCGAGCGTGAAGTGCTCCTCGCGATCCAGCAGGTCCACATAGTTCCCCTGCGTCATGTCGGCGAGCGCGAGCCGATCACCGGTCAGCATCTCGTAGAAATACCAGATGCGGCGGGCGTATTTCCCCGTCGGCTTCGAGTTAATGTACCGAGTGATCTCATCCGCCCCGATCGCCGGCAGGAGGACCGCGAGCAACCCGAGGTTCATTCCGTCGTACTTCAGGGCGAACTCAAGATGGTCGCCCGGGCTTTCGCCGGGCCAGTACGCGGCCGGGTACGTCTCTTCGACTTCACCCGCTGACGAGTCGACTCGGCGCGCGCTGCTCTCAGAAATGACCGACCGATGCCAGTTGGGCATCGCTTGGATTTTGTACCGCTCCAGGAGCGCGGCGTAACCCACAGGTCGAGTTGTCGGCTTTGGCTGGTCGATGGCAGGCTCCTCAAAACGGATACGAAGACGCCAAAAGCGTTACGGAAGGCTATTGTACCACCAAAACCGTTACAGATCGCGGTTGGAGCCAGTAGTTTTGGCGTATGGTCGGTATGTTGGCTCGGAAACAGATACGCCAAGGCTTGAACCATCTCGGTCGTCTCCGTCGGGCACATGGATGACATGATCTTGGGCCGCTCGGATGCGTGCCATGGGCGGGTGCTTTGGGCCACTGCTGCAGAAGTCTGTCGGGCGTTTCGCCACTGTCCGTCTCCAAACCCCACGCGTGCGGGTTGGCCATGCACCCGATCAGGCACAGGTGCCTTCCCAACCATGCTGCGGCCTTATCGAGCGCCTTTCTGCCGAACGGGCAGTCTCACGCTGCTGAGGCTTGACACATCAAAACGCCAACAATACCCGGCAGAAGCCTGATGTCGTCGCAAGGTCGCAGGCTTTGACTGTCCGCGTCCCCCGCGCCAGCGGTATCCGGCGCGAGTCCATCCAAAGGAGTCAATGTCGGCCCGCCTTCACAGGCCCAGCGGATTTCGCCTTCGCCCAGCATGTTGCGCCTGAATACCGCGGGCCACTTCAGACATGGAGGTCAGGTCCTCTGCGGCCGAAACGCGGAGGCAGCCATGACCACCGATTTGGCCAGCAGAATTGACGTCCTCACCAGGCAACTCACCGAGAACATCATGGGCGCAGCGTTGTGCGCTCAGGAGATCGTCACCATTGTGCGTGAGATACGCGACGGCGAACGCCGGCACGACGCCAGCGGCAACGGGGCGCGTCTTCACGAGGCGCGTCCTGCGCACCGCCCTCTGGTGGATGAGTCCACGCTATCGGTGATCTGGAACGGGAAGACGCTTCATTTGGGCCACACAAAGAGTTTCTGGTTGCTCGCTCGCTTGACACGCAGCGCGAACCGTTACGTGACACACCTGGACTTGCTTCAAGAGATCTGGGACGACGAGTTCACGGACACGACCGTTCTGCGGGCCGGTGTGCGGCGGCTGCGTGTGAAGTTGCGCGACGGCGGCATGGGCGATCTGGCCGACGCCGTGATCGGTCACCACGGTCGATACATCCTGAATCTGTCCGCACCTCCGCATCACACGAACGTCACAGCGCCGTCGCACTGAACGTCACAGGGGTAATGCATACTTCCCGCTGACCATTGATGTTTGCGTTGTCGCTCGGGCGTGTCCGGCGGCGAGGCCGGCAACTCCAGAGGTCGGCGAGGCCGTAATGAGCACCCCGAGTCAATCTCCCTGGTGGGCCAAAGTGGAATCTGCCGCTGCGCCGGTTGCGCCGCGCTTTCGCGGCATCGCGTACTACCGGCACTCCGCGCGAGACCGCCAGGAAAACTCCGTGGCGATCCAGCAGGAGTTGGTTCAGAAGTGGGCCGCCGACAACGGTGTCGACATCATCCACGAGTTCGCCGACCGCGGGAAGTCGGGCCTGACCGCCGAAGGGCGCGACGCCTTCCACGACATGATGGAGAACTGGGTCAAGCAGCGCAAGGACTTTGACTTCGTGCTCTGCCTCGACGTGAGCCGCTGGGGTCGGTTCCAGGACATCGATCTCTCGGCAACCTACAGCGCCGAGTGCAAGAAGAACGGCAAGCAGGTCATCTACACCACGCTGGGGATGCCGCGCCCCGACGACCCGCTCTACCCGGTCTATGTGCAGTTCGAGCGGTTCCGGGCCGCCCAGTACAGCAAAGAGCTCAGCACCAAAGTGTTCCACGGGTGCGTGAAAATCGCCCAGCAGGGGTACTGGGCGGGCGGAAAGGCTCCCTACGGCTTTGACCGTCTCCTTCTGGACGAGTCCCGCAACCGCCTGCACGTCCTGACCCACGGCCAGAAGAAGGGCATCCAGAACCAGCGTGTCACGCTGACACCGGGGCCGGAACAGCAGGTCATCACCGTCCGCCGCATCTTCGATGAGTACATCGACGCGGGCAGCACGATGGAACAGATCGCCGCGAGGCTGAACGCAGATGGGTCACGCTCGGCCATGGGCGGGCTCTGGGACGTCAGCAAGATTCGCCGAATCCTCACCAACGTCATGTACGCCGGCACCCTGGTCTACAACAAGACCACCAGCAAGCTCAAGACGCCGACGCGGAGGAATCCGGTCGCTCAGTGGATCAGAACAGCGGGCGCGATCGATCCGCTGGTGGACCAGGCCGTCTTTGACCGCGCGCGGGCGATCATGGCCCAGGCAGCACTGCGTTTCTCGCCCGAGACCATGCTCCGGCACCTGGATCGGCTGCATCGCGAGCACGGCTTTCTTCGCCCCTCGCTGGTGAGTGCCGATGAGTGGGCGCCCTCGCCCCACACATACTCCACCCACTTCCGATCCCTGGACGCGGCGTACCAGCAGCTCTTCCGAACTGCTGCCGGCGAGGTCCGCGCCCAGGTTGAGGCCCTGCTCCGACAGACGGTGGAGCGGGTTGAGAGCTACGACGACTTCCTGGTCGTCAACGGCAAGTTCACGGTCCTGATCCAGCCGTCGGTGCCGGTGCCGCACGGGTACAGCGAGTACTGGTACTTCTACCCGGACGTCCGCGCAGTGGTGGACATCACGCTCGGCGTGCCGGTGTCCGCCAGCGAGGGACCTCAGATTCTCGGCTTCGTGGCGCTGCCGCGCCTGCTCGTGCGCGAGCGCGGCTTCCGCGTGTTCGGCTCATCCGAAGCGCGGCTGGTCATGTACGGGCACAGCGGCCTGGAGTTCATCCATCAACTTGCGAGGTCATGAATGGAAGCCGCAACTATCCGTCTGATGAAGGACCGCCGGCGCGAGATGATCCCGATCGACAAGATCCGGGTCATCAACTCCCGCACGCGCGACGAGGGCCAGTTTGCCCTGAACGTCCAGAGCATCGACACCGTCGGGCAGATCAAGGACATTCGTGTCAACGACAAGTTCCTGGCCAAGGACGGAGTTTACGAACTGATCTGTGGCGAAGGCCGCCTGATCGCACACCAGCGCCTGGGCAAGACCCACATCCGGGCCGAGGTGGTCACATGCACCCGCAAGCAGGCCTATCTCGAGTCGCTGGTGGAGAACCTGGCGCGGGCGCGTCCAGGCACGATGCACTTTGCACGCGAGCTCAAGTCGCTGCACGACGAGGGCTGGGAGTTTGCGAAGATCGCCAAGATCGCCTGCCGGAGCATCGAGTACATCCGCCAGTACATCAAGCTCGTGGAGAACGGCGAGGATCGCCTCATCCAGGGCGTTGAGCAGGACATCATTCCCATCTCGTTCGCGGTCCTGGTCGCCCAGTCCGACGACGCCACGATCCAAAACGTGCTCATGGATGCGTTCGATCAGGGGGTTGTCAACAGCAACAACTTCGCCCGGGCCCGCGGCATCATCAACGCGCGAATGGACCACCGCAAGCGCAAGGGGTCCGGTCCGGAGGAGTACACGGTCGCGGCGCTCACCGAGGACATCGCCACGGCGACCCATGCCAAGGACTCGTTTGCCCGGGAAGCCCAGG
>JBBRDB010000176.1:0-5538 GCA_038204345.1 Thermoleophilia bacterium | reverse complement strand
ACGCGCGACCCGGCGCGTCATCGAACCTACTTCCCAGGGCTACGTTTGATCGCTCCGTAGGATTGTGACGTCGCCAGCCCTCCAAACACCGGCAGAGATCGCCACGGCCCGTGACAGGACCTCAGCGCAGTGCGTACCCGTATTTCTCGGCCAGCTCCAGCTCCCGCACGGCCCGCAGCCCCGGTTCCAGCACTTCCGGAGCGAGCGCGCGGTAGGGGCGTCGCAGGTCCCCCGTCGGCATGCCCAGGGCCCGGGCCAGCGACTTCACCGGGACCGGGTTGACGGCCGAGTAGGTGAAGAAGAAGAGGGGCAGCAACCGCAGGTAGGTCTCCCGGCAGGCCTCGGAGTCGGCGAACGAAGCCCAAGGCTTGGAGATCACCGCCAGCTCCTCTGGGGCGATATTCCCGGTCATGTTGGCTGTTCCCTGGCCTCCGAGCGACATTACCGGCATCACCAGGCCGAGGTTGGGGGAGTCGCAGCACATGACGGCCATGTCGGGTCGTCCCGTCAGCACCTCCGCGATCTGAGCTACGCGCGAGGTCGACTCCTTCAGGATCACCACGTTCTCGTGCTCGGCCAAACGCAGCACCGCCTTGGCGGGCAGGTCGGTCTTGACGCGGGTGGGGTTGTTGTAGATACCGATGGGGATGGGGCTCGCGTCCGCCACCTCGAGGTAGTAGGCGACGGCGTCCTCCACCGGAGGGCAGATGTAGCTGGGGATGGTGATGATCGCTCCGTCGGCGCCTTCCGCCCCGGCGTAGCGCACCATCTCTATGGTCGACTCCGTGCTGTTGCCCGTACAACCGTAGTACAGGGGCATGTCGGGCGGGCGGAACGGTAGCGTCTCTCGGATGATGGTTCGGCGTTCGTCGGGAGAGAGCAATGACACCTCCCCCGTGGACCCCATCAACAGCAGAGCCTTCGTGCCGTGCTCGTGGTGGAAGTCGATCCACGTGCGGAAGCCGCCGTAGTCGACCGAGCCGTCAGTGTTGAACGGCGTGATGGTGGCGCAAAACGAACCTTCCAGCGTGACCTTCGGCATGGGGGACCTCGTGGTATCGACCCGGCTCCCGGGCGGAGCGCGTCTACCTCCGCGGGCCGGGCGCGCTCATTGACCGTCTCGGCGTCAGACTAGCGCATCGGTCTTGGACGCACCAGACGCGCCCACTCGCCACCTAGCTGGATCGCCGGGCGCCCCGCGTCTTCCCCGAGAGATGAGCGAGGCATGATGTCCGTGTGAGGCTTGAATGAACTCGCCTGCCAGGCGTCGCGGGGCCGCGAAGGAACTGAGTGAAAATCCGTTCGAACTGCCGGCGACTGCGCTTACCGAGGCAGGCGCCCTAGGCCTAGGGCGGCAGCTCGCAGCGTCTCAGAGATGCGTCGGGCCCGGGTCTCCGATCGTTTCGCGGTCTGGATCCAGTACAGCGCTATCTTCTTCTGGGAATCGGGGAGGCCATGAAAGCCTCGCTCGGCTGCCGAGTCGGCGCGCAGGGCGCTTGCGAGATCCTCAGGTATCACCAGGGATTCCACGTCGTCCAAGAGGGTCCAGGAGCCGTCAGCTTTGGCAGCTTCGATCGGTGCCAGGCCTGCCGGCGTCATCAGACCCTCGGCGATTAGTCGTTCCACCCGTTCCTTGTTCGTTCGGGCCCAGGTGCCGCCCGGCTTGCGCGGCGTGAAGAGCTGTTTGAAGCGGTCGGCGTCAAGGCGGTTGACGGTGCTGTCGATCCAGCCGAAGCTGAGCGCTTCTTCCACTGCGTCCTCGTAGGTCAGAGTCGTGATCGTGTTGCCTTTCTTGCCCACGGCCAACCAGACCCCCGGGGAGGTGGCGTGGTTCGCCTCGAGCCATGCGCGCCACTCGGCTCTGTCCCGGGGTTCCACGAATTCCAAGTCGGCGAGACGCGGTTTGGCGGGGCGCGGAGTCATGTGGTCATCGTTTCTCGGCCCCATCAGTACCCGGCGATGATCTCCCGACGGCGGAAGCAGTCGACCGTGTGGTCGTTGACCATGCCTGTCGCCTGCATGTGCGCGTACACGATGGTGGAGCCCACGAACTTGAATCCGCGCCCCTTGAGGTCGGCACTGAGGGCGTCGGACTCGGGTGAGGTGGCGGCGTAGTCGTCGAGGGAGCGGAGTTCGTTGACGAGGGGTGCGCCGTCGACGAAGTCCCAGAGGTAGGCCGCGAAGCTGCCCCGCTCCTCCGTCACCTCCAGGAACCGCCGGGCGTTGTTCACGGCGGCCGCCACCTTAGCGCGGTTGCGAATGATTCCCGGGTCGGCGAGGAGGGCGGCGATCTTGGCCTCGTCGTAGTGGGCGATCTTCTCGGGGTCGAACCCATCGAAGGCGGCTCGGTAGGTCTCGCGCTTGCGGAGCACCGTGTACCAGCTGAGGCCGGCCTGCGCTCCCTCCAAGATGAGGAACTCGAACTGGAGGCGGTCGTCGTGGACGGGCACGCCCCACTCCTCGTCGTGGTAGGCGACGTAGTCGGGCTTGCTGAGATCCACCCAGGGGCAGCGCACAGGTTCCATCAGTCTTGAAGGAGCGATGCGAAGTACCAGGAGACTGCTAATGGGACGATCAACACGACAGCCGCCGGCACCCAGAGTCTGCGACGGGCGAAGAAGGCCGCGAACACTAGGTATAGAGTCCATTGAGGACCCAGAGAGGCGTCATCGCCCCCACCTGCAGGTCGAGCGAGTACAGCCAGATGATCGCCCCCATGAGTACCCGGACCGCAGCACCCACCACGGGCAGGTCCCAGAGGGCCCGCCACAGGTTACCGCCCTCGCCGAGAGTGATACCGACGGTGAGCATGAGTATCGGGGGAGTGACAAGCGCTCCCACGACGAGAAGGGATTGCACCGCGACCGTCCTCATCGCCGACCGCGCGCGTGGCGGTGAGCCATCGACTGTCGTGCGGGCCGCGGGCGGGCCGTATTCTCCAGCTTGAGGTACGCTCATACCCGCATGCTAGAGTATCGACTGTGGCGCGGCAACTCCTGCTAGGATTCACGGAGGCTCCCATGGCCAACCGCGCACCCGATTGGTTCGCCCAGGCGGAACGAGACATGGAGCAGGCTGTCTCTTCACGCGACGAGGGACGGCACGAGTGGGCCTGTTTCGCTGCCCATCAGGCGGCGGAGAAAGCAGTCAAGGCCCTCCACCTCGCGTTGGGCCAGGAGGCGTGGGGGCACGCAGTCGCACGTCTGCTGCTGGAGTTGCCGGTCTCCACGCCCGATGGGCTGGTGGAGAAGGGCAAGGTCCTTGATAATCATTACGTCCCGACCCGCTGCGCGAACGGACACCCGGAAGGCGCACCGTTCGAGCACTATGGACCGCTTCAAAGCGAGGAGACCATCCGCTATGCCGGTGAGATCGTCGGATTCGTCCGTGATGAGATGGCCCGGGCCGGATGAGGTCGGGGCGGCTGCGCGTGCCTGGGCGGTGGAGGCAGGTGCAACGCGAGGTGATGTTGCGCGTATCGGCCTGTTCGGATCGTACGCCCGGGGCGACTGGGGCGTCGGCAGCGATCTCGACTTGATCGCGGTGGTGGACCGCAGCGACGCACCTTTCGAGCGGCGCGCCCTGAGCTCCGACCTGCTGGGTCTTCCCGTGCCTGCCGATCTGCTCGTCTACACCGTCCAGGAGTGGGACCGGCTGTTGGCCGAGGGAGGGCGCTTTGCCCGGGTCGTAGCGGCGGAGTCGGCCTGGCTATACGGGCGAGAGGGCTAGGAGACAAAGTGGTTCTTGCATCCGCTCCGAGCGCGGTCATGCGCTCGCTACAATCGAGGATCTCCGAGGCCCTTGCCGACACCGCGGCGCGGGCCGCGCGCTCGCGGGGTTTCGGCATCATCCGTCCCCGGGCCGAAGCTTTGGTCGACGCGGAGTTCGCCGGCCGCCTCCGCGAGATGAAGCTCGCCGCTCTTGCCGACAACCGACGACTGGTGGCTCGGGCCGTGGAGCATCTACGGGCCAACGGGATCAAGGTGTTCGTCGCCGCGGACTCGGGCCAGGCGGTCGAGTACGTGGCTGGGGTATTCGCCTCCCCCGGCCTCGTGGTCAAGTCGAAGTCGAACATGGGCAAGGAGTTGCATCTCGCCGACGAGCTCTCTCGGCGCGGACATACGGTGATCGAGACCGACCTGGGCGATCGCATCAACCAATTAGGCGGCACCGAGGGGGCCCACGTGCTGGCGCCGGCCGTCTCCGTGGGTCGTGAGAGCATCCGCGGTCTGTTCTCCCGGGAGGCAGGCGTGGAACTGCCGGACGACACCGCGGCGCTGGTCGCGGCCGCGCGTCGCAGCCTGAGGCATTATCTAGAGAGTGCGGATTACGGTCTCACCGGAGCCAACGCCATAGCCGCCGACACCGGCACCATCTGTCTGATGGAGAACGAAGGCAATATCCGTGCCGCCACTTCGCTGCCGCGGGTGCACGTGGCTGTGGCCGGCATACACAAGGTCGTGCCGACGCTCGAGGACGCCGTCCGCGTGACCGAAGGGGCGTCGCGGTTCGGGGCTGGGCAGGTCTTCGGTACCTACCTTTCTTTGATCTCGGGTCCTGGCGACGGAGTTTCGGGGCCGGAGGAAGTACACCTCGTGTTGGTGGACGGCGGTCGCAGTGCATTCATGGACGGTCCCTATCGGGAGGCGTTCGCCTGCATCAACTGCGGCTCCTGTCTGAACCAGTGCCCGACGTATGCCGAACTCGGCGATGCTTACGGAGCCGGGCGCCGCGTGGGCGGGGTGGGGACTCTTCAGACGGCCCTGCTCGACGGCGTGGCTACCGCAGACGCCGATGGTGCCTCGCTCTGCATCGGCTGCGGCAAGTGCGTGACTACCTGTCCGGTGAGCCTCGACACCCCCGGTCTACTGGATCGCCTGAAGGACGAGTCGGGGCTCTCGCCGGCGCCGGTGAGCGCTCGCCTGATGATGGCGGCGGTCGAGGAACGTTGGCGGCTCAGGTGGTTCGGTCGGGTCGCACGGTTGTGGTCGTCGATCGGTCCGCGCCGAGCGGTCCGCGCTTCGGGCCTTCTGCGCTTCGCTAAGATGGAGGAGGCCGAGCGCCTGCTGCCCGCGGAAGGTCACGCGGCACGGCTGCCGGTTGTCTCCCCCGCCCGGGGCCGGGAGCGGGCGCAGGTATTCTTCTTCCGCGGTTGTCTGATGGACGAGGTGATGGGCCCCGTGCACGAGGACTGCCTGGCGGTGCTCAGCATCAACGGCTGCCGGGTGTCATTGCCGGAAGGACAGGCGTGTTGCGGCGCGCTGCACGAGCACGGCGGCCGACTGGAGGCGGCGCGCGCGTTGGCGCGCCGCAACATCGACGCCTTCACCGGAGATGTCGTGATCGTGACCGATTCCGGCGGGTGCGGCGCCTTCTTGAAGGGGTATGGAGAGTTGCTGGCGGACGAACCCGAGTACGCGGACCGGGCGCGCGTGTTCGCGGCCCGGGTCCGCGACGTCGGCGAGTTCCTCGACGAGCTCGGTCTGGTGCCGCCTGCAGCCGCCGCGGACGTGACCGTCGCCTACCACGATTCCTGTC
>JBBRDB010000175.1:0-5570 GCA_038204345.1 Thermoleophilia bacterium | reverse complement strand
AGCCTCGGTGAACTTCGCCACCGAGAAGGCCACGGTCGCGTATGATCCCGCGATGGTGGGCGTCGACAGGCTCGTCGCCACGGTGAAAGACGTTGGCTACGACGTTCAGTCCGACACGCTCACCGTCGATATCGGCGGGATGACCTGCGCCAGCTGCGTGAGGCGGGTGGAGAAGGCTCTCGCCCAGACGCCCGGAGTGTTGAACGCCTCCGTCAATTTCGGTACAGAAGCGGCCACCGTCGAGTTCCTCCCCGGCGCGGTGTCTCTCTCTGATCTGCGCCGGTCGGTTGAGGAGGCCGGGTATACCGTCCGGGAGCCTCTGGCGGGGGCTGAGGCAGGGGCGCCGGACCATGTCGAGATGGCGCGGGCCCGAGAACTCCGTACCCTCAAGCTCAAGTTCGGCATCAGTCTCGCCGTTGGCGTGGTCCTCATGGCGTTGAGCTTCTTCCCACCTTCGTTCTTGGGCGCGCATGAACTCTGGCTGGTGATGTTCGTGCTTGCGACACCCATCCAGTTTTGGGCCGGCCTCCAGTTCTACCGCGGTGCCTGGGCTTCGGCCAAGCATCGCACCACCGACATGAACACGTTGATCGCGGTAGGCACCAGCATCGCGTACCTCTACTCGACTGCGCTCACCTTCTTCCCCGGCTTCTTCGAGACGCTCGCAGGTTCCGGTGTCAAGACTGAGGTCTACTACGATACGGCGGTCGTCATCATAGGACTGATCCTGCTCGGTCGCTTCCTCGAAGCGCGGGCCAAGGGGCAGACCGCCGGTGCCATCAAGAAACTGATGGGCCTGCAGGCAAAGACGGCCCGCGTGGTACGCGACGGCGCCGAAGTTGACATTCCCATTGAGCAGGTGCACGCGGGGGACGTGGTCATCGTCCGGCCGGGCGAGAAGATCCCGGTGGACGGAGTGGTGTTGGAAGGCCGCTCGGCGGTCGACGAGTCCATGCTGACCGGGGAGTCCATGCCGGTGGAGAAGGGGCCGGACGACGAGGTCATCGGCGCGACGCTGAACAAGACCGGCTCCTTCCGCTTCCGCACGACCAAGGTGGGCAAGGACACCGCCCTCGCGCAGATCATCCGCTTGGTGGAGGAAGCTCAGGGTTCCAAGGCTCCCATCCAGCGGCTCGCCGACTACATCGCGAGCATCTTCGTGCCCACCGTGTTCGCGATCGCGGCCGTGACGTTCACCGTCTGGTTCATTTTCGGGCCCGCGCCTGCGTTCACCTTGGCCATGCTGGCGGCGGTCGCCGTGCTGATCATCGCCTGCCCCTGCGCACTCGGGCTCGCCACCCCCACCGCGATCATGGTGGGTACGGGCAAGGGGGCCGAGAACGGCATCCTCATCCGCTCCGGCGAAGCGCTGGAGCGGGCTTACAAGCTGAACGCCGTGGTACTCGACAAGACCGGCACCCTCACCGAGGGCAAGCCTGTGGTCACCGATATCGTGCTCGCCGACACGGACGATGCGGCCGGCGCCAACGCGGACGCCCACCTCGCCGGGAACACCGCTCCGCCCTTCACGGAGGAGTCGCTGCTTGCCCTGGCCGCCTCAGCCGAACGCGGTTCGGAGCACCCGTTGGGTGAAGCGATCGTCGAGAAGGCGCGCGAGCTCGGGCTCGCCCTGTCCGATGTCGGGGACTTCAACGCAGTCCCCGGCCACGGCATCGAGGTGACGGTCGACGGCGCCCGCCTCCTTCTCGGTAACCTCAAGCTCATGAGCGACAGGGGCATCGAGGTCGGCGCTCTCGAGCAGGAGGCGGAGCGCATCGCCGCCGAGGGCAAGACGCCCATGTTCGTGGCTGCAGACGGCCATCTCGCCGGCATCATCGCGGTGGCAGACACGCTCAAACCGAATTCGGTGGAGGCCGTGGCCCGCCTGCGGAAGATGGGCCTGCAGGTGGTCATGATAACCGGGGACAACCGGCGCACCGCCGAGGCCATCGGCCGCCAGGTGGGCATCGACAAGGTCCTGGCCGAGGTGCTTCCCGAGCACAAGGCCGACGAGGTGCGCAAGCTCCAGGGCGAAGGCAAGGTTGTGGCCATGGTGGGCGACGGCATCAACGACGCCCCGGCCCTCGCCCAGGCCGACATCGGCATCGCCATCGGCACGGGCACCGACGTGGCCATGGAAGCCTCCGACATCACCCTCATCCGGGGCGATCTCATGCCCATCGCCACCGCTATCGATCTGAGCCGGGCGACCATGCGCACGATCCGGCAGAATCTCGGCTGGGCTTTCGGTTACAACGTGGCCTTGATCCCGGTGGCAGCCGGGGTGCTCTACCCGATCTTTGGGATCCTGTTGGACCCCATGTTCGCGGCCGCGGCCATGGCGCTCAGCTCGGTGAGCGTGGTCTCAAACTCGCTGCGACTCAAGCGGTTCCGCGCCGCCTGAGGATCCGAAAACCCGGGGGAAGTGTGACGCCGGGCGCGTCTTGACTTCGACGTCCAGCCTGTTAGAATGCTATTGAGAAAGCTGAGTTACTTGATAGAGTTTTATGGGTTATAGGCAGTGCGATTCGAGGAAGCTTCGCCGGAAGTCCCGGGCGAGAGTTCACTCGAGCATCGCCGGATGAGGAGGAAGACGTGCGCATAGCCACCGACGTGTCCGGGTTGATCGGATGCACCCCACTTGTGGAGTTGAAGAAGGTCACCGACGGAGCAGGCGCCCGAGTAGCTGCCAAGTTGGAGAGTTTCAATCCCGGGGGTTCGGTCAAGGATCGCATCGCTTGGAACATGCTCAAAGCGGCGGAAGAGGCCGGATCCGCTGTTCCGGGAACGACCGTGATCGTCGAGCCCACTTCGGGTAACACGGGCGTTGGGCTTGCCATGGTGGCCGCTGCCCGCGGCTACAAGCTCGTGCTCACTATGCCCGACACGATGAGCCTGGAGCGTCGGGCTCTTCTCAAAGCCTACGGCGCGGAACTCGTACTCACTCCGGGGTCAGAGGGCATGAAGGGGGCGATCAGAGCGGCTGAGGAGATCGCGGCGCAGACCCCCGATTCCTTCGTCCCGCAGCAGTTCGAGAATCCCGCCAACCCTGAGGTTCACCGCGCTACCACTGCTGAAGAGATCTGGCTCGACACAGACGGCGAGATCGACGTGTTCGTGAGCGGAGTGGGAACCGGAGGCACCGTCACGGGCGTCGGTGAGGTGCTGAAGGCTCGCAAGCCGGGGATGTGGACGGTGGCCGTGGAGCCCGTAGAATCACCCGTGCTGTCCGGAGGCTCGCCCGGGCCGCATAAGATACAGGGCATCGGGGCGGGTTTTGTGCCGGCGGTACTCGATGTGGGCGTCATCGATGAGGTGGTCCAGGTGAGCAGCGAAGACGCCATCGCCATGACCAGACGTTTGGCCCGGGAAGAAGGGCTTCTGGTCGGGATCTCGTCAGGAGCCGCCGCGCACGCGGCCGTGACGGTCGCTCAGCGGCCCGAATCGGAGGGCAAGTTGATCGTGGTCGTGTTCCCCGACACCGGCGAGCGCTACCTGAGCAACCCGGTGTTCGCCGACCTGGCGTAGTCTGACCGCCGCCCGGTCGATCCGACAGCCCGCCCGGCCGAGCCGGCAGGCCGATTCGGCAGGCCGGGTTGCCGGTCATCGCTGTGCTGAGCGGTACGGCAGGCTACAGGGCCCGGCCCATCCACATCCCGGCGACGATGGCGGCCAGTCCGCCGGCGTTGGTGACGACTATGTTGAGTGCCGCTACGCCCACGCTGCTCGCGTGGGCGTAGTCGACGGTCTCGAGGGCGAAGGTCGAGAACGTCGTGAGTCCCCCGAGGAAGCCGGTCATGACGAGCAGGCGGGTGAGCGGCGACATGGCTCCCCGCGTCTCGGCAAGCGAGAAGGCCACACCTATCAACAGGCAGCCCACCAGGTTGACGGCGAGCGTGCCCACGGGAAAAGCGGCTCCGAACAGTCGCCAGCCGAGCAGAGAGGTGAGGTAGCGGACAGCCGACCCCAGCCCACCTCCTATGACCACTACGAGGATCTTGGTCCCCATCGATCGCCTCCACGACGGATCTCACGCAAGCGTCAACACCCCGGGCAGCGGACGTATCGCGCGGACTGCTCCCCTTGGCGACTGTCGACCCGGCTTGCTAGTATATGCGGCCCACCGCGCGTGGGCGATTAGCTCAGTGGAAGAGCGCTGTCTTCACACGGCAGAAGTCACTGGTTCGAACCCAGTATCGCCCACTAGAATCTTTCTCTGGTCACAGTGTCTCGTCCGCCGGCACGCGGATCGCCACCACCTCGCCGCGGGCGCAGACCTCGCCGAAGGCCGACAAGGTGCTGGTGACCACAACCTTGCGTCCCTTGAGTTCTTTCACCCGTGCGCGTAGCTCCAGGAGCGCGTCGAGCGGCGTGGGCAGAACGTAGTCCACCTTGAGGGAGGCGGTGACAAACCGCACCGGTGGCAGTGTATCGAAGGTCCGACCCTCCGCACGGAAGATCGCGGCTGCGGCGGTGCCGCTGGAGTGGCAGTCGATCAAGGAGGCGATCAGTCCCCCGTACACGATCCCCGGAAGTGCCCCGTGTTCCTGTCGCGGTCGGTAGTACGCCACCGTCTCCTCGTCATCGGCCCAACACGTGCGCACGTGGAGTCCGGATTCGTTGAGCCTCCCGCACCCGTAACAGTGGCTGAATCGGTCGGGATAATGGTCCTGCACGGCTGTTCCCGGAGCGCACGTCTTTCGCTCTTCGACCACGTCCCCCTCCCACTGCTTGCAGACTCGCGGCGCGGACAGATGTCGCCCTAACCCGGCAACAGGATATCCTATGCGCGTCGGATGCTGCCCAGCGCGGGGCACGGGATCGGGACAGGAGGCTGGATGGGGCAGAGACCGTACCGCATACGAGCGGTGCTCTTCGATTTCGATGGCACGCTCACGCGACCTGGTTCGCTCGATTTCCCCGCGATCCGTGAGGCGCTCGGTTGCCCGCCGGGTGAGCCCATACTGGAGTTCATCGAAGCTGTGTCCGACGAGAAGGAGCGCGCGAGACTGAAAGCGGTGCTCGACGGCTTCGAGTCTCGCGCGGCCGCCCTGGCACTGCCGGCCGAAGGGGCCGAGGAGATAGTGCATGGATTGCGACGCGCCGGCGTGCTCGTGGGCATCGTGAGCCGCAACAGCACGGTGGCTATCGAGTCATCCATGAAGAACTTCCTGGGTCTCAGCCTGGATGATTTCCATGTAGTTGCGTCCCGCGACGTGCCGGGCCGCCCGAAGCCTGCACCCGACGTGATCCACTACGCCCTCGAGTCGCTCGGCGTCGAAGCGCGAGAGGCGCTCGTGGTGGGCGACCACCAGCTCGATGTCCAGGCGGGGTGCTCCGCCGGTTCGTTGACAGCACTCTTGGTCTCAGATGGGGAGGCGCCCGGGGGCGACCCGGCGCCGGGCGCCTCCCTGCCGCCGGTCCGACCTGACTTCGAGATCGCACGCCTGTCTGACGTGGACCGCATCGTGCGGCTCGGCCGGCCTCTCCCGTTGGGCAAGTTCCCCAACGATCTTCTGCATGAGTACCTGGAAGGGGTCGTGACCGACGATCCGGCCCTCATCATCAGG
>JBBRDB010000174.1:0-5723 GCA_038204345.1 Thermoleophilia bacterium | reverse complement strand
GCCGAGATCGAGCCGGTGCCGACGACAGGGGGTGGTCGCATCCCCGAGCCGGAACTTGACCGCCTCTCAAACATCCTGAATACCTTCAACGACCAGTTCGGCAACATCCCTTGGGACGACCAGGACCGGGTGCACAAGCTGATCACCGAGGACATCCCGGCCCGCGTCGCCGCCGACCCTGCCTACCAGAACGCGATCAAGAACTCAGACAAGCCGAATGCCCGCATCGAGCACGACAAGGCGCTCGGGCGCGTGATGACGGCGGTGCTCAAGGACGACACGGAGCTCTTCAAGCAGTTCGTGGACAACCAGTCGTTCCGCCGGTGGATGCGGGACATGGTGTTCGGGCTGACGTACGAGTAGGCTGCGGCATATGCTGATGAGCGGTAGCCTGGAAAAGGGGGCTCCAAGAGTGGGCCCCTTCGACGACTCGGTGGTCCTCTCTGGGAGTACACAGGGGGAGTATGTTGGCAAAGACTCTGGGGGCAGAGTATGACCTAATCCACAAGTCCTTCGAGCGCCCCCTGAGATGTCGGCGAAACCGAATCGACGCTCAGCAGGGCTTCCAGCCGTGGGGTGAGAGGCACTAGCGAACGGGTCACCACCCGCACGACTTCCGTACCCGCCACCCACTCTTCTCTGAAGCGGAGAGAAGTCTCCTTGTCCACCCAGATTAGGGCGTAATCAGCCGTCTTCTCCCCGCCGTGGTTCGGAAAGTCCACTCGGTATGTATCGGCGGGCCGACCGTCAACGCTCATTGCATCCTCACGTTTCATTGGCAGGCCAGCCAAGAAGTCGTGGGCCCTCTCGTTTGCTGCAAAGCTCGACTCGTGGATCCTTACTGAAGAATCAATTGTGGACAGGGACAGGCTTGAGGTAGTCCCGCCCTCGTTCACATCGAGGAAGCGGAGTGCCCCCCCGACGTAGCCTTCAAACCTCATCCTGCCACCTGAAGCCGGCGTTCCGCAGCTAATCCCCCCGCTGGTCTACCCCTGAACACAAAATGCCTGCATATAGCGTTGTGGGCCTGTCGGAAATAGTCAGAATCGCGATTTGGCATAGATACACGGTTTCTGCAACATCTCTTGCATTGATGCCGCGCGGTCTGCCATACTCTAGGCTAGGGACATTGGCGCCGGCGTACTACGCGCCGAGATTGTAGACGTGGACGGACTGCGGATCGAACTCCGACAGTGGTGAGCCTCGACCGGCCGCGACGCTCTCAGCAGGTGGCGTATACGGCGGCGTTGACCTCGCCCACGTCCACGGCCACCGGGGCGGCCACGATCAACAGATGTTGATGGTCCACAGGGGCTTATCCTGCCATGTGTCTAGCAGCGGGTCCTCGCGACGCTGTGCACTGACTTGGGCGCACACAGAGACGATCGGCTGCGGCGCATCGTCTCCTGACTGTTCTCACGGGTAGCAATGACGGTCGGGATTCGCGGGGGGTTGCTCTAGACTTCGACCGTAACGGTAATGCTCTGCGGCGCCGGCTCGGGTAGCGCCCACTTCTGTATGTAGATGGTACCGATGGAGGGGGGCTTCCCGGCTTCTGGCTTCTCCGTGTACCTGATGGTGTTCTTGGTTTCTTTCTCAAGCTCAAAGCTGGCCCTGAGCATGGGGCTCTCTTCAGTGTATGGCGCGTCTTCGACGGCGGCCATGTGCAGGCGCCTAGAGGTCGAGGTCGAGGTCGGGCTCAAATCCCTCGACCAGGTGCCGGTACTTCTCGTGGATCAATGTTTGATCGAATGCGGCGAACTCGTCCAGCATGGCCGCCTGTTCTTCCTCGGTGAAGTAGTGCATACAAGGGGTGAAGAAGCGACTCTCTTCCTTGATGACGTGCGCCGGATAGAAGGTGGCGAGCTGCCCGAGGGACCTGAGGACCTTCTCGAGTTGGCCTGCTTCACCCGAGGCGTATGCGCGGGTCGCCTCCACCACGCGTGTGGTGAGCGTCCGCACCCAGGCGTGCTCTTGGACTAACTGACCCATGAGCGCCGTGAGCTTCGGGTCGAGTTCCTTGCGGCCGAGTTCCCGGAAGAGGATGCCCTCCTCCTTGCCGTGGTGGCAGTGGTCGGCGTACGTGCGGATGAAGTCGGTGGCCGCCTCCACGTACCGGGTGTCTACGTGCTCCACGTCGCGAAACGCCGTGACCCTGCGTGCGATGTCCGTCGTCATGCGGAGGATGGTCATGTGTTCGTCCATGAGTGGGCGGATAGGCTGCATGGTGGAACTCCCCTTTTCAGTCCGACACTGTCCAGCGTCTACGCTATTCTACCCGGTCGCAGTGGCGAGTACGCGGTGTAGGAGAGCCCGCAGCTCAGACGACAAGCATGTCGGCCCCCCGCTGTGCGCCGGAAGACACGGAGGCCGGCGGGCCGGAGACCGGCTTTGCCGGGCCCAGCTCCTTGGGGCAACCAGGGAGCAGCTCGACCTGGAGGTGGAGCGGCCCATAGCCCGAGTCCGTGGGCTGCTCGCTACACGTACTTCGCGCCCCCCTGAATGATGCGGATGTAGTTGCCGCGCTCGTACGCCGACGGATCGGGCGAGTGCTCCAGGCTCATACTCCCCCGCATCTGGGCTAGAGACTCGTACTCGTGCTCCTCGAGCCAGACCGCCATTTCCTGCCGCATCGTCCGTAGCCGTTCGGGGCCGTCGCGCAGGAGAATGGAGACCAATTGCACGACGTGGGCGCCGCACATGACCGCCTTGATGGCGGCCGTCGCCGAATGGACGCCTCCGGTGCAGGCCAGCGACAGGTCCACGCGCCCGGAGAGGATCGCCAGCCAGCGGAGCCGCAGCAACAGCTCCTGCTTCTGCGACAACGTGTGGCGGGGTATCACATCCAGCTCTTCGATATCGATGTCGGGTTGGAGGAACCGATTGAAGATGACTAGCCCGGCCGCCCCGGCGCTTTCCAGCCGCGCGGCCAGGTGAGGCAACGACGAGAAGAAGGGCGATAACTTGACCGCCACGGGGATGGTGATGCCGGCCTTGACCGCTCCGAGTATCTCCACCACCCGCCGTTCCACCATTTCCGCCGACTCCGAGGGGTCGGTACTGAGGAAGTACACGTTGAGTTCGATGGCGTCGGCGCCGGCCTCCTCCAGGTTGCGCGCATAGTCCACCCAGCCCCCCAACGTGGACCCGTTGAGGGAGGCGATGACCGGGATGTCCACGACCTCCTTGATGCTCTGTATCTGGTCTAAATAGCGGTCGATCCCCGAGAGCCGGTACTCCTCGCGGCGCGGGTAGTAGCTGAGTGCTTCCGCGAACGTCTCCTCGGCCGCCTCTACATCCTGGATTTGACGGTAGGCCTCGTCGTTGATCTGCTCTTCGAAAAGCGAACGCAACACGATGGCGGGAGCCCCCGCCTCCTCGAGTCGCCGAACGGTGTCGAGGTCATCGGCGAGCGGCGACGCACCGGGCACGAGCGGGTGGGGCAACGTGAAGCCCAGGTAGCTGGTCGACAGGTCCATCGGTCCTCCCTTGTCTTAGGCTGGGGGTCCGTCGGCCGGCCCCTGCCGGTCGGTGAAGTCCATCCGGCTCAGCTGCTCGTAGAGGGCGCGGTGTCTGACCGCCGCCTCCTCAGCCATGCGTAGAAGACGGCGAGCTCGGTCGGGGTCGAGTCGCTGCAACATGCGATAGCGGGTCTCTCGCTCGATGTACGTGCCGAACGAACCGGTGGGCGCCGGCGAATCCAGCTGCAGGGGATTGCGGCCCTGGTCTTTCAATCGGGGGTCGAAGCGGTAGAGCAGCCATCGCCCCGACTCTACCGCCAGTTGTTGTTGCTCGGCCCCGAAGGCTAGGTCGTATCCATGGCCGATGCAGGGAGAGTAGCCGATGACGAGCGAGGTGCCTGGGTACGACTCTGCTTCCTGCAGGGCACGCACGGTCTGGGCGCCACGGGCACCCCAGGCTACCTGCGCAACGTAGACGTTGCCGTAGGTCATAGCCATCAGGCCCAGGTCCTTCTTGTCGGCGGCCTTCCCTGCCGCGGCGAACTTGGCGATAGCGCCCATAGGCGTCGACTTGGACATTTGCCCGCCTGTGTTGGAGTAGATCTCGGTATCGAGCACGAGGATGTTGACGTCGCGCCCCATGAACAACACGTGGTCGAGCCCACCGTACCCGATGTCGTAAGCCCAACCGTCGCCACCCACGATCCACACGCTCTTCTTGGTCAAGTGGTCAACCAGGGTCTCCAGCCAGCGGGCCTCCGGCCGCCGCACGCGTGCCAGCTTCTCGAGAAGCACGGCCACCCGGGCACGCTGCGAAGCGATCCCTCCCGGGGTCGATTGGTCGACCCCAAGGAGGGCTTCGACGAGAGTCTCGTCGGCGAGTTCGGGGGCCAGCGCCCGGAGCAAACCGCGTGCCATCTCCGTCTGCTTGTCAAGAGCGAGGCGCATGCCGAAGCCGAACTCGGCGTTGTCCTCGAACAACGAGTTCGACCAGGCGGGGCCGCGCCCGTCGGGCCCGGTGGTGTACGGTGTGGTGGGCAGGTTGCCGCCGTAGATCGAAGAGCAGCCGGTGGCGTTGGCGATGAGGGCCCGATCGCCGAAGAGCTGGGTCATCAGCTTGATGTACTGGGTCTCGCCGCACCCGGCGCAGGCCCCGGAGAACTCGAACAAGGGACGCAGCAGCTGCGAGGTCTTGACGTCGATCTTCAGGTCGCGCCGATCCAGGTCGTTGCGATCTGTCGGAGGCAGGCTCAGGAAGAAGCTGTAGTTCTCACGCTCCGGCGCTACGTGCTCCGGCTGAGGGGCCATCGTCAGGGCCTTGTGACTCGGGTCCGCCCGATCCTTACCGGGGCACACGGTGGCGCAAAGCCGGCAGCCGGTGCAGTCCTCGGGAGCTACTTGTACGGTCCAATAAGCCCCGGGAAATTGACGACCTCGGGTCTTGACTGACTTGAAGCTCGATGGCGCGTCGACCAGAGCGGCGGAGTCGTAGACCGCCGTGCGGATGCTCGCGTGCGGGCAGGAGAATGAGCACTTCGCGCATTGGATGCACACCGCCGGGTCCCAGATGGGGATCTCAAGGGCGATGTTACGTTTCTCCCACTGCGCGGTGCCGGTCGGCCAGGTGCCGTCGACCGGCATCGCGCTCACCGGGAGGTCGTCACCCAGACCCGCCATCATGGCCGCGGTAACCTCTTGGACGAAGGCGGGTGCGGCCGCAGGCACCACCGGGGGCCGCACCCGCGTCGCCGTCATCTCGGTGGGCACCTGGATATGGTGGAGGCGCGCCAGCGTGCGGTCGACCGCCTCGAAGTTGCGTCGGACGATGTCGTTGCCCTTCTTGCCGTACGTCTTTTCGATCGTCCCTTTGATCTTCCCGATCGCCTCGTCGCGCGGCAGGATACCCGAGATCGCGAAGAAGCACGTTTGCATGATGGTGTTGATACGCACGCCCAGATCCAACTCGCGGGCGACGCCATAGGCATCGATGGCCCAGAAGTCTACCTGCTTCTCCAGGATCTGCTGTTGCACTTCGCGGGGGAGCTCATCCCAGACCTGCTCCGGTCCGTGGGGGGCGTTCAACAAGAACGTGGCCCCTCGGCCGGCCATGTCGAGCACATCCATCTTGTCAAGAAGGTGGTATTGGTGGCAGGCGACGAAACTGGCTTTCTTGATCAGATAGCTCGAGCGGATCGGCCGAGGACCGAACCGCAGGTGCGATACCGTGACCCCGCCCGCCTTCTTGGAGTCGTACACGAAGTA
>JBBRDB010000173.1:0-5748 GCA_038204345.1 Thermoleophilia bacterium | reverse complement strand
CAGCTTCATCGACACCATCGTCGAACGCGACCTGCCGCAATGGGGCGTCCGGGTCGCCAGTACCGCCATGCGGCGCTTCTGGACCATGGTGGCGCACTATCATGGCCAGGTCTGGAACAACGCCGATCCGGCGCGCGCGCTGGGCGTGAGCGAACCGACCGTGCGCAGCTATCTCGACCTCCTGACCGATGCGCTGGTGCTGCGTCAGCTGCAGCCGTGGCACGCCAATCTGCGCAAGCGCCAGGTCAAGTCCCCCAAGGTCTATGTGCGCGACTCCGGGTTGCTCCACGAGCTTCTGGGCATCGAGGATCATTCCGCCTTGCTGCACCATCCCAAGCTCGGCGCCTCGTGGGAAGGCTTCGCCGTTGAGCAAGTTCTCGCCACCGAACCGCACACCGATGCAGCGTTCTGGGCGACCCACCAGGGTGCCGAGATCGACCTGCTACTGCAGCGACGGGGGAAGCTCTTCGGGGTCGAATGCAAACGCGTGGATGCCCCGCGCATGACGCCCTCGATCCGGATCGCGCTCGAAGATCTCGGGCTGGAGCGGGTTGCCGTCATCTATCCCGGTCCGAAGCGGTTCGCGCTCTCCGACCGGGTCGAAGCTGTGCCGCTGGACTCACTGGCCGAACCTGGCCGATTGTTTGCGGAGGACGCCGGGTGACCGCGGCCGACCTCATCGCCGCGCTCGACCTGCCCGCCAGCGCGCGCGTGGACCAGCGCGTGCCGAAAATGCTGTTGGTGGAGAACGGTGCGCCCACGGCTGCCGACAAGCGCCGAATCAACGAGGGATTGGAGGAGGTGCGCTGGGTGGCCGCGCTTAAGCCGGTCACCATCGGCGTTCCGGAATTTCGCGACGCCGCGCGGGAGTACCTCGAGATCGCCGTACTCAGCGCGGTACTGCGCGCAGGCGCCCAGGCCAACCGCCTTGCCGAGTTGATCCACCGCGCGGTGCCGTACCCGGTGTTCCTCGTCACCTCGCTGGGCGACGCGCTCACGCTCACGTTAGCCCACAAGCGCTGGTCACAGGGCGAGGCGGGCGCGACGGTGCTCGACGGTCCGATGGTCGTCGCCGACCTCGGCGCGGGGCAGGGCGGCGGATTCGAGTCAGCGTTCGTAGAATCGCTGTCCCTGCTCCGCCAGCCGCGCGCCAACCTGTATGCGCTCTACCAGGGCTGGATCGATATGGTCCTTGCACTGCTCGCCGCTCGGCTGACGGGGGCATTCGCAGCCGCCACTTCGCCCGAACACGCCGCCGCCCGCCGGAGCGCCCTCGCGGAGTGCGCGCGTCTCGAGGCGGTGATGGCGGGCCTGCGCACGGCGGTGGCCAGGGAATCGCAGATTGCCCGGCAGGTGGACTTGAACCGAGACCTCAAGCGCGTGCAGGCGGACTACGCTACCGCGCGCGCCCAGCTGTGAACCCCGAGGATGCCATGCACAAGCTGACCGCCGACGACCCCGAGACCCACTCCGCCGACATCGTGGCGGGCAACATCGAGCAGTTGATGGCGCTCTTCCCCGAGGCGTTCACGGAGGGGATGGTGGACTTCGAGGTGCTGAAGCAGTTGCTCGGCGGGGCCGTGGACGAGCGCGAGGAGAAGTACGGCCTCAACTGGCACGGCAAGCGCCGCGCGCGGCAGCTTGCGCTCACTCCGTCCACCGGCACGCTGCGGCCGTGCCCGGAGGACAGCGTGGACTGGGACACCACGCAGAACCTGATGATCGAGGGGGACAACCTGGAGGTGCTGAAGCTCCTGCAGAAGAGCTATGCGGGGAAGGTGAAGCTCATCTACATCGACCCGCCGTACAATACGGGCAAGGACTTCGTTTATCCGGACAACTTTCAGGACAGTATCAAGAACTATCTGGAACTGACGGGGCAGGTGGAGGGCGGGCGGAAGATCAGCAGTAATACGGAGGCCAGTGGGAGGTTTCATACGGACTGGCTGAATATGATGTATCCGCGGTTGAAGTTGGCGAGGAATCTGCTGCGAGAAGATGGGGTGATCTTCGTCTCAGTTGATGATCATGAGGTCCACGACCTTCGCGTCCTACTTGAAGAGATCTTTGGTCAAGAGAATTTTGTTGCAACGGCAATTTGGGAGAAGGCTGATTCACCACGCAACTCCGCCAGGCAATTCTCAGAGGACCACGACTATGTGCTTGTCGTTTCACGAAGCCCTGAATGGGTCCCGGATCGACTGCCACGCACGGAAAAATCCGATGCAATTTACTCCAACCCTGACAGTGATCCCCTCGGCGATTGGTTACCCGGAGATCCCTACGCAAACAATCCATATTCCAGAGGGCAATATTCATTCGCGGGCCCGACAGGACGGACGTTTTCGCCACCACCTGGCCGCTATTGGAGGATTTCCGAGGAGAAACTGCGCGATCTCGACAGTGAAGGGCGCATCTGGTGGGGACCTAATGGAGACGCTAGGCCCAGTATCAAGAGATACCTCTCCGAAGTTGCGGATCTGGTTCCGCGCACTCTCTGGCGAAAGGAGGATGTCGGCAGCAATAGGACTTCGAAAAATGAACTGCGAACCCTCTTCCCGGACGCAGAGGCATTCGACACTCCAAAACCCACTGGTCTTGTCGGGAGGATGCTGCAGCTTGCCACGACTGCTGTAGGCGCCGACATCGTCCTGGATTTCTTTGCGGGATCCGGCACAACGGGGCACTCGGTCATGAGTTCAAATGCCGACGATGGAGGAGATCGACGATTTGTTCTGGTTCAACTTCCGGAACCAACCAACATCGCAAATTTCTCGACCATTTCGAGCTTCACCACCGAACGCCTCCGCCGCGCCGCCCAAAAGATTCGCGCCGAGAACCCCCTCTTCCCAGGCGACCTCGGCTTCCGCGTCTTCAAGCTGGACTCCAGCAACATCCGCGCGTGGGAACCGGACCGCGACGATCTCGACAAGACACTTTTCGACTCCGTGGAGCACCTCAAGTCCGACCGCACCGAGGCAGACATCCTCTACGAGCTGCTGCTCAAGCTCGGCCTCGACCTCTGCGTGCCCATCGAACAGCGGATGATCGCCGGTAAGGCCGTGCACAGCATCGGCGGCGGAGTGCTGATGGCATGCCTGGCCACCCAGATCACCCGCGATGACGTCGAGCCGCTCGCCCAGGGCATCGTCGCCTGGCACGGGGCGCTCGCGCCCGCCGGCGACACCACCTGCGTCTTTCGCGACAGCGCCTTCGCCGACGACGTGGCCAAGACGAATCTCGCCGCCATCCTCAGCCAGCACGGCCTCGCGAACGTGAGGAGCTTGTGAGCCGCCGCCATCGGAGGTCAGCCTCGTGAACACCGAAGACGCCCCGATCGACGGCGAGCTGATCCTGTACCGGACTCATGAGGGGACGGTGCGGGTCGAGGTGCTCTACGAGTCGGAGACCTTCTGGCTGAACCAGAAGAAGATCGCCGACCTGTTCGGGGTCGAAATTCCTACGATCAGTTACCACCTGAAGGAGATCTTCGAGTCGGGCGAACTTCGTCAAGACGCAACTGTTAGAAAAATTCGAAGAGTTCAAACCGAGGGCACCCGCGAGGTCCGGCGCGAGATCGAGTTCTACAACCTCGACGCCATCATCTCGGTCGGTTACCGTGTGAACAGCACGCAGGCCACCCAGTTCCGCATCTGGGCGACCCAGACCCTGCGCGAGTTCGTCATCAAGGGCTTCGTGCTGGACGACGAGCGCCTCAAGCTCAACAAGCGGTTCGGCAAGGACTACTTCGACGAGCTGCTGGAGCGCATCCGGGAGATCCGCGCAAGCGAGCGCCGCTTCTACCTGAAGATCACCGACATCTACGAACAGTGCAGCATCGACTACGACAAGGCCGCCGAGATCACCAAGACATTCTTCAAGACGGTGCAGAACAAGCTGCATTGGGCCGTCACGGGCAAGACGGCGGCCGAAATCATCGCCGGACGGGCCGATGCCGCCAAGCCGACCATGGGGCTGACGAACTGGAAGAACGCACCCACAGGCAAGATCCTGAAGTCCGACGTATCGGTCGCCAAGAACTACCTCATTGAACACGAGATCAAGGAGCTGGAACGGATCGTCAGCATGTATCTGGACTACGCCGAGAACCAGGCGGCCAGACAGATCCCGATGAAGATGGCCGATTGGGTCGCGCGCCTCGATGCGTTTCTGCGCTTCAACGAGTACGAGGTGCTCGCGAACGCCGGCTCCGTGTCAGCCGAAGTGGCGAAACACCTTGCCGAGGAGCAGTACGGGCGGTTTCGCGTGCGACAGGACAACGCCTTCGAGAGCGACTTCGAGGCGGAGGTGCGGCGGATCAGCGAAGCGTCCAAGGGCGCGGACGCCGGAGAATCGGCATGAAACTCCACTTCGAGCCCGATCTCGACTACCAACTCCAGGCCATCGAAGCCGTGTGCGACCTCTTCCGCGGCCAGGAGATCTGCCGCACCGAGTTCACCGTTACCCGCGACGTGGCGGACCCGCAGATGCGCATGTCGTTCGCGGAAAACGACCTCGGCGTCGGCAACCGCCTCACCCTCCTCGACGACGAGCTGCTCAAGAACCTTGGCAACATCCAACTGCGCAACGGCCTGCCGCCGTCCGGCACGCTCGACTCGGGCGACTTTACCGTCGAGATGGAGACGGGCACCGGCAAGACCTACGTCTACCTGCGCACCGTCTTCGAACTGAACAAGCGCTATGGCTTCACCAAGTTCGTCATCGTCGTGCCGTCGGTGGCCATCAAGGAGGGCGTGTACAAGTCGCTCCAGATCACCGCGGAGCACTTCAAGGGGCTGTACGCGGGCGTTCCGTTCGACTACTTCGTCTACGACTCCGCCAAGCTCGGCCAGGTGCGCAACTTTGCCACCAGCCCGCAGATCCAGATCATGGTGGTGACGGCCGGCGCCATCAACAAGTTCGGCGATGAAGAGGCGGCGACGGCCGAAGAGTCCGACGAGACCCGCCGTCGCGCCAAGTCGAAGAACGTCATGTACCGCCCCAGCGAAAAGACGGGGGGCGAGAAGCCCATCGACCTCATCCGCGCCACGCGGCCCGTCCTCATCATCGACGAGCCGCAGAGTGTGGACGGCGGGCTGGAGGGGCGCGGCAAGCAGGCGCTGGACCGGATGAACCCGCTCTGCACGCTGCGCTACTCCGCGACCCACGCCGCCAAGCACCACATGGTCTACCGGCTCGACGCGGTGGACGCCTACGAGCAGAGGCTGGTGAAGCAGATCGAGGTGGCGGCGGCCACCGTGGAGGACGCGCACAACAAACCCTACGTGCGATTCGTGGGAGCCGTGAGTCGAGGCAAGAGCGTGGTGGGTGCCACGGTCGAGCTCGACGTACAAACCGCCAGCGGTGTTCGGCGAAAGACGGTCACGGTGCAACCCCTCGACCGATTGGAGCAGACCACCGGGCGGGCGATCTACCACGATCTCACCATCGGCCAGGAGATCCGCGCCAAGTCCAAGAGTGGCGCCGAATTCATGGAGCTTCGCTACCCGGGCGGCGAGGTGTACCTGGCGGCTGGCCAGGCGCACGGCGACGTGGACGCGCTAGCCGTCCAGCGCGAGATGATCCGCCGGACCATCCGCGAGCATCTCGACAAGGAGCTGCGCCTGCGCCCGCAGGGCATCAAGGTGCTGTCGCTCTTCTTCATCGACGAGGTGTCCCGTTACCGGCAGTACGACGCCGACGGCCACCCGGTGAAGGGCGACTACGCCCGCATCTTCGAGGAGGAGT
>JBBRDB010000172.1:0-5818 GCA_038204345.1 Thermoleophilia bacterium | reverse complement strand
CAGCAATCGGCCGAGATCCGGTTGGTACATGGAGCCTCCTGGTCTGTCCGCGACCCCTGTTCAGCGAGACGGCCGGGAGGGGGACCCCGGCCGCGTGCCCGCAGTGCCTGTGCTCATGAGGGGCCCCCCATCGGTGACTGCATTGAGGGCGCACCCCTCCTATCGGCAGGAAGGAGTCAGGCCTTGATTCGGAGAGGCGAGGACTTCAGTCGGAGACGAGCAGGAACAGGTACGGGTCGGTGGGCCCGCCGCCCCCCGGGTACATGCCGAAGTGCAGGTGGGGCTCGCCTCCCTGCGCGTTCCCGGTGGTGCCGACGGTGCCCAGAGGGAAGCCCGCGGGCACCCGCAGACCGGCCTTGATACCCGGATTAACCCGCTCAAGGTGGGCGTAGTAGGAAGCACCCGGTTCCCTCGTCCTGGGATGCGCCTGAGAGCATGAGTGAGCTGCGCATCATGAATGTCTCGCAGGATCGACCTCGTCGCATGATGGTTGACGTCGAAGCCTCACCGCGATTGACTGACGTGCGAGCGGCACCGGTCTTCACGCCGGCCCGGGAGGCCCCGGACCGGCGCTAAGTCGTGCAGCCGATGGTGCTCGTCAGATGTGGAACCGCGGTCCTAGGTCGCTCGGCGACTCTGGATCGGCCGCGGGTGTGGGCGGCGCATCCGGCTCCGGCTGGACTTCAGGCGCGGCGTGCGACGCCGACGGCGCGGCTGCCTTCGTGTAGACAGGACGAGACGATACCAGCGGCACGAGAGGTACGGGCGCCGCGACGTCGGCGCTCTGCGTCGGCGCCGCCGGTCCGGGCGGAACTGTAGGCGCAGGGGAGGGCGCCCAGGGAGGCATCGGCGCGGTAGGCGGCAGAGGCGGCGCCCCGGTAGGCGGCGCCACGGCAGGCGCCGCGGACACCTCCGCCGCCCGGTCCGCCCCGCGGACTGCCCTGCGACCCTGATAGTGATCCCAGACCCGGGACACCGTGGCGCCGAACCCGACAAAACCGCCTACGACCCAGGCCAACGCACCCACCACCGGGATGAGCGAGATCAGGTTGAGGAGCACTACGCCTGCAAGCATCGCCCACACGTCCCCCAACCCGCTCCTGCCCACCATCTCGAGCAGACGCTGTCCGGCCAACATGGCGATTGCGAAGAGTCCGAACATGCCGACGAGGGGAACGAGGGGGATCATGAGCAGAGCCACCGGGATCCCGATCACGGATATCAGCAAGATGATGAACAGGACGAGCAACACGAACGGAGAGAGGAAGCCGATCAAGGCGCTCCGCGCGGGGCGCGTGGTCAACTCGTGGCCCACGCTCTTCAGGCTACCGCCGGCCAGGAGCACGAGAAGCAGGCCCAGCCCCAGGCCACCCAGAAGCCAGAAGAACCAACCCGCGCCGCCGAAGCCCGTGTTTCGATCGACCACCACCGGCCGGGCATCTCTCACCCGCCCGGCACCGTCGCCCACCTGTACCTGGTCGCCCGAGACCAAGCCGCCTTCGTCCACGACCACCTTGCCGGTGACGCTGACCGCGTTGCCGTCCACCCGACCGCCGGGAAGCACGTGGATGTCGCCGTTGGCAGTGAACGCGTTCTGGAGAACGTGACCTTCGATGGTGATGTCGCCGTTGAGGGTAACCAGATCGTCGACCGTCTCCTCGGGGCCCAGATACAGATCGCCCGTCACGCGGAACTCGGTGTTCTGCGCGGAGGCCGTCCCGACGCCGAGCGTCAGGAGCAGGACCGCCACGACTACGAGCAGCATGCCGACGCGGATCATCCGCGGTGAACTGCCGCCGGTGGCTCTCCGTCCGTCCACCGCGGGCCTTTGCCTCAACTTGGTCCTTCTCTTGATGCGTTCCATTTCTCGCTCCCCGTCCCCTCTACCGATGTACCAGCGCGTGCCTTGTCAAGGACCACAACAGAACGTTCGCGGCCACCGCCACCATGAAGACCGCGGTCACCGAACTCGCCAGCCAGAGCGGCGATTGGGCAGCCATCTCGGCCAGTGTGAGCATCGCGCGCCCCAGGTGACTCCAGGTGTTCAGATCGCTCAAGCGCGCCACTAGCTGGACGACGGCGATCGCGCCGTCCGACAAGAACTCCGTCAAGGAAAGGGCGGCCTTCTCGGGCGAGAGATCGCCGGCCGGGAACCAGCGCAGGCCGGAAGCCACCAGAAGGCCGAAGGCAACCGCCCACCACCACAGCGAGAAGGTGCGGGCCCGGGCCGCGCGTATCTGCGAGATCACCCGGCCGGGCATCGCGGCAGACGGCAGCGGGGCCGGCAGTTCGCGCAGGGCCACTGTCAGTTCGATCTCCTCGAGGTAGCGAGCAGCGCACGATTCGCACGACTGCAGGTGGGCCGCGATCCTACGGGTCTCGTCTGCCTCCAGCAGGCCCTCGGAGTAGAAGAAGAGTTGTTCGTTCGAAAGGCAGTCCATGGTCATGACTCTCCTTCGGCGAGTGCTGGCTCGAGACTCTGCTTGAGCAGCTCCCTGCCCCGGAATATGCGCGTCTTCACCGAGCCCAACGGCAGATCGAGGGCCTCGGCGATCTCCTCGTACGATTGTTCTTCGATGAACCTGAGCACCACGACCTCGCGGTAGTGGTCGGGCAATTTCTTGACGCGCAGCAGGAGCCGGCGTCTTTGTTCAGCGCTGATCGTGGCCGAGGCAGGATCGGGAGCGTTCGAGGGCACGGTGTTCTCGGCCTCGGTGATCTCGGTGGTGAGGGGTCGACGCAGGTTGCTGCGGTGACGATCGATAGCCACGTTGGCGGCGATCTTGGCGATCCAGGCCTTGAAGGGTCGGGTCGGGTCGTAGGTATCCAGTCGTTTCCAGGCTCTCACGAACGTGTCCTGGGTGAGGTCCTCCACATCCTCCCGGGAGAAACCGGTGCGCGACCACAAGACCCGGAACACGAATCTCTGGTAGCGGCCCACCAGGCTTTCGTACGCCGGGAGGTCGCCCTTCTGCGCCAGCGCAGCCAGGTCTTCGTCGGTGCCCTGGCGGTTCACGTGCACCCGTATGTTCGTGAGAATGGCCTCCATCGCACCTCGGTACGGGTCTTTCGGCTCGGAAGTTTCACCGATGCTGCGTCCCCTGCATCACCCTTCCTCACGCGACCGAGCAAGGAGTCATGTGCAGCCTCCGAAAAGGGCTCATATTTCATTTATTTAGTTTAGCAATTTCTCTTGCGTTGGCGTTTCATTTATCCTATAGTGCAATCAGAATCACATGGGTGCCTTAACGACAGCCAATCGCAGATGCTCTGGGGAGCATTCAAAGGGGCGCTATCGCCTCCCACTCCTCGGGCTCCTCGCTCTCTTCGGCCCATCCGTCTTCGGTTTGCGGGTGGGCCTTTTTTCTGCCCTCTACTCCCTCATCCTGATCCTCTACGCGCTGTGGGCCCTGAGGTTGACCGTGGTGTTTCGCGACGACCTGGGCCTCGGTTACCTGTTGGCGTTGTTCGACGTGGCGTTGACGCTCCCCCTGGTGCTCTGGGGTAGGCCCACCTGGCTCCTCACGCCCTTGGTCGGCTCCTGGATCGTGGGCCTGGCGACCTCGGTGTTCATCAGGTCGCGTCAGGAGAAGGCGCTCGCGCGCAGGGACCTCCTCGTAGACCCGGCCACCGGTTTGAGGACCTCTGCCTGCTTCCGAGAACTCGTGCGGGTGCAGGAGGCGGAGGCGGGACCCGACGAGTGCTTCGGAGTGCTCACGATCCAGGTAAACCGGTTCCACGAGCTCGTGTCCTACTACGGGCGCGACTCTGCGGAACGTTCCGTGGCTGCGGTGGCGCGACGCGCCCGGCGCGAGATGGGGCCCGATTCCGAGGCCTTCCGCCTGGGCGAAGATCTGCTTGCCCTGGCCGGGCCGGTGTGCGGGTCGCTCGAGGCTTCCGAGTTGGCGTTGGCGGTTTCGAAGGCCGCGAACCGGCACTTGGTGGAAGGTCGCAAGATCGACAGCCTCGTCGGGTATGCCGTTTTCCCCAGGGACGGCTACACGGCCGACGAGTTGGTGGCGAGTGCCGAGGCCGCCTCGCACGCGCGGTCGGCGTGGCGCCCCGCCTCCTCCCTCGCAGCCCCGGTGGGTGCCAGAGTATCGGTGGCACGCTAGAGGAAGCTGCATTGAGGGCAGGTAAAGCGAGCCGCGTCGGCGGCTCCGGTCGCTGTGCTACGATTCACCCGTGGATCTGAAGGCCAAGAGAATCGGCGTCCTCATGGGGGGCTTGTCGGGGGAGCGCGAGGTCTCCCTGCGCTCGGGCGAGAACTGCTTTCGTGCTCTGCAGTCCCTCGGCTACGACGTGGTCCGCATCGACGCCCTGCGGGACGTGGCTACCCGGCTCGCCGACGAGCGCATCGAGATCGCCTTCCTCGCGGTCCACGGCCGCTACGCGGAGGACGGCACCCTCCAGGGGTTGCTCGAAGTCATGGGGATCCCCTACACCGGCTCGGGGGTCCTGGCTTCCGCGCTCGGCATGAACAAGGTGGCCAGCAAGAAGATCGTCCGTCATGGGGGCGTGCCTACTCCCGACTTCTGCGAGTTGGGCGACTCTGAAGATGCGGGCGAGGCCGCTCGGCGCGCCGCCGACACTCTGGGGACTCCGGTCATGGTCAAGCCGGTGGAGGAAGGGTCGAGTCTCGGGGTTTCCAAGTGCGGCGATGTCCCCAGCATGACCGCGGCCCTCGACGAGGGCCGGCGCTCGTATGGACGCATGTTCGTGGAGCGCTTCGTGCCCGGCAGAGAGATCACGGTGGGAGTGATCCAGCGCGGGGAATCCCTGCAGGTGCTGCCCATCCTCGAGTTGGTCCCCAAGAACGAGTTCTACGATTACGAAGCGAAGTACACCGAAGGGATGACCGAGTTCATCCTGCCGGCCCGCCTCTCCGCGACGGTGGCGGCGGAGGCCGGACGCCTGAGCGTGGCGGCTTTCAGAGCGGTAGGCTGCAGAGGCTACGCCCGAGTGGATTTCATGGTCGCCGGCGACGACGTCCCCTACTTCACCGAGGTCAACACCCTGCCCGGCATGACCGACCTCTCCGACCTTCCGGCCCAGGCTCGGGAAGCGGGCATCGGCTACGAGGAGTTGGTCGAGACTATCCTGCATTCTGCGGCTTTGTCGGCATAGAGCCTCCGACGTCGGCCACATGACCGTGAGCAATTCAGCACCCTCCCCTACGAGCGACTCAGGACCCACGTCCGCGACGGCCGCGCGCCCCAACGGCCCCATTGTCGACGTGCACGTGCACGTGTTCTCGCCTGAGGTGATTCGCGAGCGGCAGGCGTACACGGACAAGGACGTGTGGTTCCGTACGCTCTACGCCGATCCCGCCTCGCGCATGGTCCCCCACGAGCGCGTGCTCGAGGAGATGGATGCCACCGGAGTGGATCGTTCGGTGATATTCGGCTTCGCCTACCGTGACCAAGGCTTATGCCGCGACACCAACGACTACGTGATCGAGGCGGTGAGGGCCCACCCAGACCGTCTTACCGGTCTTGCGTGCGTGTCCCCGGAGCTGCCCGGCGCCGAACGGGAACTTGAGCGTTGCCTGGACGCGGGCCTCGCGGGATGCGGGGAACTCTTCCCCGACGGCCAGGGGTTCTCATTGGAGGAATCGCCGGGGTTGGACCTGGTCGCCGGCGTGCTCGTCGAGCGGGGCCTGCCCCTCAACATCCATGCCAACGAGCCGGTTGGGCACGACTACCCGGGCAAGGGAGCGAACACGCCGGGGCCCTGCTACGAGTTCGCACGCCGGCACCCCGACCTCACCATCGTTCTCGCGCACCTGGGTGGCGGACTGTTCGTGTACGAGTTGATG
>JBBRDB010000171.1:0-5818 GCA_038204345.1 Thermoleophilia bacterium | reverse complement strand
GGTAGCACCTGCGGGCTGTTTGCCCAGTTCGAGTAGGGCCCGAAGTAGTGGGGCACCTTCGACTCGTCGGTGGGACTGAAAGTCACCACCGGAGCCCCGATCCCGAGCGTGGCCGACGTCAGCACGATGGCTGTGGCCAGTGTCAGGATCATGACTACTATTGATGTCCGTGTCTTCACTGCACCTCTCTTCCTGCGTCTCCTGCGTTCCCCCAGCGGGGCTCGATCTGCTCTGCTCCGGCGGCGTTTCCCTTCGTGCTCTCCCCCGTGAACCGCAGGACACGAGAGAAACGGCAGTCAAGGCCGGACATGAGACTCCACGAAACAAAATCCTTCTTCAAACGAATACGTAAATTCCCGCCGGCTCAGCGGGTCAATGGGCTGTCGACAGTGCGATGCGCTTTGTGCTGTTCAGGATGCCTCGATAGGCGACCTCCCCTTCGTCCCTGCTGCTGCGGGCCATTGTTTCCATATGAGAAAAATCAAACCATCTTCACCCAAAAAATCTGATCTCGGACGATCCCGGCGCTGCGACCCCACTCAGCGCAGGGTGTCCAGGAGGCTCTGCAGTTGCTCGCGAGCCGGCCCGCTGGTCTTCTCGATGCCGTTCTCGGCGGTCGTGATGGCTTTGTCGGTTTGGCCGCTCATCATGTAGAGGAAGGCCAGATTGCCGTAGGCGACGCCCAGGGAGGGGTCGAGATCGAGGGCCTTCTCGTATTCCTCGATCGCCTGCTCCGGCTTGCTCGAGTCTCGGTAGACGTTGGCGAGGTTGTTGTGCACCTCGGCGGTGTCCTTGATGGCGAGCATCTTCTTGTAGGTCTCTTCGGCCTTCGCGTAGTCCTGGGTCTGGTAGTAGCCGATGGCCAACTGAGCGAGTGCGTCCAGGTCGTTCGGGTTCTGAGCTACCGCCTCCTCCAGTTTTGGCAGTTGCTCCGCGTATTCGTTCCCGGCCGGCGGCGGCGGAGTTTCCGGCAGCGAGCCGCCCGTTCCGGTCACACCCGGGGCGCCGGTCTCGGTGGTGGTGGCGCCCGTCGAGCTCGTCGTTGTTGAACCGAGCGTGGTGGTGCTGGTGGTGTCGTTCCCGCTGCAGGAAACGAGAAAAGCTGCAAAGACAACGATCGGCAGGAGCAGAAGACCCCTGCCGACCGAGCGCAAACAAGGCACTGCCATGATGTATCTCCCGTGTAGGCTGAGCACGTCCCGTGCACTGTGTCCCGCGCCGCCGGCGGCCAAACATTCGACCACGGGCTCCCAAACTCCCTTAGCGCGGGGGCCCAAATTATCCCGGCGTGGACGAACAAATGCGCGATTAGAGGACTATAATGCGGTGGAAGGTACTAATCAACCCTCAATTCGTTAGCTAACTGACGGAACAAACGGGGGTTGCCGTTTCTGGTAGGCCTCAAAGTCGACCTCATCCAATATGGCTGCGATGGAGTCGCACGCATCGAGAACGTCCGCGAGGTATGCGGCGACACTACGCGGCATACAACTCCTGCTTCGTCTCCTCGATGTCGCGGGCGATGTATCGGTTCTTGATCGCGCCCGCCATCACCAGATCGACCTCAGTCCCGAGTAGACCACGTAGTTCATCGAGCAGGTCGAAGTAGGCGTGCGCTTTTGTGTGCCCATCCATGGGGCCAAAATCGACGAGGAAATCGATGTCGCTGTGGCCGGGGCGGAAGTCGTCGCGCAGGGCTGAGCCGAAGACGTACAGACGTACGACTCCGAACTTACGGCAAATAGCAGCGATGGCGTCGCGCTTGTCTTGGACTAGTGTGACCATTATCGACCTCCGTCCCTATCGTACCTTCTCATGGCGGGGGCGGCTACGCGGGAGTCAAGAATAGTCACCGTAGGCGCGGAGTAATATCCGAAGCCGGGGTTCTCGACGGTGACCGAGGTGATGACACCGCCGGCGTCCATCGTCACCGAACCCGTGGCACGCACTCCTTCGCCAGGGTTGGTACCGAGCGGAATGTTCGGCAGGCCGAACTCGACCATGGGCATGGCGTAGCCGCTGCCGCCGGTGAGCAAGGTAACGTTGCTCGCAGTGACCAAGTTACGAGCGGGTGACCTGGGGCTGGAACCAAATGCAGCTCAACTTGCGTTTGGTTCTACTATGTGCCATTCTGCTTGCATATGGTTCATCGTAGCTTTTGGATAGAACGGATCGAAGAAGCGTGGCTGCGGCGCTCGGTCGTGTGGCTGTTCGGCGTCCGGCGCATCGGGAAGACGACGCTGTGTAGGACGCTGGACGCTACCGAATATTTCGACTGCGAGCTCCCAAGCGTGCGGCGCCAACTGGCAGAACCCGAGCGTTTCCTGGCTAGGCTCAGCGACAAACGCATCATTCTCGACGAGATTCATCGCCTTCCCGATCCTTCCGAGCTGCTGAAGATCGCGGCCGACCACTACGCAAGCGTCAAAGTGATTGCCACGGGATCGTCTACGCTAGCCGCCACCGTCAAATTCTCCGACACTCTTAGTGGACGCAAGGCGTCGGTATGGCTGACTCCTCTAATGTCGCGCGATCTCGAGGAATTCGGTGCGGGGGACCTTGAAGCGAGTCTGTGGCATGGAGGCGTGCCGCCCTTCTATCTCCAAGGGGCGGACGCGCTTCCGGAGGAGTTCGAGGAATGGCTCGATTCCTTCTGGGCCCGAGATATCCAAGAGCTCTTCCGGATCGAGCGGCGAGCCTCGTTCTTGCGTTTCACGGAACTCTTGTTGGTGAACAGCGGGGGCATATTCGAGGCCACGGCGTACGCCGGGCCCTGCGAGGTCAGTCGGACGACGATCGCAAACTATCTCAAGGTGCTCGAGGAAACAAAGGTGGCCCACGTTGTTCGCCCCTTTTCTACCCGGCGGGCGACGGAGATAGTGAGCGCGCCCAAAGTGTACGCATTTGACACCGGTTTCGTGCGCCACGCCAGGGGTCTCGCCGCCCCCCGCGCCGAAGACTATGGACGGTTTTGGGAGCACTACGTTCTCAATGAACTGCATGCCCGAGCGCCCCTGACTGAGCCGCGATACTGGCGGACGAAGCATGGTCAAGAGGTCGATCTTGTGGTGGCTCGCAGATTGGGACGGCTGCTGGCAATAGAGTGCAAGTGGTCAGACGCGTCGCTTCGTGATCTTCACGGGCTGGCCGCCTTCAAGCGGACGTATCCGGAAGCGGAAGCACTGGTCGTCGTTCCTCGGGTAGGCAGGGAGTACGCCATGGGATTAGGAAGCGCGGGCGAAGGCACGGTCACGGACTTGGAGGGGCTGCTCGCACGAGTAAGATCGGCGTGACCTGGCTCGTGCGCCGCCACCCGCCCTTGTCGCCACGGCGCACCGTGGCATAGACTTGTCCCACTATATGATGACCAAGACACCTTCACGCGCGAACAGGGCGACACCCTTGACCTGACCGACTATCTCCGGGTGATCAGGGCCCGCTGGTCGGAGAAGGTGTTCTCCGCGAAAATCGAGGTGCCACGCTTCCCCCGGCCATCACCCGCACCCACGCCGAGCTCGACCTCACCGACCGAGCCGTCACCCGCGCCTCCTTCGAGCGCGAGCGTCCAAGCGTTCGAGCGGATTAGTCGATCCGAGCTTCTTCCAGTGCTCCCGGGGGAAGACCATGTGGGCGAGGATCTCGTCCTCGGCCGCGAGCAGGCAGGCGGCTGCTTTTGCGAACTGGGGCTCGAGGCGCCCCGCAAGTGCCCGGAGTTCCCTGTGGGCGCCGTCCGTGTCCGGCTGCCTTGATGGCCTTTTCCTTGCAACGGCTGCGTCACCGACCACTACCGCCTCCCGCTCTTACACGACGTCCCGGGACACTATCAGGCGGCCTTCGCGCGCATGCGAGGAGGGGCCAGATCCAGATGACCTGGTGTTCCTCGCACTGGCGAAAGCAATCGGGGCGGTGTTGGTGACAGGGAACCAGGCGCATTTCCCGGCGGAGATCCGCGATGGCGTGACTGTCATGAGCCCGGCGGAATACTCGGCGTGAGATCGGCGAACGTCTGGAGCGAGAGATCCGTCCCTACGCCCCCTGAAGTAGCTCCGACAGTCGGCGAGCTAACGGCTGCGTGGGCCAAGCACATGCCGGTTACAGGAGCCCGACGAACTCCTCGACGCTTAGCCCGGCATTGCGAATACGCGCGCGCAACGTCCCGACTGATAGCTCCATATGCTGGGGAATCGAGAGGTTGGCGCGAACGCCGGGTTTCACCAGGACAATGTGGCTACCGACCTGGCCCATCGGGACCCACCCGACCCGCTGGAAAGCCTTGGCATCCTGATTGTATTCGAGAACCTGCTCCCCGTGGACCGAGCCCTCCGCGGCCCAGCCGGGCTAGTCGGCTCCGGGGAGACAGACCGATATCCCATCGAAACGGGACATGTGTCTGCGGTCAAAGGTCACGATGCAGCCCAGATCGCGGGCGCGCATCCAACACGCGTTGTATGCATCGACCTCGGCCAGCACCATCGTGTTGGTGATCAGCGTTGGCATCGACGAACGCGGGCTCATGCATCGCGGCCGGTCGCCTTGGCAGCCACGTGCCCTAGGACCTCGGTGCGAATAGCTTCGAAGTCCTGGGGACCCGAAACGGTCACACTGCCACGCAGATCGAAGATGCATGGCCCGGCCGGCCTCAGGACGATCTCGCTGTCGCGTACCGAGACCAGGATCTTGTCGCCCTCTTTTAAATTCAGCTCGTGCCGCATGGGACTCGGCAGCGTGATCTGTCCCCTGCGTCCGATCTTCAACGTCTTCATGGATGACTCCTTCTGCTGCGGATATATTCCATTGTATCCGCAATCACGCGATACACCAGCGTATCGGCTGTAATGCCGCAAAGGGGTTCGCCACGGCGGGGACGCCAATCTTTAAGTCTGTGTGGCGCGCCCGAGCCGCCAGGGTCCGTGGCGTGATCATACGATAACGTCGCGGCTTTCCGGCCGGCCGGTGCCGTCGCCCCGCGTCCGCACAACAAGCTCAACCTCGCAGTCGAGGATCTGCAGTAGGGAGAGGAGCCTGTCCACCGACTTGCGGTAGTTGGTCGGGTCGAGCAGCCGATAGAACTGCGCCGGGGACGTTCCCAGCCGCCGGATGATCTCCCTCTTGGAGAGGGGGCTCGAGGCGACGCGCGCTTCCGCCTCGAGGGTCAGCCGATAGAGAAGCAGATCGCGCATGTGGCGGGGGTCCCGATTGTACTCGAGAACCTGCTCCCCGTGGACCGAGCCCTCCGCGCCCGACGCCAATCGGTAGGTGAACCCTTCGCGGCCGAGTTCGTTCGTTTCGGCCTACGCCAAGGCCTATCCGATCCCGACAGCGGCGAGCAGCGGATCAAGACGGGGGCCGGGCCGCGGGGTACTTCAGCGGTCGAGCAGCCGCGGCGCGGGCAGTTCACCCGTCGAAGATATCCTTGGCCGTGACGATCAGAGTGCCCGGCGGGGCGTTCCTGACCTCGTTGCGCGCACACACAGCGTACGAGAGCAGCTGACGCGCGTTCGGCAGCGAGGCTGCCTTGCGCTCCAACGCCCGCACGAGGCGCGATCCGTCCTCCGACCGGGCCCACTTGGCCTCGCCCAACTCCCCTGCCGCCACGAGCCTACCTTACCAAGGTGGTGAGACGAGGCTAGCGCGGAGGTCGGCCGAAACCTCTTGATCTGTACCCATCAACGGTGCAGCATCAATGGGTGAAATATTGTAGGTCATCGGAAGTTTCGTTACAGGAATTTGTACTGCCTTAATCGCTCGGATCAGCGCTAGCTGATCATGCTTTTGAAACTGCTGCCACTCCTCATACCATTGTTGGAAAAGCGCCTGG
>JBBRDB010000170.1:0-5867 GCA_038204345.1 Thermoleophilia bacterium | reverse complement strand
GGCGTCGCCATGCGCCTGAGAGCCGAAGAGAACGATCCGTTCCGGCTGCGCTTCCTCGACCAACGAGGCCACGATGCGATCAAGCATGTCCTGAGAGACGGCCATGGGTTGATTCTAGCACCCGCTCTGCCCGCGACTGGTGCCGCGTGTTTGGCTCCGTCCTTCAAGGGCGATACGGGAGCTGGGGCTGGCCTAGAAATACGGGTACACACTGCGCCTGAGGTCCTGTCACGGGCCGTGGCGATCTCTGCCGATGTTTGGAGGGCTGGCGACGTCGCAGGTCTACGGAGCGATCAAACGTAGCCCTGGGAAGTAGGTTCGATGACGCGCCGGGTCGCGCGTCACGAGAGCCATCCGCCCGACCAAGGCGTGGGCTCCGATGAAGAAGTCGGGAAGTGGGGCACGCCTGGCCCCGCCGGCCCGACGATACCGGAGAAACGACGTCCCCGCCAAGAATGCGGCCTCCCACGGGATCGGAAGGCGGGCGAACAGATCCGCGGGCAATGCCTCTTCCACATCCTCGATCCGTTCGAAGCCCACCGACACCTCCGCGTAGATCACCGGATTGACCGCGAGGGTGGAGGTCTCGGCGCACTCGGCCAGGGTGGCGGCGGACCACGGGTACCAGACAGGGTCCTCGGTCATGATGTCCAGCAGCACGCTGGTGTCCACCAGGATACGACCGCTCACTCCTCCCCCCGGGTCAGAGCCAGGATCTCATCGGTGCTCAAGCGTACTGTGGAACGTCCCGTCATGTGGCGCACCAACTCGCTTCCCCGAGTCGAACCCCCCGTCTCCTTCTCCAGATAGACGCGCTCACCGTCCACCTGAAAACGGACTTCCGTGTGGGGGAGAAGGCCAAACCGTTCGCGTATGTCTTGCGGGATGGTCACCTGGCCCTTGGTGGTGATGCGCATGGCAGCCTCGTCTCTGGTATGAGTAATACCAGTATGCATCCTACCACCTCACTCCCGTGGGCGACTGCCGTGGGCAACTCGGTATACTGATGTTCAGTCGAGACTAGCAGCGGGTTCTCGACATCCAACATACGCCGAAGGTCCGAGGATGGCCCCGGCAACCGCAGACGTGGACACACCCACGCGCTCGAGGCGGGGCAGCGGGTTGCAGCGTTGGAATTCTAGTTCAGCCGGTGCCCGCCTGGCCGAGCATATTCAACGGATCGGAGGCCGCTCGCCCGCTGAGCGACTCCGCACCTCTCCCTTGACCGCGCTCGTCAATCGCTCAGGAGGCCTACCGCCCCTCCTTCTCCAGCACCATCTCCGGCTTCATGGGCAGCTTCTTCAGCCGGATCCCCACCGCGTCGTAGATGGCGTTCGCGATGGCGGGGGCCCGTCGGCACCAGGCCGGGTTCGCCGATGCCCTTGGCTCCGTAGGGGCCGGCGGCGGCCGGGTCCTCCACCAGGATGGGCTCGACGTCGACGCTGTCGAGAGCCGTCAGCATTTTGTAGTCGCGGAAGTTGGGGTTCAGGAGCCTTCCTTCTTCGAAGATCATCTCTTCAGCCAGCGCCCAGCCGATGCCCTGCAGGCCACCGCCCAAGATCTGTCCTCTAAGAAGGAGCGGGTTGATAGCCTTGCCCACGTCGTGGGCGGCGATGTAGCGGACGATGTCGATCTGGCCTGTCCGCCTGTCCACCTCCACTTCGACCCCGTGGCAACCCCAGGCGTAGGCCATGGAGTAGTTGCCCTTGAAGTCGCCGGCGAGGAGGTCGGTGGGCGGCTCGTAGAAGAAGGCGGCACGTTGATGCGGTCGACGGTGAGCCCCAGGGTCTCGGCGACGATCTGGCGGAGCCCCATGTGATGCGGGCGGGATGCAAACCCGCCCAACGGCTCCTACACGCGGCCTACGGAGCGACCATGAAGACCGTCGTGAGAAGCGACCGCACGTCCTGCAACGTGAGCAGCGGGATTCCCAAGTCTTTGGGGATTGCGCCGTCTTGTAGGGCTCGCTCAGAGAACACGGTCAGATCACGCTGGACGACGTGCGGCTCGACGACGCGCTCATCCGGCGAGATCAATTGACTCAGTCGAAGGACGTCGTTGCGGTGTTTCTTGACGTCGCCGCGGGCGACTGGTTCCCCGCCCTCCCGGCGGGCGGTGAGGTCGATCCAGGCCCGCGCCTTGAGTAGGATGACGTACGCAGGAGCAAGAACCGACAGACCCTCGTGTTCGACGCGTCCCTGCAACACAAGCTGGTAGTAGTCGTCGTCGAGCAGGATCGCCGAGAGGCTTGATACCTCATCTGAAACCGGGATGCGAACCAGGCGGTCGCCGCTGGGAGGGACGATCAGTCCCGGCGAGCGGGAGAAGAGTTCCAACATATGGGGGTAGTCAGCGTTCTCCGGATCGAGGAACCGATAGTACGTGGGAGAGCCCGAGCTACGCTGCCCCACCTGATACCCGCCGGCCTTGACGAATTCCCAGAAGGCACGGGTGAATCCAACGTCCAGAGTCTCGACACACAGCACGATGTCAAGGTCTTTCGTGGCCCGGAAGTCCAGGGCTGCCGCATCCATGGCGACGAACGCGGCCGCACCCCCAATGAGCACATACCGATCCTGGAAACTCTCGAAATGGCGGGCGAATATGTCCAGGCCCCTCACCAAGACAGTCTCCCCATCATGTCTTCGAGCGCCGATGAAACCCGCTCGTCGCTATCGTTCCGCAGCGCGAGGTAGAGGGAAAGCTGATCGACCACCGAGGCGGTGGAGAACAACCGCGGAGAGTACGACCACACCTCGAGTTCGAGCCACGCTTCCTCCACCGATGGGACCATCCGGAAGCGCCCGACTCCCTCCCAGGCCGGTAGCTCCCCTGAGTACATGGCTCGGACGGTCACCCTGGGAGCCGCCAGATCTGAGTAGTGGGCCAGCGCGGTCAGCCCGGAGACTGGAGCGACGGCGTCCATACCTGGGGGTGCGCACTCAAACAGGATGCGGCGCCTCACCGGACTCGCAAGCAAGGGTTGCGCCTTCCTCCAGAGCAGGGCGGGTTCCTCCGCCGGTTCGAAGAAACGCTCGCGACCGATGCGCTTGACCCGCACAAGACCGGCAGCCTCCAGTTGGTCCAGCGACCGCCCCATCGTCATGATCGTGTAGCCAAGGCGATCCCTGAGTCCCGTCGGCGTGTTTGCCTGGCCGCGGTGGTCCCATAGCGCATGCAAGAGGACGACCTGTGCGGAGGGGCTCAGGCGCTCACGCTTTCGAGACTGGGGCTTGAAACGCTCTCGCAGATCGATTGCGAGCATCGGAAGGTAGAGCTGCGTCCCCGCGACCACGAAGGGTATTCCGGCCTCGATCATGCGCTTCCGGTTGTGAGGGCTGATCCGTTCGAACGCGAAGACGACGGGGTCTGACCACCGCTCACCGATGGCCATCCGGTGCTTGCCGACGACGCCCGCAGGCCTCTCTTGGGTGCTCAAGCAGAACAACAGTTCCGCGTCGAGGATGCGGCCGGTGTAGAACCGATATTCGGCGCGCAGAAAGGGCGGGAGCGTGGCCGCGCGTTCCCACTCAACGAGACGCAGAGGGGTGTGCAAAACCCCGGACACGTAGCTCTCCAGCTGCTCGACCATAATAGCGCCCAACGATGTCTCCGGCTTCCTCGATAACATAATTACCGCATACTAACACCGGTCATGTTACTATGCAATCCGCGCGTTATTTGGGCTCAGCCTGCGTCAAGCTCCCCCACGCTCGACCAATGGACCGCCTCGTGGCCACGCTCAGCGAGCGCATCCACCCAACGAGGCGGCAGATTGACGTCGATAACGATCTTCACGCGCCGGGAGCGAGAACTCCCGTTCCTCCGCGCGCCACGCGGCGTACGTGAGCCATGTCCGGCCCGCTCTGACGATCACCGCGCGACTCAGGCCAAGGACCACGCGGCTTAGCGCACGAACGGCCGCACATACTCGGAAAGGCCCGGGTCGGCACACCGATATCGACGTCGACGGTGGATGCGCGCCCATCCAGGGGCCCACGCTGTACAGGGAAAGGTCGAGGCCGTCCTTGCCACGGGCGGGTCCCGGTCGACGGGGGGGCGGTGCTACTCGATGCCCAACAGCCACCGCCACGCGGGCACCACGCGTATCTCGCCGGCCTCCACGGCCTCCCGCCCCTCCTCGTGGAGGGTCACGATCGTCGCACGCGGCCGACTCAGTTCTTCCATCGCCTCCGCAAGCGCACGGAACTCCCGCGCCCGGGTCTCCGGAACCGAAAGATCGACGCATACTTGGACGAGCTCCATCACCCTCGATTCGGCCGCGTCGCCCACGACGAAATCCACCTCATGGCCATCCGCTGTGACGTAGTACGAGATGGCGCCCTCGCGCGACCGCCCGAAGCGCCGACGCAACTCGAGGTAGACGGCCGTCTCGAGTCGCGCGCCGAGGTCCGTGGCAGCCGCGTGTGAGGTCGCGAACGCGAGTCCGGGATCGACAGCGTACATCTTCCGAGGGTTCACCTGCCGGGCCCGCAACGACCGCCGGAACACCTCTATGCCGAAGACCAAGAAGGCGTCGGTGAGATGCTCGAGCAGCGCATACAAGGTGTCCTTCCCCACCTCGACACCCCGGGACTTCAGGTCGTTGTAGGTCTTGTGCACCGAGAACCGACCCCCGCACGACTGCAAGACCGCCTGAGTGAACGCCCGCGCCGCGTGAACGTTCGAAATGGAGTGACGTTCGATGATGTCCCTGAGCAGCACGAGTTCTACGTAGTCCTGGAGCACCTGGATGCGGATCCGCTCGTCCATCTCCTGGACCTCGGGGAACCCCCCGACCTCCAGATATCGCAGTAGCCGGGACTCCAACTCGGAGCGGATTCTCGCACCGGGCCGCTCGGTGGGAGGCTCTATACCTGCGTGGCGCAGGGACTCCCCAAAGCTGAACGGCAGAAGCTCGACGGCGAATCCCCGCCCGCGGAACTCGGTGGCGACCTCAGTGGACAGCATCTTCGCGGACGAACCGGAGATGTAGAGTCTGGCGTCCTCGGTGTCGAGGACCCGCCGCGCGAACCTGGCCCAGCCATCGACGGCCTGTATCTCATCCAGGAAGACGAACGCGCCGGCCGTCCGAGCGGAGGGGTCGAGGCGGTAGAAGGTATCGAGCACGCGCTCGAGGACGTCCGGGGGCATCGGCTGCAGCCGATCGTCCTCGAAGTTCAGATAGAGCACCCTCCCGGCCGGAACTCCCGAGTCCAGCAGCCGATGCATCTCCTGGAAGAGTGCAAACGTCTTTCCCGAGCGTCGCATGCCGATCACCACGTCGGCCTTCCCGGGTAGGTGCGGCAGTTCGAGGTCGCGGGACGTCAACTCGGGGAGCACGCGCTCCCGATTGTCGCGGATGAGGCGTTCGATGGTGTCGGAGTATTCATCCTTCATGGAAGGACATTATATGGCGTATTTGCCCTTAGCACAAGGACGTATATATCACCGGATGGTCATCGGACGCGGGTCGGCGGTTCAGGCACAGAATGTGATTCCCAGCGCTCGCCGGCCGGGCGGCCCCCCGGCCAGTCCCGCAACGGGTCGCGGGTTGGTGCGCGACTAGGGCACCCCCCTACCGCCCCTCCTTCTCCATCAACGCCGCCAGCACCATCTCCGGCTTCATCGGCAGCTTCTTGAGTCGGATCCCCACCGCGTCGTAGATGGCGTTGGCGATAGCGGGGGCCGTCGGCACCAGGCCGGGCTCGCCGATGCCCTTGGCGCCGTAGGGGCCGGCGGCGGCCGGGTCCTCCACCAGGATGGGCTCCACGTCCACGCTGTCCAGGGCGGTCAGCATCTTGTAGTCGCGGAAGTTCGGGTTCAGGAGCTTTCCTTCTTCGAAGATCATCTCCTCAGCCAGCGCC
>JBBRDB010000169.1:0-5932 GCA_038204345.1 Thermoleophilia bacterium | reverse complement strand
CCAGTTCCGCTCGCCGTTTACGACGACGACGGTGAAAAGTTCGGGGGTTGGCCGGGCACGCACGAACTGGTCTACGAGGCCGGCTGGCTGGATCGGTTCCTCGGCGCGCTCGAGCGGGAGATGGAAGCCGGGTGGCTGGGGGTGACCACACTCGGGGAGTTCCGCCGCCGCTTCCCGCCTCTGGGCAGGATCTACCTGCCCACAAGCTCATACGCGGAGATGCTGGAATGGTCGCAGGGCTTCCACCGTAACTTCCTCGTGCGCTACGAAGAGGCCAACCTGCTGCACAAGCGTATGCTCCATACCAGCCTGGCGGTGACCCGGCGGCTCCGGGAGTTGAGCACCGACGCCCCGCCTCAAGGTGTCAAAGGAATCGGGTTTGGTGTGGACCAGCAGGCAGGAGACGCGCTCCAAGGGGAGAGGCGGGCGCTTCTGGTCGCCCGCGACCGAGTGCTCGCGTCGCAGTGCAACGACGCCTACTGGCACGGCATCTTCGGGGGTATCTACCTCCCCCATCTGCGCCACGCCGCGTACGCCTGTCTGATCGAAGCTGAGAAGACGGCCGGGGATGCCCTGCGGCCTGCGGTCGAGGTGGTAGACCTCGACCTCGACGGTTCCGACGAGGTGTTCCTACGGTCCAAGGCGCTCACCGTGCTCGTCCACCCGCGCAGAGGGGGGACGATCGTCTCGCTCGACCACCTCGATACATCGTTCGCTCTACTGGACACGTTCCGCAGGCGTCGCGAGCCGGAGCATTCCGTCCTCGAATCCCTCGCCGCCGGCGCGGGCGGCGACCCGATCTCCACCGACGAATGTGGAGTCGGCTACGGAGCCGTTGAAACGACGGCACAGAGTATCCACGACCAGGTGCGGATGAAAGAACCGGGACTCGAACGCATGCTCTTCGTCGACGCCTATCCCCGCGCGGCCTTTACCGACCACTTCTACGCCGTGGGCACCGACGTGACCGAGTTGATCGACGGTACCGCTGTAGAACTCGGCGATTTCGCGCGCTCCGCCTACGAGATGACCTCTGTGGAGGAAGACGACGAGGGGCCCACCGTCATATTGGAGCGCACCGGGAGCGTGGCGGGATGCGAGGTCTCAGTGCGGAAGGCGATCTCGCTCGACAGGGGAGAGCGGAACACCGATGGCGTCACGGTAAGCTACGTGATCAGTGTGGCCGACCCGACGGCCACCGGCGCGGGCGAAGTCAAGGGGACCCCCGGCCACCTACCCGCCGACGCGCTGTTCGCACCCGAGGTCAACCTCACACTTCTGGCCGGGTGGGCCCGCGACCGTTACGTTCTGGTGGACGATGCCCGCCCGTCGGCCTCCTTCCTAGCCGACAGCGGTACGCACCCGGATGCTTCTTCCGTGACCCTCGTAGACGAGAGTAGCGGCCTGCGAGTGCACCTGTCCTGGCGATTCGACGCTCGATGGGCGACCGGTGACGCAGCGCCGGCAGCGGGCGCCCGCGACGCGCAGACCGGGTCGCGCGACCTCGGCCCGACCGAGACGGGCCGCGTGACCCTGCTCCGGCACGGAGTGATCACGGTCTCGCTGAGCGAGGATGGTTTCGAGCGCATCTACCAAAGCACGGCTTTGGTGCCGTGCGGGCTCCTCCCACTAAACCCCGGAGTCGAACTGCGTGTGGACCTACGACTGGACGTGACCGGACCGTGAACCGCTCCCTCGACGTGGCCTTCGTCTGGCACATGCACCAGCCCTACTACAGGATCTCCGACTCGGGGGCGTTCGAGATGCCGTGGGTGCGTTTGCACGCCGTCAAGGACTACGTCACGATGGTCGAGATCCTCGAGGGATATCCGGGGCTGCGTCAGACCTTCAACCTGGTGCCTTCGCTGGTGGAGCAGCTCCTCGAATATGCGACGGGTCAATACGTCGACACGTATGAAGAGCACACTCGCAAACCCGCAGCCGAGCTCTCTCGGAGCGAGAGATCGTTCCTACTCGGCGTCATGTGCGAGCGCTCTTCCCACCCCCGCGCACGACGCTACCCCCGCTATCTCGAACTCGCCCTGAAACGGGACAGTTCCACGACAAACGGCCGCGTCCGGATCGAGGAGTTTTCGGAAGCCGAGTTGCGCGACGTGCAGGTGCTCTTCGACCTGGCTTGGTTCCACCCCACCTCTCTGACTGAAGGCCCACTGACGGATCTGGTCGCACGCGGGCGCGACTTCGCCGAATCGGACAAGCAGGCGGTGCGCACGGCGCAGGCGGCTCTCCTCGACCGCATCGTGCCGACGTACGTCAGGGCGGCTGCCGCGGGTCGCATAGAGCTGACGACCTCGCCCTACTTCCACCCGATCCTGCCGCTGCTGATGAACTCCGACATGGCTCGGGTCTCGTTGCCGGGCGTCGAGCTACCCACGCGCCGATTCGACCATCCCGAGGACGCGGACGAACAGATCCGCGAAGCTCTGCGGCTTCATCGCACGGTCTTCGGCGGATCCCCGCGAGGCATGTGGTGCTCGGAACAGAGCGTGGGCGAAGACGTGATCACTCCACTGTCGAGGCACGGCATCGCCTGGACTATCTCGGACGAGGCCGTGCTCGCCCATTCCCTGGAAGGGGGCCTGCAACGAGAGGCTGGGGGACGCCTCCTCGATCCCTCGGCTCTCTACTCGGCCTACAGGCTGGAACGAGAACGCGGGACGATCGACATCGTGTTCAGGGACCGCGTACTCTCCGACCTCGTGGGTTTCACCTACCAAGACTGGGACTCAGCGGACGCCGCAGCCGACCTGCTCGGCCGCCTCAGACAGATCCGAGTCGACCTACCGTCCGACGACGCCTCCTATCTGGTCACGATCGCGCTCGATGGCGAGAACGCCTGGGAGTACTACAGGAACGAGGGGCATGACTTCCTGGGACGTCTGTACGAGGGAATCGAACGAGATCCGTCGTTGCGTTGTGTCACCGTGTCCGAACATCTGAACGAGTCTCCCCCCGAGCGCGAGCTCGCCTGGCTGCACACCGGCTCGTGGATCAGCGGCGATCTGGGTACGTGGGTGGGCGACCGGGCCCATCGACCGGCCTGGGACCTGCTTCATGACGCCCGAGACGCCGTCGCCGAGGTGCGGGCACGGGCCGACGCCCGGACCGGCGCTCCGAACGAAGCACACGTAGGTCCCCAGGCCGGCGCTCCGAACGAAGCACACGCAGGTGCCCGGGCCGGCGCTCCGAACGAAGCACACGCAGGTGCCCGGGCCGACGCCCGGGCCGAGGAACCGACCGAGGCACGGGTCGGTGCGCGCCCGGAGGCGCCGGACGTGGAAGCGGCCTGGCGCGAGATACTGATAGCCGAGGGCAGCGATTGGTTCTGGTGGTTCGGCGACCACCAAGAGAGCGGACTCGACGAGGTATGGGATGCTGCCTACAGGCGCCACCTGCAGCAGGCGTACCGGCTTGCCGGCCTGACCCCCCCGCCGAGGCTTTTCGCACCCATAGCGGGACATCCGGCTGAGAAGGCGGCCGGATCCGTGCCTCCGGTGATAGACGGGCGGTTCACCACCCCTGAGGAGTGGGACCAAGGCGTCCGTCTCACCAAGGCCGGCGGGGGCGCCATGCAGCGATCGGAGAGTCCCCCCGTCCTCGACCTGCGCTTCAGCTGGTCGCACGAAGCCCTCTACTTTCTCGTCGTTCCCCGCGTGCCGTTCCCGGAGGCGGGGGTGGAGGTGGACTTCTATCTGGGCGGCTCCGCGGAACCGGTTGGCGCCGACGCTACGGAGCGCGACGAGTCGTCGGGCGAAGCGGCCGGCGCGCTCCTTACTACGCTGGGGTTCACACCGGCCCACCGCGTTCGCGTGGCCGTTGCCCAGGGAAGCGATGGGCTTTCGGCGACGGCTGTTCTTTCCCGAGCTCCCTTCGAGGAGATCGCCGAGGGCGTCACGGCAGCCACCGACGAGGTCATCGAGGTCCAAGTCACCTGGACGGCCGTTGACACCGTTGGGGCGGATGCCGTGCTCGTGGGAGCGGTGCTGTCGGCCGACGGGCGCACCATAGACGTGTTCCCTTCCACGGGCGCGCGGGTGTCGCCTCTCGCCTGACATGACCTGTGCTGATATCCTCGAGCCATGTATGTAGTAATCATCGGCGCAGGCGAAGTAGGTTTCCATATCGCCACCATGCTGACGCAAGAGGGGCACGAAGTCGCCCTGATCGATCGCGACCCCGAAAGCATCCGGAGAGCCTCCGAGGAACTCGACGTGCTCACGATCCTGGGCAACGGCGCCAGCAAGAGAGTGCTCCAGCAGGCACGCGTCTCCGAAGCCAACATACTGGTGGCGGCTACGGATTCCGACGAAGTGAACATGATCGCCTGCATGGCCGCCAAACACGTGGGCGTCCCTCTGACCATCGCGCGAGTCCGTAACCCGGACTACCTGGACAACGACGCCTCGGTGTCCACCGAGTTCACCGGTATCGACTACGTCATCCAGCCGGAGATGGCTCTGGCCGAGGAGATCGCCAAGATCGCGGAGTTGCCCGGCGCCCTCGATGTGGAGACCTTCGCCAACGGTCAGGTCCACATGATCGAGGTGCAGGTGGACGAGACGAGCAAGGCCGTCGACAAGCAGCTGTTCAAGATCGGCCTGCCCAAGAATGTACTGCTCACCGCGGTCTTGCGTGAGAACGATATGACCATCCCCACGGGGCAGACGGTCTTGCGCGCCCGCGACCGCGTCTTCCTCACGGGCAAGCGCCAAGGGGTGCTCCAAGCCGCCGCCATGCTTTCCCCGAGCATGCGCGTGTCGAAGCGGGCCATGCTGCTCGGGTGCGGTTCGCTGGGCCTGCAGATCGCCACCGCTCTCGAAGCTCGAGGCTTTCGTCTCACCGTGTTCGAGAAGGACTACGAGAGGTCGGTCGCGGCTGCCACGACGCTTCATCGCTCACTGGTTATCCACGACGAGGGGTTGAACGCTGAGGTCCTCGTGCGGGAGGGCGTCGAAGACGTGGGGCTGTTCATAGCGGCAACCGGGGACGAGCGTTTGAACATGCTTTCATCATTGCTGGCTAAACGGCTCGGCGCGCGAAGGACCGTGTCTATCGTGGAGCGCACCGCCTTCTCGACGATCCTCGAATCGGTGGGAGTGGATCTCGCCTTGAGCCCTCGACGCATCACCGCTTCGCGCATCCTTAAGTTCATGCGGTCCGGTGACGTATTGAGCGCTTCGATACTGGACAAGTCGGCCGGCGAAGTGCTGGAATTCGTCGTAGGCGAGTCTTCGATCATCGCCGGGCGGCCGCTCCGCGACACGCGTTTTCCCGACGGAAGCATCGTGGGAGCGCTCGTCCAGGCGGACGGCGTGCACATAGCCCACGGAACCTCAGTGCCTCAGGCGGGGGACCGGGCCATCGTGTTCGCCTTGCCACAAGCGGTGGTGGAGGTCGAGCGGGTCTTCTCCGGCGATCATCGGTGAATCTGCGCTTCGTAGGCCACATGTTGGCCCTGGTGATCCTGGCTATCGCGGCCGGTATCCTCGTTTCGGCTGCCGTCGCCGCCGGATACGGGGAGGACGACCTCACAGCCCTTCTGGCCGCCGCAGGCGTCGCCGCGCTCATCGGGGCACCGCTTTACCTCGGCACCCCGCTTCGCGGCCGCACCAACATAGGCTATCGCGAAGGCTTCCTGGTCGTTGGAGCAGGCTGGCTCACCGCCATGCTCATCGGGGCATTGCCCTACCTCTTCTACGGCCTGTTCTCGCCGGTGGACGCTATGTTCGAGACGATCTCGGGTTTCACGACCACTGGGGCCAGTGTGCTTGTGGATTACAACCAGCCCCACGGCATCATGTTCTGGCGCAGTCTCACTCACTGGTACGGAGGGATGGGCATCATCGTGCTGTTCATCGCCCTCCTTCCGCCGCTGGGAGGCGGAGCCATCCGCCTGTTCTCGGCCGAGGCT
>JBBRDB010000168.1:0-5937 GCA_038204345.1 Thermoleophilia bacterium | reverse complement strand
AGGGCGGATAGCCGAGAGTGCGGGTGTCTCCTTGACCTTGGACCACGAGGTCTCACTGGAGTCTCAGCGCGATGCGATCATCGTGGCGCTGGCCGAAAGAGCGAAGCAGGCGTGATTTATTAACACTTAGTAGTCTATGTGTAGCTATGTTCTCGGCCAGCCAGAACTGGGGTGAGCTACATCAAGAGGTACAATGAGGAGGCGGTCCCCTTCTTCTGGAACTACACGGGCGGGCCGCTAATGGTGTGACCATGGATAAGTTACTTACGGAACGCCACACTGGGGAAGGAGCTCGTCTGCAGATGTGCGGCCGCGCGACCCGAGCCGATCTCCCGGACATAAGAGGAGGAACCGATGAACTCCTGGGCACGCCGAGATAAGTTTAGCAAGGCTCTGATTATCGCCGGCCTAGTGGTGGTAGGCATCATCACCGTCGCCGGCTGCGACGACAACAGCAACACGACTACGACTACTCAGCAGGAGGCGGCCTCGTCGTCTACCTCCACGACCGCGGCACCGACGACCGCATCTTCCACAACCGAAACAACAGCTACCGCAGCTTCGACGACAAGCCTGCCCGGAGAGACTGCGACCACGTCCACCGGCCGGTGGGTCGAATTGGCCACCCTTTCGGGCTCGAGCGACAAGACGGGCGATGTATTCACCCTCACTGGGGCGCCGGCTGAGCTCTCGTTCGACATCACCCAGGGCGATACCGCCATCTACCTCATGGAGGAAGGCAGGAGTCTCGAAATGAACGGAGGATTCCCGGAGATCACCAGCATGTATGCGGTCAAGAACAGCACGCGCCTTTTGCTGGAGCCCGGGGCCTACTACTTGATCGTCAAAGCGTTCACGCCCTATACCGTCACGGTCTCAGAGCAACGCTGAGGCGCCGCCCGTCCGAGGCGGCCAGGCGCGACGCGGAGGAGTGGATCCAAGCTGTCTGACACTTCACTTCGTTTAAGCTCCTGTAAAGATGCGCTCCGAGGCCTGGCGCCCCCCTTGTACCCCCATACCCCCTAGGCCTATACTAGAGGAGGTCCATTCCCCAGAGGGAGGGAGCGCCTCTATGGAAGTTCACGAGCAGTCCGTCGGAGTCACGCGTCGTGACTTCCTCGTGATACTCCTCAGCGTGAGTGGGACGGTGGCGGCGGCCGGCCTACTGGCCCCCATCGTCCGTTATGCATTTCCTGTCGTCCGGGCCGAGGTCGCGGCACGAGTTCGCGTCGCCAGCACCAGCGAACTCACGCCCTTGGGTCAGGTGGTCGACTTCGAATATCAGGACACGCCCAGTGCGATCGTGCAGCTGGAGGACGGCACCTATGTGGGTCTGTCCCGCGTCTGCACGCACCTGGGATGCATCATCAAGTGGCAGCCGGACAATACGATATTCTTCTGTCCGTGTCATGCCGGTGTGTTCTCGCCCACCGGCGAAGTGCTGGGCGGCCCGCCTCCCAGCCCTCTGCCCGCGTTGAATGTGGAGGTCGAAGGCGAGGACATCTGGGTCAACGGCTGGAAGTCGAGCTAACGTCATGTGTCATCTAGTATTACTGATGCCGGTCTTCGGTTTGGCGGTCTTCTTTTTCCTTCCGCTGCCGTACGCTGTGGCGATCTACCTGTTCATCCTCCTCGCGACCGTACTGCTCTACCGAGCGGTCTTCAAGGCCATGTGTCGCCGGGTGGTCACCGGCGCGGAAGCGCTGTTGGGAGCCCGCGCCAGCGTGCGGCGGGTCGATCCGGGCCGGATGGTGGTGTGCCTGCGCGGCGAGCTGTGGACCGCGCGACCCGTCGGGTTCGCCGGGGGGGCTCCACACCCGGGCGAGCAGGTGGTTGTTACTGAGATCCGAGGCAACCGGTTGACCGTGGGCCCCGTTTCTGGGATATCGTCAGGCTGACCGGGCTGCCGGCGTGCGCCGAGGCCCGACGGAAGGTCCTATCACGGCCGCACCGCGAACAGCTTGACGATGTCGAGCCACAGGTCGGTCTCGGACTCGACCGTGAGACCCGCCGCCTCGATGTTCATGCGCGTGCGTCGGTCGATATTCGCTCCCATCATAGGGCGCACCAGTGGGTTCAGGGTCTGCATCGTTTGACGGACCACCGGTTTTCCTGAGAGCACGTGCTCCAGGAAGATCCCGCGGCCGGAAGGCCTGAGCACCCGCCGGATCTCCGTGAATCCCCGTACCGGATCCGGCACCGAGCAGAAGACGAAGGTGGTGACCACGGTGTCGAAGGCGTCATCGGGGAAAGCAAGCTCCTGGACGTCCATCTCGCGCAGGTCGACGTGGACGCCGCTGCGCTCGGCGAGCGCGCGGGCGTGTCGGAGCATTCCCGGACTGAGGTCGATAGCGGTCACGGAGGCATCCTTGGGGTAGAAGGGCATGTTCTTGCCCGTGCCGACGCCTACTTCAAGGATATCCGGCCCCTCGACCAGCGACCACACCCGCTTCCGCCACTCCTGGAAGGCCCGTCGCTCGGCTGCCCACTCCATGAGGTCGTAATAGCGCGAAAGCCGATCGTAGCGCCGACGGGTCTGCCGTGTGCGTCTCTCGAGCGAGGTCTCGTTATTCGAACGCGGGATCGGGTCCATGGTCCCTACTATATCGTGGACCGTCCACTCCGATGTGTACGAACCGGCTATCCGCGGTATGAGGGGGACAGGGTTGTTCCGTTCGCGCGACACGAGAGTCCCGGAGGTGTTGAACGATGATGAATGGTTGGGCGGGTGGTGGATACGGATGGGTCAGCGCGATTCTCGTGCTGGCGTTTCTCGTCTTCGTAGTTGTTGGTGTCGTGCTCCTCGTCCGTGGGCTTGGCGGCTCGTCTCGCAGCGCGCCCCACATGAGTCGGGAGGAGCCCATGAGTCGGGAAGAGCCTGCACCCGAGTCTCCGCGCAGATCGGCGGCTCTTGACGTCCTCGAAGAACGCTACGCACGGGGGGAGATCGACAAGGACGAGTTCCTCCAACGTAAGAAGGATCTGACCGGGTGAGTGGCTCATGAAGAGAAGTATTTACGCCGGCATAGCCCTTGTCGCGGTTGGCGTGGTGGGCCTGGTGGTCGTCTTGGCGGTGGGGTCCGCAGATGTGCGCCCGTTCTCCGGACGGCCGGCGGTGCATTCCCCGGGGGAGGAGATCTTTTTCTACGGCACCGACGATGGCAGGCGGATCCCCCGCCGCGGAGGCATCGGCATGATGGGGTCAGGTCTGGGGTGCGCTGCCTGTCACGGCACCGACGGGCGCGGCGAACGGGTGAGCATGATGATGGCCAGCTTCGAGACGCCCGACATCCGCTGGAGTACGCTCAGCTCCGCTGAGATGGAACACGAGGGAGGCGAGGCACCGCATCCTCCCTACGACAGGGAGAGCTTCGCCCGAGCGCTCCGGAAAGGTGTCGATCCGGGCGGCAACGAACTCGAGTCGCCTATGCCTCGCTGGCAGATCAACGACGACGAGGTAGATGCTCTGATCGCCTATCTCAAGCAGCTCTGATCGCTGAGTCGGCGTCGTCGTGATCATCGACCACTATGCCCTCGTCGGACTGCTCGCCCTCATCGGGACCGGGCTCGCGCTGCTCCTAGCCGCCGCCTATCGTCCCCCAGTGCATGTGGTCCGCGAGCCCGCTGCTTGGGCCTCGTACCGGTTCGGCTACCCGGTGTATGCGCTGATCTTCCTCTCCTTCGATATGGAGATGATCTTCATGTACCCCTGGGCCGTGGTCTTCGCCGACCTCGGACTGGAAGCCTTTCTGGACATGCTCGTTTTCATCGCCATCCTGTCGGCGGGCATCGCCTACGCCTGGAAGATGGGGGGGTTGAAGTGGGAATGAGGCCGCTGCCGAAGTTTCAAGCCTCAGCGCCCCCCGGAGCAGTTCGGTGGATCTAGCTTTGCGCGCTCTCGGGGCAATGGGCGCGCTGGCCGTCGCCACCGTCCTCACCTGGCTGCTCGAGCCGCGGCTGCTCTCGAGTGCCGCCGAGAAAGGCGTCGCCGCACCTGTCGGTGTACGCGATGAGAAACATCTGGCTCAGAATCCCGACACCTGGATGTATTCGGCCGGGCCCATCCTGGCGGTGCTCGGTGTGGTCTTCGCGGTGGTGGTGATCCCCTGGGGCGACAGGCTCGTTCCGCGTGACTTGGGCATCGGAGTCTTCTACTTCATCGTCGTGTTGGACTTCGTCGTTCTCGGGCTCTCGTTGGGAGGGTGGGGTGCCAACGTGCGCGACTCGGTCGACGTCTACTATCGGGGCGTCGCCCAGCTGGTCGCCTACGTGGTTCCGCTCGGCCTGGCCTACATCGGCGCTATCATGATGGCCGGTTCGCTCTCGACTCAGCGGATCGTCGAGGCTCAGGCCGGCATGTGGTTCGTGGTGCTGCAGCCGATCGGCTTCGTGCTCTACCTGGTCACCGGTCTGATGCAGGCTTACCGCCCGCCTTTTCTCGAACCATTCTCGGCGTTCATCGGCGGCGGGGTCTTCGGCTCGTCGTCGGGCGGACGGGCTATCGGGTGGCGCATAGCCATGTCGGCCACTCTCTTCCTCGTGGCGGCGATGGGTGCCGTGCTCTACCTGGGCGGCTGGAGGGGGCCGGTGCTGCCCGGCCCGGTCTGGATGCTGATCAAGACGTACGGTCTGATGATGTTGATGGTGTGGGGGGGCGCCCGGTTCAGGTTGCTGACGGCCGGCCGCATGCTCGAGCTCTCCTGGAAGATCCTCACCCCGGTCGGCCTCGCCAACGTGTTGGTCGTGGGAGCGCTCATCCTCTTGGGGGTGGGGCCGACGTGATCCTGCGGCCGGTACGGGCACTCGCCGTGGGCGGAGACCGGCGATGAGCGTCGGCGCGGTCGCCGAGTGGGCCGCCTTCGTCATCTTGGCGTTCATCGCCGTCGCCGGCGCACTCGGCATGGCCACCACGATGAGCATGTTCCGAAGCGGAATCTTCCTCATGGGCTCGTTCATAGGCGTCGCAGGGCTGTTCATCCTCCTCTCGGCCGATCTGCTGGGCCTGCTCCAGATCATGATGTATATCGGGGGCATGCTGGTCATGATCCTGTTCATGGTGCTGTTCTCGCACGACCCGGGGGGCAGCATGATGGCGGGAATGGAAATGTCGCTCGTCGAGCGGCTCTTCAGCTTGGGATTGTCGTCGGGCACGGCCGAGATGGAGCACGGCGACACGGGCGCCACCGGCGACATGGAGGCCATGGGCGGCGCCGGCGGCATGGCCCACGAAGACATGGGCGACATGGGCGGTATGGATGGTATGGACCACGGCGCCGCGGGCGACATGGCCGGTATGGACCACGGCGACATGGACATGTCGATGACCACTCCCATGAAGCGGTATGCCGCTGGGCTTGCGGTTGTCGTCGGCGCGGGGTTGGTGGCACTGCTTGTGTTGCGGCCGGCCTGGCCCATCAGCTCCGTCACACCCGATCCCGAGTCGGCACGCGTGGTGGGCGGCCTGCTCATGAGCAAGTACATGATGGCCTTCGAGAGCGCGGGCCTGCTGATACTCGTGGGCATCTTCGGCGCCGTGTTCCTGGCCAGGCCGGGCAGGTATCCCGACCAGGACGCGCGCGACGAGTACGTCACGGCCGATGAACCTCCTCCCCCTATCGAGGAAGACGCGCCGCCGCGGGGTGAGGGGAAGAAGCCGGCTCCCGCCGCGCGGTCCCTGAGCGTGCTCGAAGCCCACGTCGACGAGGGGGACGGGGACTAGTGGAGGTGCCTCTGACCGCATATCTGGTGGTAGGCGCCTTGTTGTTCGCCATCGGCGTGTATGCCGTGATCGCACAACGCTCGGCGGTCATGATCCTCATGGGCATAGAGGTGCTGCTCAACGCCGTGGGCCTCAATCTGATCGCCTTCTGGCGGTTCGTCAACCCGGGCGACTACTCGGCGCAGATCTTCACCATCCTGATCGTCACCGTGGGCGCG
>JBBRDB010000167.1:0-5942 GCA_038204345.1 Thermoleophilia bacterium | reverse complement strand
GGGATGCGGTCATGGCTGCAGATACCCGTGCTACGCGATGATGCTCGCCAAGCGTACCGACCGCGTGAAGTCCTACGAAGAGTGGTGCCGCCCACGTGTCGTCGAGAACGCACTCGAGCTCCTCGATGCCGAGCTACCACGTCTCGCGGCCCGCATCGACAGTGTCCATCTGTGCTTCACGACCGACCCGTTCATGTACGACGCCGACGTCGGGAGTCCGGTCGCCGGGGTTGTCGATCTCACAACCGGCATCATTGAGCGCCTGAACGAGCGCGGGATACGCGTTACCACGCTCACAAAGGCGTCTATCCCGAAGACTTCGTGGAGCGAACGCGGTCGCTCAGCCCGCACAATCAGTACGGTCTCTCCCTTGTCTCCCTCAGCGAGTCCTTCCGCTCGCAGTGGGAGCCCGGATCTGCCCCCCTTGCAGCCCGTATCGCCTCTGCTCGTAGGCTCGCCCAGGCCGGACGGCGAACGTGGGTAAGCATCGAGCCGTATCCGACCCCCAACATCGATCCGTCGTCAGAAGACGTGGGGCCGCTGCTGGAGGCCATCAGCTTCGCCGACAGCATCGTCTATGCGTGAAACCCGATCAGACAACCCTTGTCTGACGCGCCCGTGGCCCTTCCCATGGTCGTTCCCACGATTAGAAGATGGCTCTTGAAATGGCGGCCGCAATTGATCATATTACCTACAGAAAGTAATAAGTGAAGGTGATTTGATCATGCGATCCCAGGACATGGATAGCCACGGTTCCCGGTTCGAAAGGGCGGTCGCCGTCTTTAAGAAGCACGGCGGAATCCTCCGCACGGCGCAGGCTCTTCGTGTGGGCATCCACCCCGGCACGCTCTACGCCATGCGGGACTCCGGGGCGCTGGAGGTAGTCAGCCGTGGGGTGTACCGTCTGGCCGACAGCTCACCGCTGGGCAACCCCGACCTTGTGACCGTCGCGACCCGTGTCCCCGGCGGCGTGATCTGCCTCATCTCTGCACTGGCGTTTCACGAGCTCACCACCCAGATACCCCACGAGGTCCACGTGGCGCTCGCGCGCGGCGCGGAGGAACCCCGTCTGGACCAGCCGCCGATCAAGACCTACCGGTTCACCGGCGAGGCGTTCACAGAAGGCGTGGAGACCCATGAAATAGACGGCGTGAGCGTGCGTATCTACAGCCCGGAGAAAACGCTCGCCGACTGCTTCAAGTTCCGCAGCAAGGTCGGCATCGACACGGCGGTGGAGGCGGTTCGCTCTTACCGCGAACGGAGAACCGTCAAGGTGGACGACCTCATGCGTTATGCGGCGATTTGTCGGGTGCAGAAGATCATCCGCCCCTACCTGGAGGCGCTCCTGTAATGGCAAGACCCATCAAGAACACCGCCGCGTCGGTGCACCAGCGCCTTCTCAACAAGGCCAAGGAATCCTCCCGTCCTTTCAATGAGGTCCTCCAACACTTTGCCATCGAGCGGTTCATCTACCGGCTATCCAAGAGCCTCCACGCGGACAAGTTCGTCCTCAAGGGGGCCTTGATGTTATCGGCGTGGTGAGTATGTTTGTCGAGATCGGGACCGCGGGGCAAACGGCAATCGTCCGGACGCTAAAAACGTCGTCATGATTCAATAACATAATCACCAAATGCCGAGATGATAACGTTCTCGGAAAGTGATGAGTATGATTGACAAGATTACGAATCCAGATCCCGAATCACCCGGCGTCAGGGCCGGCTCGTTCTCGCCGGGGTTTCTTGAAGCCCAACCGGTGTCGCCCGGCCTCGTCCAGACTATTCGCCTGCTCGGCGAGTACAAGGGGAAGGAGGCTCTCTACCTCCAGCAGACGCCCCAGGTGCTCGAGGCATTGCGCCAGAGCGCAGTCATCCAGAGCACGGAGTCATCGAACCGCCTTGAGGGGGTGACCGCATCTCCCGGCCGGATCCGCGACTTGGTGGCGCAGAAGGTAACCCCGTCCAACCGATCTGAGCAGGAGATCGCGGGGTATCGAGACGTGCTGGCCACCATCCACGTCAACCACAACCACATGCCGCCTAGCACGGGTCTGGTGCGCCAGCTGCACCGGGACCTCTTCCAACTCACGGCGGCGGGCGGTGGGGACTGGAAGGCGACTGACAACCAAATCACCGAGCGTCGATTTGATGGGACGGTCGTGGTCCGCTTCCGGCCCGTTCCGGCCTGGCAGACTTCGACGGCGATGGAGCAGCTGCAAGAGCGCTTCCGCGAGCGCTGGGAAGCCAGAGAAATCGAACCGCTCCTCGTCATCGCCGCGTATATCCTCGACTTCCTCTGCATCCACCCCTTTCTGGACGGAAACGGTCGCCTCTCTCGATTGCTAACCCTGCTGCTTCTGTACCGTGCAGGTTTCAGCGTTGGCCGCTTCATCAGTCTCGAGCAGGTGGTCGAGCAGACTCGAGAGGGCTACTACGAAGCTCTGCAGGCATCGTCCCAGGGTTGGCACGAAGGGACACATTCGTTGCTCCCTTGGTGGGAGTATCTCTTGGGAGTCGTGCTGCAGAAGGCCTACCAGGACTTCGAATCCCGTGTGGGAGCAGTCACCTCTCAGCGCGGAGCCAAAGGAGAGATGATCAAAGACACGGTCGAGCGCCTGCCGGCGACGTTTCGGGTTCGCGACATCGAGCAGGCTGTGCCCGGAGTCAGTCGGGTGACGATCAACCGGGCTGTCGCCAAACTGAAAGAGGAGGGACGCATCCGCCTGGTCAGAGGCGGAAGGGATGCGCTTTGGGAGAAGGTGCCCTCCGCCCGATGATTGGGAGAGGGCAATCATGCGACGGTTGGACGCGGGGCGGAATTCGAACCCGCGAGGGTTGTGACGCCCTGCCGGTTTTCAAGTTCATTCCCCGGTCTCCGTAGGTTTCCGAGCTAGTCACAAAATACCTGCATAGCATCACTTTCTGAGCCAGGCGACTCCCGGGTGTTCCGAGCGCCACCAGCCTCTTTCGGCCTCTTCCGTTGGCAGAATGAGGGCAAACGGAGGGCGGCAGCAGATGTGTCACGTCAAGCGGTGTGACCGCCCGACCGTCGACTCTTCTGCATCCAGTGAACACCCTGGCCCACACCTTTCACGAATGTACGCTGCCGACTCGCCCGATTCCAGTGGTCTGAGTGTTGGTGCGTCCGGGTTTGTCTGCTCCGCCTGCTAGCATTGCGAGTAACAGGGCGCTTGGAGAGTCACGCCCACAAGGAGGTGTCCGCATGGATCTGTTCCGCATCGAGAACGGCAACCTGCTGGGACTCGCACGGGAGAAGCCGAAGCTGGAACGTGAGATCCAGAGACTCCTTGAAGCCAATCTGGAAGCCGCGTTTGGCATCCGGTTCTTAGCCACCGAATACTCAACGGGGGAAAAGCACTCGGGGCGGATTGATAGTCTCGGACTCGATGAGAACGGCACACCCGTCATCATCGAGTACAAACTCTCGAGCAGTGAGAACGTCATCAACCGAGCTCTCTACTACATGGACTGGCTTGTTGATCACAAGGGAGACTTCGAACTCCTCGTGCAAAAGAAGCTGTCGGGCACGACCAAGGTGGACTGGACGGCTCCGCGGGTGTTATGCGTAGCCGAATCGTTCAGCCGCTACGACGCCTATGCAGTGGTCCAAATAGGTCGCAACATCCAACTCGTGCAATACAAGCTCTTCGATGGCGGCTTCCTGCTCATCGACGTTGTTGGCGGCGGACAGCCTGGGACGGGGAGCAAGAAGGGGGACTCATCACCGACGGAAGCGGCGAGCTACTCCGTCGAAGCTCATTTGAACCGAGCCAGAGGAGCGCTTCGCGAGTTGGCTGACGAACTTCGTCAGTACCTTCTCGATCTTGGCGAGGACGTGACCGAGGGCCCCGTCAAGGACTACGTCGCCTATCGGACGACGCGCAACATGTGCTGTCTTGAGGTGCACCAGAAACATCTCTTCCTCTACCTAACCCTCGACCCCTCGTTGGGGAAGGAATTCAGTATCTGTCGGGACGTGAGCAGCATCGGCCACTTCGGAACCGGCAACCTCGAGGTCCGAGTGACGAAGCCGGAGGATATCCCGGTGGCCAAGGAGCTCATCGACAAGGCGTACGAACAGCTGTCCGGTGTCGCGGGTGGGGGATCCGCATGACCGACCTGCGCAAACTCTCAGGGGCGGGCACGCCCTATTGGACCATCTGTCGCGAGGAGCGGAACCTCGCCGCAATCCTCTACCACCTGCTCCTGTGCGGCGAGAATCTACAGCGCTTTCTGGATGTTGTGGGCTACCAGGCACCGCTCTCGTCGACCGAGTCGGCCGTCTACTTCGAGTACGCGCATCTACGTGACCTCTGGTCATCCCTGGGCGGGACAATCAAGGGAAAGCCGGACGCCGGGGAAGCAAACGAGCGCAAACGCAAGGCGATCATCGAGCTGTTAGGGCCCAGCGCAGGCGACCAGCTCACGTCTTGCACCGTCGAGGAGTTCAACGCGTACTTCGGAGCAGTGCCGAAGCCCTCGACTTGGTGCATCCAAAGCCCCAGCGTGTGGTCACTCCCGCTCTACGTAGGTTCCTTTCCCGATCCGGCAGAACTTCTGCGAGTCACGAAGTTCAAGTGGTCGTTCAACGCCAAGCCCGACATAGTGGTTCACACCGACGCCGACCACGCCCTCTGTATCGAAGCGAAGCTTGAATCCGGAGAGGGAAGCTATCCCACGAGTGCGGCGGAGAAGACCATCTTCGCTCAGCGTGGACTTCCCCGGGTGAGTCAGACCGAGCTCCAGGAATACCTGATGAGCGAGCTCCTGGGGGTAGAGACCGAGTTCCTGTTCTTGCTGCCAAAGGTGACGACCCATGCCACGAATCATCGGATGGTCACTTGGGCGACGGCCTTCGAAGCTCTCGACCTGGAGGGGCAGCCGTCCTTCCTTCGGGATTGGGTGCGGGGGCATGTTCACGCGCAGTCACCTGAGGCACAATGCGGTGCTCCCAAGAGCAGAGTGACCCTGGACTTCCGCGCCCGGGTGGCCGAACTCGAACATGGGTTCGCGGCGGGATACACCTTCCTCGTGGCACTCGCCGACAACCGAATCGACGACTTCCGGCTCGGCACGGCGAGGAACGCGCACCTCTACTACCAAGGCGACTTCTATGCCTACCTCAAGCCTGACGAGAGTGCGATCGAGATGCACTCCACCTTCAACGGTCGCATCTGGGACGGCGCCACCGACAAGCATCAGCTGCTCTTCGGGATGCCGTTGGACGGGCTGCTGTCGAGCCTAGGCGGATTGGAGGCCGGCTGGACCGAGACTCTCAGTGATGGGGTCATTCTGCGGGATGGGACCCCGCCCGAGTTCTTCGACCGGCTGCTGGACTTGATCGGACACGTGCGCCCGTAGTCCCCGCACGCCGGAAGGTGGGATAGATGGCGCAGACTGTTCTCGGAATCGACGCAGCCTGGACAGCGACGGAACCTACCGGAGTCGCGTTGGTCGCCCGCCGTTCTCCTGGAGAGCGTTGGCGGTGCTTGGCATTGGCTCCGAGCTACGAGACGTTCCGATCGATCAGCGAGGGCGGATCTACCCCTTGGCTTTCCGGCAGATTCCGGGGGTGCGCAACGGGCCCCGAGGGAGTCCTTGAGGCGTCTCAGCTCCTCACCCGAGGAGACTCTGTTTCCTGCGTGGCGGTGGATATGCCGGTGGCGAAGGTACCCATCACCTCGAGGCGTCGCGCCGACGCCATGGTCTCATCCAGTTTCGGAGGCCAGGGGTGCTCGACGCATTCCCCGGGTCTCCGGCGACCAGGTCCCATCGGGCAGAAGCTCACGGACCTGATGGCCGACCAGGGGTTCGAGATCGCGGACGCAACCACAGTCTGTGGGACGCCCAATCGACTGATCGAGGTCTACCCGCACCCCGCGCTTCTGGTGCTGCTTGGAGAGTCCTACCGCTTCGCCTACAAGG
>JBBRDB010000166.1:0-5983 GCA_038204345.1 Thermoleophilia bacterium | reverse complement strand
GGCAGGTGTCCCTGGGAGACGGCGACTTCGGCAAGGGTGGTCCTGACACCATGGCCGTCTCCCCCGATGGACAGACCATCGCCGTCTACGACGTCTATAGCGACCCCCGCCGGGTGAACTTCTACGCGAACGGAGAGTCGGCCGGCGCGGTGAACCTGAAGACCCCACCTATGGCCATCGCCCTCACCGACAGCCGGGAGGTGTACGCGCTCTACCAAACCCGGCCGACCTCCACGGTGCTCCACCTGGCCCTCTCCGGCGAGAAGCTTGAAACCCTCTCCATCGATGGGTCGCTCGATCCTGCGGGGCTTTTCTGGGCAGGATCTGATCTCTACGTCCTCGCGGGTGTCGGAGGAACGGAAGATGCCGGCTACCTGCCGGTGCTCGAAGACGGCGCCCCGGTCACCTTCGCCGACCCGCGCGCCGCCATCGAGCAGGACTACCCGCTCAGCTCCGGTCACGCCGCCCTCGAGAAGGACCAGGCCGGCGGCCTCCTTCTCACCCTCTCAGGAGGTGACGCCGCTCCGACTGCTGTGCACCTCACGCTTCCTCCGGAACTGGCCGGGGCGGGCGGAGCCCTCGAAGGTTCTGCTTTCAAAGGCCTCCCTGTGATTCTGTTCTTCTCCTCTCCCGAGGCAGGCCCGGCTCTCGGTTGCTTCGTCGCCGTAGATGTAAACGGCGGCCAGACCAAGGCAGCAACAGTACGATTTGACTGGAGAGTACCCGGCGGGGGCTTTGCTATCGGCCCGGATGCCGTGTACGTCATGCGTCCGGACTTCGCAACGGGCATGCAGCTGCTGCGCGTGCCCTTCAAATGAGTCGCCCCGGGAGTCGCTTTATACTCGAAGACATTCGTCCGATCTCGGTTCAGTTCACGTGCGGAGTGCGCCCGAACGCGACGCCCAAAGTGCCGAGGCGGCGGAACGCGAAAGCTGGCAACCTTAACTATGGACTCTTCTTACTAAAGCTTGTAGCATAAACTTTAGTAAGGAGGAACGATGGCACAGCTCTCAAGGACAGTCTGGAAGGGAAGCGGTCAGACCGACTTGCCCCGTCGTGACCGCAAGTCTTGCGTCTTTCACGCCTACATACCTGACGTTCTAGCTGAACGCACCATCCGGCTTGACGGAGAGGTCGCCGCTGATGTCGGGGAGGCCGAAGCGGCGGTGATGAAGCTTAACATGGAGGCGCGCGCGCTCTGCGACAGCGAAGCGCTCGCCCGCCTTCTGCTGCGAAGCGAATCCGTCGCTTCATCCAAAATCGAAGGCCTGGAGGTCGGCGCTCGTCGGCTTCTACGGGCAGAGGCGGCTCGAGCTTTGGGCGAAGGCTCGACTGATGTTACGGCCAACGATGTCCTCGGCAACATCGACGCCATGAGTTGCGCACTGGGGGGTCTGAAAGAAGGGCAGGCACTAACCGTAGACCTGCTACTGGATGTACATCGGCGCCTTCTTGCTCACACCCCGCTTGCAGACCAAGGTGGCCGGACACGCACGCAGCAGAACTGGGTCGGCGGCTCGGCTTTCAATCCGTGCTCAGCGGCATTCGTCCCTCCGCCCTGGGAGCTTGTCGACGGGTACCTCGCGGATCTGGTTGACTTCTGCAACCGGGACTCGTTATCCCCGATGGCTCAGGCTGCCGTAGTCCACGCCCAGTTCGAGACCGTCCATCCGTTCATTGACGGAAATGGCAGGACAGGGCGCGTTCTTATCCATTTGGTCCTTCGACGTCGCGGGATCGCTTCCAGGGTACTGCCGCCGGTCTCGCTCGTTCTTGCCACGTGGTCCGCGGAATACGTCAGCGCACTCACTGCCACGCGGTACGCCGGGCCACCCGATTCACTTGAAGCGCACGTGGGCCTGAATCGCTGGATTGGTCTGTTCGCCGCCGCCTGCAAGAGGGCGGTGGACGACGCGGCGATCTTCGAAGAGCGGGCAAATCTCTTGCAGGACTCCTGGAGGTCAAGGATGGGTCGCGTAAGAGCGAACTCGGCGACCGATCTCCTGATTCGAGCGCTGCCGGGTATGCCCGTGTTCACGGTTCAGAGCGCAGCACACGTAGTGGGGCGAAGTATTCCTGCCGTCAACGAGGCTGTTGCACAAATGGTGTCTGCGAAGGTGGTTTCGCAGTCAACCGTTGGCAGACGCAACCGGGTGTTTGAGGCATCTGAGTTGATTCGCGCTTTCAGTGATCTCGAGCGCCGTCTGGCCGGCCCAACGGGAGATACTCGATCCAGCCTACCCACGCGTCCGGTACCACGGCGTGACGGAAAGTAGCGGCAACTCGGGCGACGGCGTAGACTATCCCATGTGAATACGGGCACGCCACACGCCGAGACAGAACGCCGCTCCGCCTCCCGGCGATCCCCCCGGGACCACGAGGAGGCCGTACGAGACCGCTTCGTCGGCAGCATGCTGGGGACGTTCTTGGGCGACGCCCTGGGGATGCCGGTGGAAGGCATGAACCCGGCGGCGATCCGACATAGGCACGGACTCATCCGAGACCTGCTCGACGCCCGCCTCGGGCGCGGCACCTACACGGACGACACGCAGATGATGGCCGCCCTGGCCGAATCCTTGGTGGCGCGCCGCGGCTTCGATGGCGCCCACGCCGCCGCCACCTTCGTCTCGCGGCTGGACCGGAGGCGCGGGTACGGTCAAGGTACCATCGAGGCGCTGGAGCGCATCGCGGCCGGCCTGCCGTGGGAGAGCGCGGGCGCGCACACATACGGCAGTGGCTCCTTCGGCAACGGCTCGGCTATGCGGGTGGCGCCCGTGGGACTCATGTTCCACAGGGATATCGATCAGGCCGTGCAGGTGGCACGCGAACAGAGCGACATCACGCATTGCCACCCCTTGGGTCGCGCGGGGGCGGCGGTCATGGCCACCGGCGTGGCCGTGGCCCTTCGCTGGGGAGTGGAGATGGAGGAGGGACCCGTGGACCCGGAGGTCTTTCTGGGTCTGGTGGGCCATGGATTACGCGAAAACGAAGGCCTGTACGGCGAATCTTTGGAGAAGGTCAGGCACATGCTCCGCTACTGTCCCGCCCCCGAACCGGGCGACTCGAGCGACAAGCGGCTCGCGGCCGCCGAACAGGTCTCAGCGGTTCTCGGAAACGACGCGCGGGCGTTCCACTCGGTGCCCACCGCCCTCTACTGCTTCCTGGCCAACGCGGACGACCCGGAACAGAGCCTGATCCACGCGGTCTCCCTGGGCGGGGACACGGACACGATCGCGGCGATGACCGGAGCGCTCTCCGGTGCCTACCACGGGGCGGGGCTCTGGCCGGCCCGCTGGCTCGATCAGCTCGAAGGGGGACCCCGCGGACGCGACTACATCATGGGTCTCGCCGAAGACCTGTTCTTGGTCTGGCTGGAACTCTTCGCGGAGACGCCTCTGCAGCCGTCCGAACTCCGCGCCTGAACAAGCTCAGTCAGGGCCGAGCCACGGAGGCTCCGGCTCTCTCAGTCCGAAGCCCTGAGGATGAAGTGGGGGTTGATAGCCCCTCCTCCCCCCGGGTGTATCTCAAAATGCAGATGCGGTGATCCTCCGCGCGCGTTACCCGTGCTGCCTACTCGTCCGATGAGCTGACCGGCCCGGACCGATACGCCCGAGCGGATGCCGCCCGCGATGCCGTCCAGGTGTGCGAAGTAGTAACTGGACCCATTACTGCCGTCGAGCCACACGATCGTGCCGCCGAGTCCCGAACCGTAGGCCGTGCGACGTATCCTGCCGCCCACCACCGCCACGACGGCGGTGCCACGCGGCGCCATGATGTCGGTGCCCTTGTGCGAACGGCCCCCGGAACGCGCGAAGCCCCAATCGTTGATGTATGAATGCGGCCCATCGACCGGGAACACGAAACCTTTCGCCGCGACCGGGGCGCCCCGACTCGAGGCAACTGAGGCCTTGGCGCGGGCCCTCTCGGCTTCAGCCGCCCGCCGAGCCTCCTCCTCGAGCGTGGCGACCCTCTGCTTCAACCTGCGGTACTCGACGGCCACCGCCTGCATGCGGGTCTCCATAGTTTGGCGTGCGGTCTTCAACTCCGCCATCTTCTGCTCTTGCTGGAGCTTCTTCTGCGCCAGATCCTTCTCGAGAGCAAGAACCTTCTCCAAATGTGTATCCACCTGTTCGAGCGTCTCTCGATCCTGAGCCGCGACCCTATTGAGCAGACCGAAGCGCTGCGTGACCGCCGAGAAGTCGCCGGAATCGAAGAGGACCTCGAGGAACAGGGGGACCATCCCACTCCGGTCCTTGTAGAGATGAACCACGCGCTTGGTCAGCTGGGCCTGCATGAGATCCAGGTCCCCTCGGGAGCGGGCTTCGTCTTTCTCGGCCGCTTCGACGGCATCGTCCAACTCGTAGAGCCGCGCCTCGGAGCGCGCGTAGTTCCCTGCCAACTCGTCGACTTCGGCCTGCAGTCTCCCCAGTTGACTGCGGGCGGCCGCGAGGTCGCTCCGCGTGTCCAACAGTTTGGAGCCTTGAGCGCTGCCCGGGAACAGGGAGAGAAGACAGAGCGCGACCAACCCCAGAGCCGCGGCGCCTCGGGCGGGCTGGGCCCAGCGCCGTCGTCGTGGCCCGAGCCGGGAGGCCCCTGCGTATCTCCTGGTCCCTAGCACACCCACTCGATGTCGCCCCACCTAGCTCGGTTGCTCCGGAGGTGGCGGCGGCGCCCACGACGGCGTCTCGCCCGGCGCGCTATCTGTCCGCGGAGCCGGCGTTCGCCCCGGTTCGAGCGGCCCGGCGGGAGGCGAGTGGCCGGATGAAGCGGGCAGCGGCGCCGTCCCGTACTTTCCCCTACGCAGAATAAGCACGATCGCAACGATCACCGCTAGAAGCACGAGGACGGCCGCGACGATCCCGGCTATGACGGGCCACCTATACGCGACACTGACTGCGTTCATCTCCGTAGCCCCAGACAACGACGGACGCCACACAAGCGTGTTTCCGTCGACCTCGTCGGCGTTGTTCTCTTTGATCGATCCGGGCAGCGTCAGCCGGTTCTGCACCTCGAAGATACTCGACAGGGCACCGGCGTCCATCCCCTCAGGAGCCTGCTCGCCCGTAGCGGCCAGTACGGATCGCATGTCCCAGGTGGCGGAGAAGACGGTCTTCACCGAGAGCGGGCCCTTCTCCTGGGTCAGCGAGAACTCCTGGGCCCCGAGGCTTTCGGCGGGAGAGGTGTCTCCCTGCTGGAGGAACGACATGATCTCAGACGGGTCGTCGAACGTGCGTGAGGCTTTCACCCAACGGGTGCCGTCGGGATCCGTGCCTGAATCCGAATCCCAACCCTCCGGTACTCCGGCTGCGAACTCGCCGAAGAGATCGCCCCCGCCTCCCTGAGAGGCCATGAGGTCCTGGATCTCTTTGTCGGCGGAGAGGTGCACGCCCACGGTCCCGGATCCATCGGACCCTATGGTCGTATCCAGATTCATCTGGATCTTGCACCCTGCAAGGAGCGGGACTAGGAGCGCCACGGCCAGCGCGGCCACCGGCAACCACAACCTGCGGCGCCCGGGAGCCGAAGGCACGGTAGGCGGCTGCGCCGCTCGAAGCGAGGCGCCGATGCGCCGCCCGTCACCTGCGCCCATCGGGACCCTCCTTCTCCGAACGCCCTTCGGGTTCGTGCGTTCGCGTCAGTGATCTCGCGACCTGACCCGCGCCGGCGCCCGAGGCGAGCGTCTGTCGCTCACGTTCGCGAGCCGCCAGCGCTATCCTGCGATTCCGGACGTAATAGGCGGTCGAGAAGGCGGCAAACGCTAGGACGAAAAGTGCCAGGAGAATGGCGGCTACTTGCGTGGCGTCCGCAGGCGTCACGGTAGCACCCCCGTGCTCCCCACCCCTGATCCCCTCATCTGCATGGCGCTCCTACCGAAACGGACATACGCGCAGAATATCACCTGACCGCCGCGGGAGGCCGGCGGCGAACCCCGATCACGTCGGGCGACGCACCAGAGACCGATACCAGAGAAGACTCACCACGC
>JBBRDB010000165.1:0-5987 GCA_038204345.1 Thermoleophilia bacterium | reverse complement strand
GCCGCTCGCGGCTTATCACTGTTTCGGCGAGAACTACAGAGACGTCAGTCATGGGAGACGGGGTGATTGTCGCCGCTAATGTGTAGGAGTCGAAATCGGAGGTCCCCATCACGGCGCCTCCTCAACCCCTACTGCGCGTCTAGTTTCTGTTCTTCCACTAGTCGGGTCGTCTCCGGTTGTGTGTGACTGCAAGGACTAAGACACCCGCCTCTTCGACGCTGTAGAGAACGCCGAAGGGCAAGCGATTCACAAGACAACGGCGAACGTCGTCGCCTATGACCGGCCAGGCATTCGGATGAGTGATTATGTTCTGTATGGTCTTATGAATAGTTCATTTCTCGAAGCGGCTGTGAATCCTATCGAAGACCTCGCTCCCGGGAACGGCCCGTACTTGGCCTGATCGCAACTCGGCCAGGCGACGACTGGCAATCATCATCCATTCGATCTCGACTTCGGGTGAGGGTGGATTGATTGTTCGGAGTAGAGAATCAATGACCATGACCCGTTCTTCAACGGGAAGGCATTCTGCTTCTTCGATGATCTCTTTCATTCCGTGCATTGAAGAGCCCGTTCTCGCGTACCAGAAACCCTCAACCTGCGCGGGTGGGAGAGTGCAGCTCGAGCCGGCGCTAGCCACCTCGCAGCACACGCGGGGCCTCAGAACACGCGCTCAGGATTGGCCCCGCTCGCTTCTCGCTGCTGCGCTACATTGTTGAGGGCCCGCATGTAGGCCTTGGCTGAGGCCTCCAGCACGTCGATGGAGACCGCCTGACCCGCGTAGGTCTTCTCCTCTACCTCGACTACCACGCGCACCTCAGCGAGAGCGTCCTTACCCGAGGTGATCGAGCGCACCCGATAGTCGAGCAGTTTCCCGGTGATGCCCACCGCGTCGTCGATCGCCCGGAACACCGACTCCACCGATCCACCGGAGAAGGCCTTGCCCTCACGCTCGGCCCCCTCGTGCATCACCTGCACCTGACTGGTGGGGATGATCTCCGAGCCGGCCGAAACGTAGAAGCGCGTGAGGCTGTAGACGTCCTGACGCTCGCGGATCTCCTCGGTGGCCAGCGCCTCCAGGTCGAGCGCGGTCACCTTCTTCTTTTTGTCGGCCACGTCCTTGAAGCGCCGGAAGGCTTCGTCGAGCTCGTCGCCCGAGAGGTGGATGCCGAGTTCGGCCAAGCGTGACTTCAATGCATGTCGACCCGAGTGCTTGCCCAGGACGATGTCGGAGTCGCCCAGGCCGACGTCTTTGGCGTGCATGATCTCGAAGGTCGTTCGCTCCTTCAGAACGCCGTCCTGATGGATGCCCGACTCGTGGGCGAACGCGTTCTCGCCGACGATGGCCTTGTTGCGCTGGACGGCCAGGCCGGTGAGGTTCGAGACCATGCGGCTGGTGCGGGAGATCTCGGTGGTGACGATGTTCACCGGACGTTCGAGCTGGTCGCGCCGGGTGACGAGCGCCATGGCGATCTCCTCGATGGCGGCGTTCCCGGCCCGCTCGCCGAGGCCGTTCACCGCCACCTCCACCTGGGTGGCGCCGTGCTCGATGGCGGCGAGAGAGTTGGCCACGGCCAGCCCCAGATCGTTGTGGCAGTGAACCGAGAGCACCACGTCGGCCAGACCGGGCGTCTTCTCGTAGAGCGCGTCGATCAGGGCGGCGAACTCACTGGGTAGCGTGTAGCCCACTGTGTCCGGCACGTTGATGGTGGTGGCGCCGCACTCGATGGCCATCTGTAGCACCTGCGCCAAGAAGTCCGTGTCGGAGCGGGTGGCGTCCATGGCGGAGAACTCAACGTCGCCCGGGCAGAGCGACACAGCCAGCGTCACCATCTCGCGGGTGAGCTCCAGCACCTCGGGGCGGGTCTTCTTGATCTGGTGCTCCAGATGGATGTCCGAGGTGGAGACGAAGGTGTGGATACGGGGACGTTTGGCGTCCTTGATGGCGTCCCAGCAGGTGCGGATATCACTCTCGACGCAGCGGGCCAGGCCGCAGACGACGGCCCCTTTCACCTAGCGCGCGATGGCCTGCACCGCCTCGAAGTCGCCGGGGCTGGTGGCGGGGAAGCCGGCCTCGATGACGTCCACCCCCAGTCGCACCAACTGGTGGGCGATCTCGAGCTTCTCGCCGACGTTCAGGCTGATGCCCGGTGACTGCTCGCCGTCGCGGAGCGTGGTATCGAAGAAGACGATGGGGACGCCGGCGTTGCGGCGAGAGCGGGCGGGTGTGGTGTCGCCGCCGGGCGCGGCTGCGGCGGCGCCGGCGGACGAGGCGGCACCTGCCACGGCCGGATCGGCGGCACCGGGTGCTGAGTTAGCTACGGATGCGGGCATGGGTCTCCCCTTACTATGATCTTCAGGTTCACTGGCGGTGACGTGCCGGAAAGCGCCGGCTTCGCATGGCTTCTCCCCCTAGCGGGGGAGCAGAAGCAGGAGGGCAAGGAGGAGGGCGGCGCGGAGAGACCGGCGCAGGGAAGCGCCGCCGGGCGAGGTCACCGATGTGTCCGCAGTCTGCCGCATGCGTGGAGTCTAATACACCGACTGCCCTCAGGGCAAGGGGGGGCCACCCCAACCGCTCCGCACCACCGCGTACATGAACTGATCCCGCACCCTTCCGTTCTTGAACACATTCGCGCGTAGACGGCCTTCCAGGGCGAACCCGGCCTTTTCGAGAACGCGGACGGACGCCCGGTTGCCCGCGTACGGCTCGGCGTAAATGCGCGCGAGCCCGAGTTCGGCAAAACCATGCTCTACCACAGCCCGGACCGCTCCCGTCATGATGCCCCGGCCCCAAAACGGTTCTCCGAGCCAATACCCGAGTTCGGCGGTAAAGCGGTGGACGTCTTCACCAAGCGTCAGCCCGATGACCCCAATGGCCTCGGACTCAGTCGTGATCGCGAACACGGTGCGCGGCTCCTGCCCGGCCACGCTCTGCAGGAATCTCTCGGCGTTTTCCAAGTGATAGGGGTGAGGGAAGATATCGCGCAGGTTGGCCGCCACGCGCGGGTTGTCGGCGTAGACGGCGATGGAAGAGGCGTCCTCGGAGCGGACGTCACGGACAACGTGGTCACCGATGACAGCGTTCATCTCATTTCATCCGTCGCTCAAGACCTGCGCGAGCCGGCCCCGCCGCCGCCCAGGAACATACTCGCCCCGACGAGGAAGCCGAAGTCGTACCACCCCCCGGAATTCGGATAGGCGTAGATGCGCACGTCCGAGAACAGGCCCACGACGAAATCCACGAGAATCAGGAAGCCATGCAGCAAGCCATAGAAGAAGCCCGGTGCGCCCGATGTTCCGGGTGGGGGCTGGCCGGCGCAGCCTGCGATGATCGAAGCTACCCCAACGATACCCAGGAAGCATACGAGGCGCCGCATTCCAGACCACCCTGGTCCTAGTAGTCGTACAGATCCCCTCCTTGGTTGCGGCTGACGGGCCATGCATAGCCTACAAGAAGGTGCCAAGAAAATCACGATTTCCGAGTGACGTGGACAGCTCGGAACCCGGGTGGCGACCTCGGATTCCTCCTACTGGAAGGTCACCGGCGCGAAAGGAGTCTTGACTCTCCGCTTGCTAGACAATCGTCGCGCCCGACGTGGTCGCAGGCGCACCTCGGCAGCGGGAGCCGCGTCAGACCGTTTCTCCACCATGGATCGGGCGCCAGTTGCGTACTGCCGACCCCTGTTATAGGCTCCCTCACGTGGAAGCTCCCCCCGCGAATCCAGTGTCTGAACGAGGCAACCGAGGGATCGCGAAGATGAAGGCCCTCATGTTGCTCGCGGTTACCGCGGCCTTAGCTCTCGTTCTGATTGCCGTCGTGGTGGCGGCTGACGGACCGGCGACCTCCGACGTGGTGGCGGCTGACGGACCGGCGACCTCCGACGTGGTCGCGGCTGACGGACCGGCGACCTCCGACGTGGTCGCGGCTGAGGGGCCGGTCCCGAGCGCCGCCGTGCCCGAGCAGGCTGACGTGACGGTCCAGAGCACCGTGCCCGAGCAGGCTGACGTGACGGTCCAGCGCACCATGCCCGAGCAGGCCGACGTGCCGCAAGCCGATCAGGTGTTAGAAACGGACGTCTTCATCTGGGACACCACCGCCCAGGGGATCGGTGCCCTGCGCGCCATGCAATTGGCCGGCGGACTGTACGGCCAAGGTGAACTGGTCATCGCGAGTTCGAGTTCGCAGATCGCCGCGATGTCGGCGCAAGGTTTGTCAGTCGAAGACATGTATTCCCAGGGTACCGACAACTTCACGAGCGGTTTTTGGGGCGAATTCCGGCGTGGGATCCTGAGGGAGTATAGATCGCGGGGCATCCACGCCTTGACCCCCGGGGGACGATTGGTGGTCGAGCCGGAGGTGGTTCAGAGGGCATTCCGCTGGTACATCGATTACAACGGTCGAGGACGTGAAGGCACGACCTACTTGTGGGCTCATGTGATCAGCGCCCACTACGAGAGCGGAAACCATTGGGTTCTCCTACGAACCCAGCAGGGTACCAGGGTCCTCGTACGGCCCAAGTTGCTGATCGATGCTTCGGTCGAAGGTGATCTGGCGCGGATGCTCGGGGCGCATTATCGCTTTGGCATGTCCGAGAAGATCTACGGGCCTGAAACCGGCCCACCGCCGGCGCCTGCCGGCGACGCCCCGGACACGTGGATACAGAGAGTAAGCGTCCTCTTGACCCTGAAGGTCTACCCTGCGGTAGCTCCGATCATCGCTTCGGGCAACTACTATGGGTACTCTCCCTCCTTGTACGCGAACTACATACCCTGGAAGAGCCAAGACAACCTTCGGAAATTCGCCACGAGTTGGTCCATGACCTACGTGCTCCCGAATGGGAAGAGGGAGCTGAACGAGGCCTGGAGTGACTACTCGCTGGACATCAAACTCCCGCACTCCTATATATTCGGGTACGACTCCGACCCGCTGATCCGCCAGGATCTCCGTAACAGGATCATCCAGTACGCGGTGGACAAGGTGCGATACCTTCAAGAGCACGGCTACTCACACGTGGGCATAGCCACCGTGCCCAATCGCATCTATCTGCGCGAGGGCATACGGGTGGTGGGTCGAGACACCTACACGGCGCAGGATGTCGAGGAAGAGCGAGCGCGTCAGACCGTCGCATTCGGCTTCTATGCTCTCTATGACGTACACCTACCGATAATCCAGAATCACAATGGCGCTTTCGTCCACGTACCGATGGGGTCGCTCATCTCGGCGGAGATGCCGGACCTTCTGATTCCCGGTCCCATCTCGACGGACCATCGCGCCTACAACAGCGCCGTGCGGATGGAGCCGTTACGAGCCAACTACGGGGGAGCGGCCGGCATCATCGCGGCCATCGCCCTCGGTCGCGGTGTCAGCGCGGGCGAGGTCGCCTACCCTGCCGTGAAGAACGAACTCCTCCGTCAGGGATACAGGCTCGCGTTCTAGTCACCACTGAGGCCCATGCCGGCCGGGGCGTGCCGGTGGACCGTCGGACCCCGAGCGCGGACCCCGAGCGCCGTGCTCACCCGAACAAGCGCCGGTTCCGCTCCTCTATGAGTTCAGCCACTATGCTCACCGCTATCTCCTCGGGCAAACGCGCGTGGATGAAGAGACCGACGGGCGAGTGCACCCGCTCCAGACGCTCGCGCGCCACGCCCGCTTCGACCAGAGCATCATACGTCTTCTTGATCTTGGCCTTGGACCCGATCATCCCGATATAGGCGGCGTCGGTGGCGAGCGACTTCTCCAGGCACAGCCGGTCGTGCAGATGTCCGCGGGTGACGATGACCACGAAGGTGTTGTCGTCGATAGCAATGCGTTCGAACGCGTCTTCGAATTCCGACATCAGCACCTCGTTGGCTTCCGGGAATCGGTCTCGATTGGCGAACATGGGCCGGTCGTCCACGACCGTGACGTGGAAGTGCACCCGCTTCGCCAGCGGCACGATCTCGCCCGAGAGGTGACCGCCCCCGAATATCACGAGCGTGGCCGCGGGAGC
>JBBRDB010000164.1:0-6036 GCA_038204345.1 Thermoleophilia bacterium | reverse complement strand
ATGGGAGCCCTGGCCATCACGGTCCTCGCGGGTGCACGCATCGTCGAGATGGCCGATGCGCCGATGGTTCACGTCACACGAGGGCTCATCGCCGGCCTCGCCGTGGTGTTCTGGGCATTCGCGACGTGGTTGATCCCGGTTCTGGTCGCTGCTGGTTGGTGGCGCCACATCGTGCGGCGAGTGCCACTTCGCTACGAAGCGACGCTGTGGAGCATGATCTTTCCACTTGGCATGTACGCCGTAGCAGGGATCTCCCTCGGCGAAGCGGACCGGCTGCCGGTGGTCGGCATGATCGGCCGCGTCGAACTGTGGGTGGCCTTCGTGGCCTGGGCAATCGTGTTCGTCGCCATGATCAGGCACGTTTGGCGAAGTGTCTTCATCCAAGCGAGAACTCGCTGAGCGCGGTGCTCGGCCAATCGCGATCAGAACCCTGGTGCAGCGCTCCGCGGGGCAGACGGGCACCTGATGACCTGCACCTACCCGGCCGACAGCGCGGGGATCGGGATATGAGTGGGCTCCCGAGGAAAGCTTCGCGTGCTTATCCGCCGATGTAGGACAAGGTCCATGCGTGTGCGCCGTCCCAGCAGGGTCGGCGCGATGTCCACCTGGGCCGTGCGGACACCGCTGGGCAGGAACTGGTCATAGGGGAAGTCGGTGCCCAGCATGAGCAGCAGGTCCGCACCCTCCAGGGATGCCTGGCAGGCGCCGTAGCCAAGCAGGCCACTCATCCCGACGTCAAACGGGTTGTCGTACTGGATGTGCTCCTTTCCCCCAGGCTTCGCGGCGCCTGGGCTGCGCTCGAGATCATTTCGGAGTACACCGAGCACTCGGTGAAGAGCCGATCGGGGTGCGTCTCCTGGAAATACTGCGTGCCTATCTGCTCGCTCGGGATGTGCGAGGCAATCGCCAGAACCGGGACCCGTGAGCGGTTCGCGTCGTACAGGCCATTGATCAGGTGCAGGTTGCCCGGCCCGCACGACCCGGCGCGCACCGCGAGGGTGCCCGTCAGCTCAGCCTCGGCGGCCGCGGCGAAGGCGCCGGCCTCCTCGTGGCGTACCCGCACCCACTCGATGCCGTCGGTGCGCCGCACCGCGTCGACAACAGGGTTGACGCCCACGATGCCGTAGATGTGACGCAACACCGGCGGCGACCACCCTGCGCACACGAACATCTGCTGTGCCAGTCACCATCAGCCTCCTTTCACCCTGAGCCCCACTGGCGAGCGACCGCAGACGCGAGAGACCGGGTCACGGTGTTAGTTTCCACGATCGATGTTGTAAAAACAAGGTGGGACCTCAAAACAAGGTGGGACCTCGTGTTGACCCCCCCGCGCAACGGCTTTGGTGTTCCTCCGTGCAGGAACGCGGTTTACGTCCGATGTATTTTTCACAGAGAACATGTAATAAACTGGTACCACGCTTCGCCGACAGGGCGGGCTGGAGCGCCACCAGGTGGCCATCACGTTCGTGCCGAGGAGACCGATGAGCGCAGTCGTTGTCACAACAAGCCCAGCAGACGCCGCCGCCGAGGCAGTCAAGGATCATCATGCAGGGCTGGCGAGCCCCCTGGTCCGCTGGTGCGATAGCGAGCTCATCCCGCATGCGCTCGCAGAGGAGCAAGCCATGGACCCCGCGGTCCACGAGGATCCTCGTGCCCCCCAGGCTCTGCGGTCACTGTTCGAATCGCACGTCGTCAAGGAGAACGAGCAGATCCTGCCGCGGCTCGCCCAGCCCAGCAGGGACTCTCTGACCGTCATCCTCGACGGCATTCAGTCCCTGCTCGGCGGCCCGGGCCACAGTGAGTACGCAGAGGCCGCAGCCGAGTGTGGATGCGGGGGCGAATGCGGCTGTGGTCATCAACACCCGGCCGATCTCGACACACGGTGGGAAGACCCCGCGCGATGAGCGATGCGGCCACGACTCTCAGGGGGGCTTTCCCACGTTCCATTTCGTCTATGCAGGAGAGAGACCAGCCACATGCCTCCAATCAGCAGTCGGCCTGCGGGCGCCCAGAAGGTGCACCGTAACCAGCAGAAGACCATTGCCCACGAGCATGGTCACATCAAGAGCAGGTTCAACAACTTCATCTGCTCCAACACTGACCTCGGCGCTCCCGTCATCGCGTGGTCGCCGGCCGGCGAGGTCGGCCTCGTGACCTTGCGCGAGCCAACCCAGCAATCGTCGACCCGCCTGAGTCGAAGGGAAGGATAGTCATGGCTCGCTACACCGGACCCATCACCAAGAAGTCGCGTCGTCTCAAGGTTGATCTCATCGGCGGCGACAAGAGCTTCGAGGCCCGTCCCTTTCCGCCCGGCGAGCACGGACGTCACCGGGTACAGGAGAAGGAGTACCTCCACCAGCTGCAGGAGAAGCAGAAGGCTCGCTTCACCTACGGCGTGATGGAAAAGCAGTTCCGCCGCTACTACGCCGAGGCTGCCGGGCGCCGCGGGAAGACCGGTGAGATCCTGCTGCAGATCCTCGAGTCCCGTCTCGACAATGTCATCTACCGCACCGGACTGGCCCAGACCCGTCGCGCGGCCCGCCAGATCGTGACCCACGGTCACTTCCTGGTCAACGGCGTGCGCGTCGATATCCCGTCCTACAGGGTTTCGCAGTACGACATCATCTCGGTCCGCCCCACGTCGGTGAACACGCTCCCCATCGAGCTTGCCCGCCGGACCCAGGGCGACCGTTCCATCCCCGGCTGGATGCAGGTCGTCCCCGACACCCTTGACGTGCTGATCCATCAGTTGCCGCTCCGTCAGCAGATCGACACGCTCCTGACCGAGCAGCTGATAGTTGAGCTCTACTCCAAGAACTGACTCGCCATCGGCTGGAAGGCTCACCGATCTGAGCTAACGCGCCGTTGGCCGGTGTCCCCTCTGGTCAGTGAAAACGCCTGTCCCCGACAACTTCCATGCCAGTTCCCCACAGATAGCCGACGTCATCCGTGGCCAGCCGAACGCTGGTCAGCCTCGTGGACGCCTGCCCGCCGAATTGATACGGCCTCAGAACATCGGCGGGCGGGCCACGACCTCACCTTCGCCGATCACCGCGCGGCTCGATGTGACCGTGGTGGTTTAAGGAGCAGGACGCAGAGTGCGTCGGTCGTCCAGGCAACGTACCGGCCCGCAGACCAGGCACGTGCCTCGGTGAAGTTCAGGAAGACATCAGAGCCGCTGAGGGTGAGGAGTACGTCGGTCGCCTCGGCAGCATCCAACCCGTCCTTGAGCAGGCCGCGAATGACGAGGGTATCGACGTAGCTGCGGAACCCTTGCGTGCGCATGGACTCGTGACGGGAGATCACGTCCGCCACCTCGGGGTCGGTTGTCGATGCGGCGTGCGCCACGCGGTCGAGGGTCGCGGCTCGAGCGCTGATCACGGCCACATTGGCGACGAACAGCTCAACGGCCCGTTGGCCATCGGGGGTCGTCGTTCCTTCCTGCCACCACGCGGTCTGTTCCGGCGGCACCGGGTCGTCCTCTCCCATCACCGCGTTGTCGATCGTCGCCGTCAGCAGCGCCGCTTTCGTGTGGAAGACGAAGTACACCGTCTGCACGGCCACACCAGCACGTTTGGCGATCGCCGACATCGTCGCACCTTGGTAGCCGCTCGAACGGAACTCCTCGGTCGCCGCCCTGATGATCGCGAGCCTGGTCCGGGCAGCACGTTCTTTCCGGGGGAACCTCTTGACCTCGTTCATGGCAACCATCATCCTAGAGGAATTGGCTAGTGACTAACACTAGTGAATAACACTATTGAGAATGGAGAACGCTATGTCTGGTCAACCGTCTCGTCAGCTGCTTCCAAGGGCCGGACTCATCGGCCTGGTCACCGGCGTCCTCGGCGCCATCTCCGCTCTGGTCCTGCTCTACTGGCCCCCGCAGATCGCTGAAGGTCCGGTCAGCTACCCGTTCACCACCACCGGCTTCCTGATCGCCCAGGCCTGGTTCTTCGTCCACCACTTCGGACTCGTCATCGCCCTCACGGCCCTCGCCGTCTCGGGCGCCGTCGGCAACGGCCGGTTCGTTCGCGGGGGTGCGTGGCTCGCCGTCATCGGAATGATCCTGCTGACCTTCACCGAGCTGCTCGCCATGCGCTATGCCGACTGGGACTTCGACACCGCGAACGCCGGCGTGATGGGCACCTCATACGGCATCGCCTGCACCGTGATCGGCCTCGGCATGATCGTCGCCGGGGTCGGCGTACTGCGTGCCGGTGTCTGGACCGGATGGCGCCGGTGGGTTCCCCTTGCCATCGGGGTCGCCCTGTTCGCGGTTGTCACCCCCGGCATGTTCGGTGGGTTCGTCATGGCGCGACTGGCGATCGGCTTCTGGATGCTGCAGTTCGCCGCACTGGGATGGAGCCTGCATGCCGAGTCGCGACGTTCCTCACCCGCCCGGCAGCCATGGGCGACCGCACGAGTCGGCTGATTCGAAGCCGTGGAGGGATGCGTTGATGAACGAGCCAGCAGTACGTGCGGTCGAGCGTTGGGGCCTCTTGGCGGGGGTGACTGGAATCGTCGGCAATATCCTGCTCATCGTGCTCTATGCGCTTGCACTGCCGGGTCTGGAGTCTTTCGAGTGGACCGGTCCGGCCAATGACGTGATCGGCGGGATTGTCTCCACAGGGGCGCTGATTCCGGTGGCGTTCGCCCTGCGTGACCTGCTGGGCGGCGGGTCTTTGGTGCATCGGATGACGTCTGTGGTCGTGCTCGCGATGGTGACAATCGTCGTGCTTGCGCTACTCCTGGTGGTGAATGTGATCCCGTTCGCCGCCCAGGGCCCAGGGGCAGGCGCGGCTGCGGTCGTGATGTTTGTGTGGGTCGGCGTGGTCGGTCGTGCCGGCGCTGCCGGGAGTACGCTGCCGCGAGGGTTAGCACGGGGGGCGGTGACGATGGGCGTTGCTGCGTCGTTGGGAGCGCTGCTCGTCGGCGTCAGTCTCCTGCTTCCGCAGGAGTCGATCCCGCAGTACCTCATGGGAGGCGCCGGGCTCATCCTGGTGCTGCCTGCTTGGCTGGCTTTCCCGGTCTGGCTGATCCGACTGTCGAACGTTCTGCGCGTCCACCTGGTAACCGGTCTCGGTCAGGGCTTCGCGGATCAGGCCACCTGAGTATCCAAAGCTCGCCGGCCCGGGCCTGTCGCGGGTCGGGTGCGACGGGTGCATGAGAAGGGCCCCTGATCGGCGTTTCCGCTGGTCAAGGGCCCTTTCAGCACGTGGTGGCAGGTGAAGGATTCGAACCTTCGAAGCTTTCGCGATGGATTTACAGTCCCAAGGCCGCAAGCCCGTGACCAGCGAAGACACCTCTCCCCCCAATAACTTCCGTGCGTATTCCCCACAAACAGCCGACGTCCGCCGTAGCCAACCGGACGCTGCCGGTGCACGCGGACGCCGCCCTAATGACCAGGAAGCACTTGATGAGGATCGCCTTCTCGTGGTCGGCTTAGCGGTCGACGCGTGCGCCGCCGCCGCGTGCGAGCTTGAGCACCTCGGCCTTGGTCGCCATGGTCGTGTCGCCGGGGGTGGTCATGGCGAGCGCGCCGTGTGCAGCGCCATACTCGACTGCCGTCTGCAACGGCTGCCCCTCAAGCAGACCGTAGATCAGCCCGGACGCAAACGAGTCGCCGCCGCCCACCCGGTCAAGGATCTCCAGCCGTTTGCGGTGCGTCGCCTGAACGACCCCGGTGGACGGGGACCAGGCGATCGCGCCCCAGTCGTTGATGCTTGCAGTGTGCACGGTGCGCATCGTGGTGCCGATGACCTTGAAGTTCGGGTATGCCGCGGCGGCCGCCTCGATCATCGCGGCGAACTTGTCCACCTCCAAGGCGGAGAGATTCTCATCCACACCCTCGACCTCGAACCCGAGGCTCGCGGTGAAGTCCTCCTCGTTGCCGATCATCACGTCGATGTACTTGGCGATCTCGCGGTTGACCTCGCGGGCCCTGGCCTGACCGCCGATCGCCTTCCACAGGCTCGGGCGGTAGTTGAGGTCATAGGACACGACGGTGCCGTGCCGCTTCGCCGCGGCGACCGCCTC
>JBBRDB010000163.1:0-6064 GCA_038204345.1 Thermoleophilia bacterium | reverse complement strand
GAGACGTCGCCGATCTCCTCGACCTCGGCGCTCGAGAGCACCGAAACGACCCGCTCCTTGACTCGATCGACCATCTCCTCGATGTCCCCGGCATGCACGAACCCCCTCAGGGCCACCTCCGGCTGTGCCGCTATCGACCCGTCTTGAGAACTCAGGGTGATGACGACTATCGCCACCCCGTCCGTAGCCAGGTGGTGGCGGTCCCTCACGATCACATCCTGGAAATCGCCCATCGCCAGCCCGTCGACGAACACCATGCCCGCCTGCACGCGGCCGGCGATACGAGCCTCATCTGGTCCCAGCTCCAGGACGTCGCCGGGCTCCATGATGAACACGTCGTCGTCTTGGACACCGGTGGCGCGGGCGAGTTCTGCATGATGGTACATGTGACGATACTCGCCATGGATGGGCACGAAGAACCGCGGTTTGACCAGATTGAGCAACAGCTTGAGTTCCTCAGCCGCGCCGTGGCCAGAGACGTGGACCCCGGCTTCGGCGCCGTAGATGACCTTGGCCCCGGCCGAGAAGAGCCGATTGATGGTGCGGTGCACGCTGCGTTCGTTGCCGGGCACCGGCTTCGCTGAGATCACCACCGTGTCGCCCGGGATGATGTTCACCAGATGATGGTCGTGCGCAGCCATGCGGGCCAGAGCCGACATCGGCTCGCCCTGGCTCCCCGTGGAGAGAATGACCAGGCTGTCCGGGGGGATCTCGGGGATGTCCTGCGGACGGATGAGCGTGCCCTCCGGGATGGTGAGATAGCCGAGGTTGACGGCGATGTTGACGTTCTTGACCATGCTCCGCCCCACCACGGCCACCGATCTGCTCAAACGCGCGGCGGAGTCGAATGCCTGCTGCAGGCGGTGGATGTGGCTGGCGAACGACGCCACGATGACGCGTCCCTCCGCCTGCGCGAAGATAGAGTCGAAGTTGCGGCCCACCGACTTCTCCGGAGGCGTGTACCCTGGCGTCTCGGCGTTCGTAGAATCGGACAAGAAGAGCAGGACCCCCTCCTGCCCCAACTCGCCGAAGCGGCTGAGGGCGGTGACGCGGCCGTCGACCGGGGTCTGGTCGAGCTTGAAGTCGCCGCTGTGCACCACGACACCCACCGGAGTCCTCAAAGCTACGGCCACGCCGTCGGGGATGCTGTGGCACACGGGGAGGAACTCGGCTTCGAATACGCCGAGCGTGAGAGACGTGCCGGGTACGAGCTCGTTGAGGGAGATCTTCCCCTGCAGGCCGTGTTCGCCCAACTTCCCGTTGACCAGTGCCAGAGTCAAACGCGTGCCGTACACGGGCACGTCGGGCATCTCCTTCAGAACGAAGGGTAACGCGCCCACGTGGTCTTCGTGGCCGTGAGTGAGAATGATCCCTCGAAGGCGGTCGCGTCGTTCGAGGATATACGAGAAGTCGGGCAGGACCAGGTCGATGCCGAGCATCTCGCTATCGGGGAACATGAGCCCGGCGTCGATCAGGACGAGATCGTCACCGTACTCGAACACCGTCATGTTCTTGCCGATGGCGCCAAGTCCACCGAGGGGAATCACTTTGAGCGTCGCCGCAGCCTCCAGCACGTGTGTGGGCCTCCATCGTACGGCCGCGGGTCGGTGGCACGTGCCACGCGGCACCGGCCCGTACCTACAAGATGTTCTCTAGACCTACCACCAGTCCCTGCAAACCGGAGACGCGGCGGACCGCCAGAATCACTCCCGGCATGAAAGACTCCCGGGCCAGAGAATCGTGCCTGATGGTCAATGTCTGGCCCAGGCCCCCGAAAATGACCTCTTGATGAGCGACCAATCCAGGAAGACGCACGCTGTGCACTGGGACCATCTTCTCCTGCCCGCGCGTGCGCCATTCGGCCTCGATGAGGTCGGCCGTGCGCCGCGCGGTTCCCGAAGGCGCGTCGACCTTGGCTTCGTGGTGCAACTCCACGACCTCACAGGCGTCGAAATGCCGCGCCGCCTGACGTGAGAACTGCATCATCAGAACGGCCCCGATGGCGAAGTTGGGGGCAACCAACACGGGTGTGCCGGTCCGCTCGGATTCTTCTGCGAGGCGCGCGAGCGCCTCGGCATCGAGGCCGGTGGTCCCCACGACGGCGGGCCAGCCCCTTCGCAGGCACACCAGCACATTCGACGCGACGCTGTCCGGCCTGGTGAAGTCCACGACCACCCGCCCGTCGCCGTCCGCAGGCGCAGGGACAGCCCGCTCCGCCGCCTTCTCGACTATAGCCAGGGCTTCGTCCAGATCGGGCGCGCAGAACGGCAGGCCGGGCACACCGCCCACCCCACTGGGGTCCGCCGAGACGCCCGGGTCGGCTCCTCCGGCGAGCAACAGGTCTGGCTCCGCCAGTACGGCCGCGCACACGGTGCGGCCCATACGTCCAAGGGCCCCGCTTACGACTACTTGGATGGTTCCCATGATCAAGAACTCCCTGTGTACGGACGGGACTCCGTCGTCTCCCAGGCACCACGCCGCGCCGGGCAGGTCAAACAGGCACCACCATTCCCGACGCCCACGGACTTAGCGGGTGGTGCTTCCCAGGCTGCCGTTCGCGAAAGCCTCCTCGAAGCAGCCCTTTTCTGTGCCGATCCCGGCGACAGAGAGACCACTGGGGTCGAACAGGTCCGCGGCGAGTTCCAGCACCTGCTCCGCGGTTACCGCTTCCACCCTCCTGGTCATCTCATCCAGACTGAGGATCTCGGTGCCCATGAGGACGGCTTTGCCCAGGCGGGTCATCCGGCTGTTCGTGCTTTCCAGCCCGAGAAGCATGCGGCCCTTCAGATGCTGCTTCGCGCGCTCTAACTCGTCGGTCGGCACGGGCTCGGTGCTCACGCGGGCGAGTTCCGCGTCCACCGTCTCGGTGACTTGAGCGAGGCGGTCCGGCCTGCACCCGAAGTACACGCCCACGAGGCCGGTCTCGCTGTACATACTGGTGAACGAGTAGATGCTGTAGGCCAGGCCCCGCTTCTCGCGCACTTCCTGGAAGAGGCGGGAGCTCAGGGAGCCCCCGAGTAAGCTATCGAGCACCGAGAGGGCGAACCTCTGGGGATGACCGCGCGGAAGTCCCCTGCCCCCCAGACACACGTGCATCTGCTCCGTCTCCTTCATCATGAAGGAACGTCGCGGCGTCAAGACGGGATGGACAGGCTCCCGCACGATATCGCTGCTGTCTTTCGCCGGATGGTCCGCCAGGATGCGCGCACGCAGTTCCTCGTGGTCGACGTTGCCGGCGGCCGCGACCACCATGTCGCTGAAACGGAAATGGCGACGGTGGTAGGCCTTGACGGCCTCAGCGGACACCTCGGCCATCGTCTGTCGGGTCCCGAGGACCGCGTGGCCGAGCGGGTGTCCGCCGAACACGGTGTCCATGAGCAGGTCGTGGATGAGGTCCTGCGGAGTGTCTTCATACATCGCTATCTCTTCGAGCACCACTTCGCGCTCGTTGTCGAGATCGGCGAAGGTGGGAGTGAGCAGCATGTCGACCAGAACGTCCATGGCCGACGACAGCTGTTCGTCGACGAACTTGCCGTATACCACCACGTATTCTTTCGAGGTGCCGGCATTGAGTTCCCCGCCCAGAGTGTCGAAAAGTTGGGCGATGCGCTCCGCGGAATAGCGACTCGAGCCCTTGAAGAGCAGGTGTTCGATGAAGTGCGTGGTCCCCATGAGGCTCCCGGTCTCGTCCCGGGAGCCCACAGGTATCCAGAATCCTAAGCAGATAGACCTCAGATGGTCGAGCCGCTCGGTTATGAGCCTCTGCCCGTTCGGCAGGTTCTCCAGTCTATGGTCGTCGATGGCCAAGCGTTCGCGCTACTGGGCGTCGGCGCCGAGCTTCTCGAGAAGCCGCAGGCTGATCTTCTCCTTGCCGCCCTGGATGGCGACGTCGAGCACTTCTACCTTCACCACATCGCCACGTTCAACGATCTCTTCCACCGTCTCCACCCGACGACCTGAGCCGAGCTTGGAGATGTGAATGAGTCCGTCGGTGCCGGGCTTCAAGTTGACGAAGGCCCCGAAGTTGGTGGTGGAGACCACCTTGCCCACGATGACCTCGCCGGGTTCGATGTTCTTCACGATGCTGCGGATGCGTTCAGCCGCAGCCGCGCCCATGCGACCGTCGGTGGCGAAGACCTTGCACACGCCGTCGTCATCGATCTCGATGGTCACTTCGAACTCGGCTTCCAGGCCGCGGATGGTCTCGCCGCCCTTGCCGATGACGGCTCCGATCTTATCGTTGTCCACCTTGACTGTGATGATGCGCGGCGCGAACTCCTTGAGTTCCTCGCGCGGCGCGTCGATCACCTCGGCCATCTTGTCGAGGATGAAGAGGCGGGCCTTCAGCGCCTGCTCGAGAGCGTCGCGCATGATCGCGAACGTCACGCCCTTGATCTTAATGTCCATCTGGAGAGCGGTGATGCCTTCGCGCGTGCCCGCGACCTTGAAGTCCATGTCTCCGAGGTGGTCTTCCACACCGGCGATGTCGGTGAGGATGATGTACTCGTCCATCTCCTTGACGAGACCCATGGCGATGCCGGCGACCGGACGCTTCATCGGCACTCCGGCGTCCAGGAGCGCGAGGGTCGAGGCGCAGACGCTGGCCATGGAGCTGGAGCCGTTGGACTCCAACGTCTCAGACACAAGGCGGATGGTATAGGGGAAGTCTTCATGATCAGGCACCAGGGGCACGAGGGCGCGCTCGGCAAGTGCGCCGTGCCCGATCTCACGCCTACCCGGGCCGCGCATGAAGCCGGCCTCTCCCACCGAGAAGGGCGGGAACTTGTAGTGGTGCATGAAGTGCTTGGATTCATCGATAGAGATGCCGTCGATGCGTTGCTCGTCTCGGCTCGCGCCCAAGGTGAGCAGAGTCATGACCTGCGTCTGCCCCCGGGTGAAGAGACCGGAACCATGGGTGCGCGGAGTGACGCCCACTTCCACGGAGATCGGGCGGATCTCGTCGTTGGCGCGACCGTCCGGCCTCACTTTGTCGATGGCGATGCGCTTACGGACGATCTCCTTCTCGACCGCGTCGAAAGCTTTCGACACGGCGGCGGTATGCACAGCCGGGTCGGAACCTTCAGCGGGCGGGGTCGCGGCGAGGACCTGCTTCTTCACCTCTGCCACCGCCGCGGAGCGGTCGTGTTTATCGAGAACCGACTCAGCCGCCAGGATCTCGCCGGCGTGGCCGGCCTTGATCCTATCGACCAGGTCGCGGTCGGGAAGCCGCTCGGCGAATTCCATCGGCGGCTTGCCCACCTGGGCCGCCCAGCTCGCGATGCCGCTCACCTGGGTCTTGATAGCCTCGTGCGCGACCTCGAGAGCCGCCAGTATGTCGCCTTCGCTCACTTCTGAGCAGCCGGCCTCCACCATGCTGATGGCGTCGGCTGTTCCGGCCACGATGAGGTTGATCGGACTGGACTCCAGGTCGGCGTATGTTGGGTTCACGACCCAGGCGCCGTCGACCTTGCCCACTCGCACGGCCCCGACGGGACCCTGGAAGGGAGCGCCCGAGATGCTCAAAGCCGCCGACGCGCCCAGGATGGCCAGGACGTCGTAGGGGTTGGTCTTATCCACCGAAAGGACGGTGGCTACGATGTGTGTGTCCTTGTTGAAGCCCTTCGGCCACAACGGCCGGATGGGGCGGTCGGTGAGTCGGTCCACGAGGATAGCCTGTTCGCTTGCCCGGCCCTCTTTCTTGATGAAACCGCCGGGGATCTTCCCGGCTGCATACATGCCCTCTTCGACGTCGACCGTGAGGGGGAAGAAGTCAACGTTCCTCTCGTTCTTGGAGACAACCGCGGTGACCAGCACCATGGTGTCTCCGGAACGCACGAGGACCGCGCCGTCGGCCTGTTTGGCCAGACGGCCTGTCTCCAAATGGATGGACTTGTCGCCCACCATGAGGGTCGTGGTGCTCACATTCGCCGTCGCTGCCTGCTCTGCCATTCTCTCTCTTCGCCTTTCGCTCTGCCGCGCCTAGGTCCCTCCCAGGGCGAACAATCGATACGAGGACCGGCATCCGGCCCGCGGCCGGATGCACGAGGGGCGGCGCCCCGTGGCG
>JBBRDB010000162.1:0-6108 GCA_038204345.1 Thermoleophilia bacterium | reverse complement strand
GTCCATTCGCACTCTTGTGAGCCAGCCAAGTTGGCTCGGTGCACGTTGGGATCCGGCCACCCGAGACGCTGCAATCGGGATGTCGGCCTGCAAAGGCCCCGCGATGGTGCGCAGTCGTCTGCTGGGAGGACGGTTGGTCGGCTGAGCGAGACACACATAGTCGTAGCAATCTATCCGCAGCGACAATCTCGAGCGTGGTTCAATCCGACGGAACAATTCATGTCGTCAACACCTCTCCCCGGAACCGGGCGTTGCGCAGGGGCTCGTAGACCTCGCCGGTCACCCAGAGTCGCAAGAGGAGAACCGAGAGTTTGCGGGCCACGGCCACCACGGCCCGTTTCCGCCCGTTGGGACCGCCGCGCTCTGCGAGCTGCAGTCCCCAGCGACGGAGATCGGTGTCGGGGCCGAAGTGCCCAAGGATGTACTGCGAGCAGCTCACGAGCAGACTGCGCAGCGCCTCATCGCCCGCCTTGGTGATCCTGAGCTGCCGTTTCATGGTTCCGGATTCATCCAGTCGGGGACGAAGACCCAGGTAGGAGCCGATGCTACGTGAGCAAGGAAAGCGGGTGGGATCCTCCACCGTGAGCACAAAGGTAGTGGCGGTGATGGGTCCCACTCCCGCCACCTGGCGGAGAAGCTGGGTTTCCGGGTAGCGCTCCTCGGCCATCAGCTCTATTTCGCTATCGTACGCATGGATGGTTGCGTCCATTCCGGCGATGGTGGCCACCATGGGCGAGAGCGCTGGCACGAGCTCCTCGGGCAGGTATCTGCCCGCTCTCCTCGAGAAGTAACGAGCGTCGCAGTGGGGAATGCGGCCGCCCGTCGACTTCACGACCCCGCGGACGTAGTTGATGAGCAGGGCCCGCGCCCTCACGACCGCGGCCCGACTGCGCAAGAGCGCAAGATCAGTCTGCGTAGCAGCCGACCGGTGCGTGAGCGGAGAGAGCAAGGTCGGGTCCACCCGACCAATGCGGGCGAGGAACTCCGCGTCCACTTTGTCTCGTTTGTTCTCGTTCAGGTAGATGGCTTTCAAGCGGCGGGGGTTCGCAACGTAGACTTCGTGCCCGAGATCGATCAGGATGCGACTCATCCAGGGCGAGTGCTGACCAGCCTCCAGAACCACTCGGTGATGATCGCCGCCCCCAAACCGCCGACGCAGGGCCAGGGCGGTGGCTGCCAACCGTGCCTCTTCGACGACGTCTCCGTCCGCGTCAAGGAAACACGCATGCACCCATCTGTCCCCCACATCCAATCCCACGGTGATCTTCTGATCGTCGGTGCTCGTGATGCTCATGGTCGGCCTCCCTCCGGTGGGCAGCGTGGCCCAGGACTGCGTGCAAGGTTCTATACCCGCAAGGCGCGCAGCCTTCTCATTCCATCGGGATGGTGCTGCCCCCCGAGGTTGCCGGACTGCTGGTTCTCGGGACGAAGGGTAGGCTTCTTGTTGGTTCCTAGTCCCTCCTTCAACCTAGCCCGTTCGCGTGCCATGCCACCCTGGGCTCCAGGCAAGAGCCGGGCCGGCGTCGCCATATGTGTTGGCGGCAGCGAATTGGACGTACCAACTGAGAAGATCATCGGCGGGAAGAGGCCGGCAGTAGTGGTAGCCCTGGGCGATGTCGCAGCCGAGTTCACCAAGGGCGGCTACCACCTCTTCAGTCTCGACGCCTTCGGCCACGACGGCGAGCCCGAGGTTGTGTCCGATATTGACCATACTCTGGACGATGAGGACGTTGTCAGGATCAGTCTCCATGGAAGTGACGAACGAGCAGTCAATCTTGAGTTCGTTCACCGGCAGTGTTTTGAGCCGGCCGAGGCTGGTGTAGCCCACGCCGAAGTCGTCGATGGCGATTCCGACACCGAGCACCTGCAACTGCTTGAGCAGGCGCTCGGCGCGGATCGGGTCGCTCATGATCGCCGATTCGGTGACCTCGAGGACAAGCATACCGGCAGGCACGCGGTGCTTGGTCAAGAGCGCGGCAACCTGGTCGGGAAGGCGCCTGTCGAGCAGGTTCCTGGCAGACAAGTTCACCGAGACCGGGATCGGGTATCCCGCGTCGGTCCAGGTCCGGACTTGAGCCAAAGTGGTGTCCAGGACGTAGTGGGTCAGCGGGCCGATCAGGCCGGTGTGCTCGGCCAGGGGGATGAACTGGTCGGGAGGTATGAGACCACGTGTGGGGTGCTGCCATCGGACGAGGGCTTCGACGCCACACGCCTCGCCGGTAGTCAGGTTGACCTTCGGCTGGTAGTGCAAGACCAACTCAGATGACTGCAGGCCCTGCCGCAACTGGCCGAGCAGCGCGAGGCTGTCCCGGGAGTGCTCATCGTTCTCCGAGTCGTAGACGGAGACACCGAGGTTCTGGTTCTTTGCCACGTACATGGCCACGTCGGCGCGCCGGAGCAGCGTCGAGAAGTCCTCGCCATGTTCACCCGAGACGGCGACCCCGATGCTGGCCTCCACCTCGAGGGCGACGTCCTCGACGTCGAATGGCTGAGCTAGAGCATCGCGCAACTTCTGTGTGACCACTAGGGCTCCGTTGACGCCGTCTATGCCGGGCAGCACGACGGCAAACTCGTCACCAGCAAGCCGGGCGACAGTGTCGACCTCACGCAACACTTCCGTGAATCGGTGCCCGACCTGAGCAAGCAACCAGTCTCCGACGTGGTGACCCAAAGTGTCGTTGACCTCCTTGAAACGGTCCAGGTCGAGCATCAGCACCCCGGTAGCCGAACGTGTCCTTCGTCCGGCACGCAAAGCCTGACCGAGGCGGTCTTCGAGTAGTGAACGATTGGGCAGGCCGGTCAGAGAATCATGCAGCGAAGCGTGCACCGCCTCTTTCCGATGAGCATCCAGCTGCCGCTGGACTCCTCGGAGCACGGAGGAGAACAACCCGATCAATACCAAGCCAAGAGCAAATACCACAGGGGTCGCCCGTGCCGTTGAAGACTCCATGGTCTGCAGGTTCGCCACCGCGAGTGCTGCGCTCTGGTGCTGGCTTGAGTCCGCCTGGTCCACGATCGCCTCGATGGCGCTGAATCGTGGATCGACTTCCGAGTCGTCGATGCGCAGGGCTTCGCGGGCATCTCCCCGATCAACGGCCGCCAACAGGGCGAGTTGTGACCGCAGGTACTCGGCATGGGTGAGAAGTATTTGATCGGCAATCGCGCGGTCTTGCGCTTGGCCGTGCTGCTGCAGCAGCTTGACACTTGCCAGCAGTTGGGCGCTCTCTTGGTCGAAGAGGGCCCGCACCTCGGGCCCAGGTCGCAGCCGGTACTCGCGCTCCAACGACTCCTCCGCCGCCAGCGCGTTCGATATCTGCTCGTAGTCCTTCGACAACACACTGGCCGAAACCGCGAGCCGGGCAGCCCGCGCGTTCGACTGAGACGACCATAGAGCCAACCCCCCGACCCCCAGAAGGACCAGAAGAAGGCCGATCACTGACGCCAGGGCTCGCCCCCTCCACCAAGGTGCGTACCCCGGCGCTCGGCCACCACTGCCTTCCGGCCGCGGGGGGGGTGAGGTGATGGGTACGGTTGATTCCATGGAACTGGTATCGGCGCTCCCCGTCCATGCCGTGAATATTCCACGGGTCAGCGGCGGTTGCAGGGGATTCTGGATGCGGATGTTCTCCCACATGAACCGTAACGTCGCCTTGTCAAGTGAAGTGCAGCTCATGTGGACGATGGCGTTCATATTCATGAACGTTTTCGGCGCGGTCTGGTACTACGAACGAGAGTGGGAACTCGTGCTGGATCTCGCTGTCCAGCGTGGCGCGCGTCACCCGGGTGCAGCGCCATCCGACACACCATCGAAGAACTCTACGACTCCGGTCTCCAGTGAGTACTCGGCCCCCACGATGAGGAGCCCGTCCTGGTCGATCAACTGCTCCAGGACTTCCGATCCGTGTCGCAAGTGGTCAGCAGAGGCACGGACGTTGGCCCGAACGGCTTGCCGCAAGAGAGCACCCGGCTCGTGCCTAGGTTCTGTCGCCAACAAAGCTTCTACGGACGGCCGGATGCGGTCAACGATCGAACGGAGATTCCGTGACGGGCCATCCGTCGGACGGATAAGTTCCTCAATGGTGGCCATGATCACCCCACACCCGGAGTGGCCTAGCACGACGACTAGTCGTGTACCGAACTGCTTCGCCGCGAACTCGACGCTGCCGACTTGAGAGGGGGCGACGATGTTCCCGGCGACACGGACAACAAACAGGTCGCCGAGGCCCTGATCGAAGACGATCTCTGCCGGCACCCGCGAATCGGAGCATCCGAGGATGACGGAGAACGGCTCCTGGCCTGCCGCCAACTCGCTACGGCGAGTGTGGCTCGTGAGTGCGTTGCGGCCACCAGCGCCAGATACGAATCGACGGTTCCCCGTGCGTAGTCGTTCGAGTGCCTCTTGCGCTGAAACCATTGATGCTTGCTCCTTGATCGATTCCCACGTGCCCACGTACCCAGTCTCTCATGGCGTGGGGAGCCCGGTGCAGGATGCCATCGGCAGTAGACGAATGCGCGATCATGAGGTCGACTGTGCGGCGGTCAAGCCAGTCCCAGCCACTATGCCGACGCGCGTCCGGTCCTAGGTGCACTGTCCCGACGGCGGCGGCATCAGCATGAGGCTCCGAAGGCCTCCTTCCCTTCTGCCCAGGGAAGGGGTATAGTGTGTTCCCAGACACAGAACCGCGCGCTCGTGGCGGCGCTCCGCGCGCACGGGGCGGCGACCGAGGCGACGGCGACGGAGGACACGTATGGATGAGTATCTTGATCAGGGCATCAAGGAGGTCATCGGGCAGTTCCCCCCGGTGGGCGAGATCCTCGAGCGCTACGGCATCGGGTGCGTCCCCTGCATGGTGGGTTCTTGCCTGCTGAAGGACATCATCGACATTCACGACCTGAGCCCGGATGACGAATGCGCGCTGATGGCTGAGATCTACGGCGAGATCCACCCCGGCCGAACGCCGGTGGCGCCGACCATCGAGCGCAAGCCCAAGCCGAACCGAGCCCCCGGCTATTCGCCGCCTATACAGAAGCTTGTCGACGAGCACGTCCTCATTCTGAGGGTCATCGCGCTCATTCCGGGGGTCAAAGAGAACCTGGAGAGCGGATCGGACGAAGGCCGGCAGATCGCCGCCGACACTCTGGATTTCATCCGCTCCTTTGCCGACAGATGCCATCACGCCAAGGAAGAAGACATACTCCTCGAGTACTTCGACGAAGACATGGAGATCATCAAGACGATCCGGGAGGACCACGAGACCGGACGGGCCCACGTCCGCGCCGCCGCGGAGGCGCTGGAACGCGGCGACGACGGAGCCGTCGGCGAACGCCTCACGGCCTACTCGGAGTTGCTGACCGAACACATCGCCAAGGAGGACAGGGTCCTCTATCCCTGGATGGAGAGGAACCTCACCATGACCCAGGTGGGCGAGCTGTTCGCCCGGTTCAGCGCGAGGGACGCGGAGTTCGGCGACGCCCCGGTGAGGTACCAAGCACTCGTCGAACGATTAGAGCAAGAACTCACTCAGAAGGAGGCGGCACGATGACGCAGTTCGAAGGATGCCCGGGTTCACGGACGGTCGACTTCAGCGACAAGAGCGCCCCGGAGGAGACCACGGGCGCGGTCGCTTCCCAGTTGAGGCAGTGGCCCATACAGATGCACCTCATCAGCCCCACGGCGCCGTACTACCAGGGAGCCGACGTGGTGCTCACGGCTGACTGCGTGGGCTACGCGGTCGGGGGCTTCCATCCCGAGTACCTGAAAGGCAAAGCGGTCGCCATCGCCTGCCCCAAGCTGGATGACGGCCAGGGCGTCTACGTGGAGAAGATCAAGTCCTGGATAGAGGACGCCAAGATAAACACACTCAGCGTCCTCATGATGCAGGTGCCGTGCTGCCGGGGGCTGCTGGAGCTGGCCGTGCAGGCCGCCCAGGCTTCCACCCGGCAGGTCCCCATCAAGATGACCGTCTTCGACCTCCAGGGCGAAGTCCTCACGGAGCAGTGGGTGCCGATCGAGGCGGCCACGGTGTGAGGTGCAACGCGTGCTGAACTGGTCCAGGTTCGGAAAACCGAGCCGATCGTCGCAGGACGGAGGTGGATCCTCGGCCGTGG
>JBBRDB010000161.1:0-6208 GCA_038204345.1 Thermoleophilia bacterium | reverse complement strand
CCGCTCAGTACGTGGGGCTGGAGGACGCCCGCGAGGCCTTCCACCGGCTGGCCGAGAGCTGCAAGGCCCAAGGCCTGAAGGGGAAGGCCATCTTCCAGCCCACGCGGGTGGCGCTGACCGGCGAGACGCAGGGGCCGGAGCTCTTCTACCTGCTGGCCGGCCTGGGGCGCGACCGCATCCTCGATCGTCTGGACGCCGCCCTGCGGCTGGTGGCGGAGACGGAGGGATAAGGATGCGCCTCTACGACTCGCTCCGGCAGGAGAAGCTGGAGTTCGTCCCCCGCGACGGGGACCACGTCACCATGTACTTCTGCGGCCCCACTGTCTACAACTACATCCACCTGGGGAACGCGCGACCCTTCGTGATCTCGATGGTGGCTAAGCGCTACTTCGAGTCATTGGGATATCGCGTCACGCTCGTGGAGAACATCACCGACATAGACGACCGCATAATCCAGAAGGCCCAGGATGAGGGGCGCACGGCCGGCGAGGTGGCCACCGAGTTCGCAAGCGCCTATGTCGAGGACACCGACGCGCTGGGTCTGGGGCGCCCGGACGTGGAGCCGTATGCCACGGAACACATCGCCGAGATCATCGATCTCGTTCAGAAGCTGGTGAACGCCGGTCACGCTTACCAGGCCGGCTCTGACGTCTACTACGACGTCGACAGCTTCCCGGGCTACGGCCGTCTCTCGAAGCAGCAGACGGCGGAGATGCGGCACGGGGCGCGTATCACGCCCGGTGAGGACAAGGAAGATCCTCTCGATTTCGCGCTCTGGAAGGGAGCCAAACCCGGCGAGCCCGCCTGGGACAGTCCCTGGGGTCCGGGCCGACCAGGGTGGCACATCGAATGCTCGGCCATGAGCCTCAAGTATCTGGGCCCCGGCTTCGATATCCATGGCGGCGGAAGGGACCTCATCTTCCCGCACCACGAGAACGAGATGGCCCAGGCCGAGGGCGCGCTGGGCGGCACCTTCGTCCGCTTCTGGGTGCACAACGGCATGCTGAATATCCGCGACGAGAAGATGTCCAAGAGTGTGGGCAACATCTTCCAGCTCCGGCAGGCGCTGAAGGAGTATCGCCCTGAGGTGCTCATCGCCTTCTTCGTGAGCAGTCACTATCGCAGCCCCATGGACTTCAGCCGAGAGTTGCTGGAGGAAGCGGGCCACCAGGTGTGGCGCCTGCGCAACCTTTTCCGTGCCTTGGAGCACGTCGTCTCAGAGGGCGGGAGTGGCGGCGCGCCCGCGCGCCCGTCGGTGCTGGACATGCCTGCGCTGGCCGGCACTGACGCGCCGGCCACGGACGCCGCCGGCGCGGTCGATGCGACCTCGGCCGCGCCCGCGCCAGTACCAGACGACGAGTTGACGAATCTGGCCGAGTCTCGTCGCGCGGCCTTCGATGCCGCACTGGCCGACGACATGAACACCGCCGGGGCCTTGGGCGAGGTGTTCGCCCTGGCCCGTGAGGTGAACTCCGCTCTGGCGGCCGGCTCTGTGTCCCCACCCGCCGCCTTGGCTCTGCGCGAGGGCCTCCGCGCGATGGTCTACATCCTGGGGCTCGACGCCGTCATGCGGGTGGACGACGTTGTGCCCGCCGACATCCTCGAGATGGCCGCCCATCGCCAGGCAAGCCGAGCGACGCGCGACTTCGCCGAAGCAGATCGCCTGAGGGACGCCATTTTGGCCCGCGGCTTCGAAGTGCGTGACGCCGCCGACGGGTACAAGGTCGTGCCGGCCGAGTAGAGCCGGCCGTACCGCCGTATGGACACACCCGAGACCATCTACGGGCGCAACCCCGTCAGGGAGGCCTTGCGGGGCCGCCGGCGCGTGCGCCGGGTCTGGGTGGCCCCCGGGCGCGCACGCGGGGGCGAAGATCCCTTGGCCGAGGTGGCGTCCTGGGCCGCCGCCGCGCGCGTTCCCGCCCCGCCAATCTCGGTCCGCTCTGCCGACGAACTTCTGGCCGGCGCCGGGAGTCCGGACCACCAGGGTGTGGTGGCCGAGGTCGACCCGTATCCATACCTGCCGGCCGAACAGATCCTGCTCGATTCGAACCTAGTGGTCGCCCTCGACCGTATACAAGACCCTCAGAACCTGGGGGCCATCGTCCGTACGGCCGAGGTCGCAGGGGCGGCCGTGGTCATCCCCCGGCACCGCACCGCTGTGATCACGGCCGCCGTGGTCAAGGCGTCGGCGGGTGCCACGGAGCACGCCGCCGTGGCCCACGTTCGCAATCTCACCGATTTCCTACTGAGTGCGAAGGAAGCGGGTTTCTGGGTCTACGGAGCGGACGCGGTGGCCACCTCAGCATACGACGCCCATGACTATCGCGGGAAGACGGTCTTCGTCTTGGGTTCGGAGGGCGAGGGTCTCGGTCGGCGTGTGGCGCAGGCATGTGACGTGCTGGTGGCGATAGCGCAAATCGGCACGGTGGGGTCGCTGAACGTGAGCGTGTCGGCCGGAGTGCTTCTCTTCGAGGCCCTGCGCCAACGTCGGGAGGGCGACGCGGCATGACCGTGTTCCTGATCGACGGCTACAACGTCATGCACGAACTGCGTCGGGCCGAGGCACGGGGGTCGGACGGCGACCTCGCCCCAGGTCAACTGGAAGATGAGCGAGCCCGGCTGCTGGATCGCATCGCGAGCTTCATGGGCGGTACGCACGATCGCGCCGTCGTGGTGTTCGACAGCAGCACCTCTTCGTTGCAGAAGGTGGAGAGTGCAACGACCAACATGCAGGTCTATTTCGGTTCCCTCCAACGCTCGGCCGACGCTATCATCGAGAGGGCCACATTTGCCCTCAGTGCAGCAGAGAGTGTGGTCGTGGTGACGTCCGATTACGGTCTCCAGAAGACCATATTCCTGCCCAACGTGACCCGCTGCTCGTCGAGGCAATTTGTGTCCGATCTGCAACATCACACAAGAGAGGTTGCAAATTCTCAAAAATGCACTAGTATTGTGCATCGTGTGGAGGATCGGATTGGCTCTGAGAGTCTGGAGAGCCTGAAAGAACTGCGCAGGCGGCTCGCGGAGGACAACGAGGGGGGGCAGGGTCGGCCTCCCGACTAGAAGCGAGCGAGGCGGACCGTCGCCACGAGCGAGTGAGGGGAGGCACGGATGGAGAGCGCGGCACGGATCGGGTTCCCGCTGGTCGATTGGAATGACGACGAGCAGCTGGTGCGCCTCGCGAAGACCGGCAACGCCGACGCCATCAAGCGCCTCCTCACGAAATACCACTATTTTGTCCGCATGAAGTCCTATTCGTACTTCATAGCCGGCGGTGACGGCGACGATCTGATCCAAGAGGGCTATATAGGTCTCTACAAAGCAATCCGCGACTATCGCGAAGACCGGGCTCGTTCCTTCCGCAGTTTTGCCGAACTCTGTGTCACACGTCAGATCATCACCGCCATCAAGACGGCTTCCCGCCAGAAGCACTCACCACTGAACACCTACCTGAGCTTCAGCCACTGCCCCGCCGGCAGCGGCGGCTATGACGATCGCACACTGGCCGACATGATCCCCTCCGGTCGCACCAGCGACCCGGTCATGCAGGTGATCAGCCGTGAGGAGTTGGAGAGCCTCACCGACTGCCTGCAGCGGCTGCTCAGCCCGTTGGAGGGCCAGGTGTTGCGTCACTATCTGGAAGGGCACTCCTACGAGGTCATCGCGGAGATGATCGGACACGACACCAAGACGGTGGACAACGCCCTGCAGCGGATCAAGCGCAAGGTCGTCCTCCACCTGGAGAGCCGCGAAGCGACGGGGCAGTAGCCGGGAGGCAGCAGCACTCCGCTTCCCGTGCCCACCGATCTACGCCTCTCGAGCGTGCCGCCGCCCATTCGCTGCCGTCAGCCTTTTGTCTAGCGGGACACGCCCACCCCGAGTACCACCAGCGCCGCCCCCAGCCACTGCGCGCCCGTCAACGTCGTGCCGAAGATGACCCACGTACACAAGGCGGCTACCAAGGGTATGACCATGAGGTGCGCGCTGCCGCGGGCGACCGCGCCTTTGCGCATTCCCCAGTTGAGCGCCAGAAAGGCTCCGGTGGATCCCATAAGGCCCAACCACCCGACGGCCCCGATGGCCGGGACGTCGACGCTGGTGAGGAGGGGTCCGCTGAGCACGGCCACTGCTGCGAGGGCGGGGAGCGCGAGAGCGAAGGTATAGAAGGTGAACTCTTCTCCCGAGACCCCGATGATCGGGCGCCACTTCTGGCCAAGCAGGATGTAGGTGCCGAAGAGCAGCGCCGCCAACAGGGCAAGAGAGTCGCCCGCGAGCGTAGAGCTGGAGAAGAGGGCGAGTGGACGCCCTTTGCTGATGACCAAGTAAGCTCCTGCCAAGGCCAGTGCTAGGCCCAGGAAATTGCGGCGTTTCGCGTGCTCGCCCAGTAGGAGCGGCGTCAGGGCGGCCGCCAGGGCGGGATAGATGCCTACCAAGAACGCCGAATTGACCGGATTCGAGAGCTTGATCGAGAAGACCAGTACCGGCCAGAAGAGACCTGCTCCCGCCAGGGAGAGCACCATCAGTCGCAGCCACTGGGCGCGGGAAGGCCTGCTGCACAAGCCACGGCGAAAGAGCAGCCACGCTCCGAGACTAACGAAACCCAGGAGCGCCCTCCAGAAAGCGACGGCCAGCGGTGGGAACCCCTGCAGCGCAAGGCCCATGGCGGGAAAGGAGGTGCCCCACAAGATCCCGGCTCCAAGAGGCAGCCACGATGTCGGGCCGTGGCTCGGGTTGGGAATAGGTGCGGCCCCGCTCGCCGGTGCGTCTTCCTCTGATCGCTGGTTCACGCCGCGGTGCTGCTCCTTGTAGTGCCGATGATAGGGACCTCTACCAAGCACCCGTATCGGTGACCGTGATGGTCGGTCGTGAGTCGAGTATCCTAACACGGTCCGATTTGCTGAGGCCCGTGCCTCCCGACCGATTCCGGAGCCGTGCATGACCGTCGACGACAAGAAAGTCATCTACTCCATGGTACGGGTGGGCCGCGTGCATCCGCCCAAGAACCAGGTGCTGCGCGATATCTCGCTGGGCTTCTACTACGGGGCGAAGATCGGTGTCCTCGGGCTGAACGGGTCGGGCAAGAGTACTCTGCTGCGCATCATGGCCGGTGTCGATTAGGACTACATCGGTGAGATCGCCATGTCCAAGGGTTACTCGGTGGGCTTCCTCGAGCAGGAGCCGAAGCTCGACGAGTTAAAGACGACCATCCAGGTGATCCAGGAGGCGGTGCAGCCCATCGTCGACCTCATGGCCCGCTTCGACGCGGTCACGGCCGCCTTTTCGGAGGCCGACGCCGATTTCGACGCCCTCATCGAGGAGCAGGGGCGCCTCCAGGAACAACTCGAACATGTGGACGCCTGGACCCTCGACTCCCGCTTGGAGTACGCCATGGGGGCCCTCGACTGCCCTCCGCCGGATACCCCCGTGAGCGTGCTCTCCGGCGGCGAGCGGCGCCGGGTGGCGCTGACCCGACTGCTCCTGACCGAGCCCGACATCCTTCTTCTGGACGAACCAACCAACCATCTGGACACCGAGTCGGTGGCCTGGCTGGAGCGCCACCTGCGCGACTACAAGGGCACGGTCATCGCCGTGACCCACGACCGTTACTTCCTGGACAACGTCGCCGGATGGATCCTCGAACTCGACCGCGGCTACGGCATCCCCTGGAGAGGCAACTACACTTCCTGGCTGGAGCAGAAGCGGGAGCGCTTGAGGATGGAGGAGAAGAGCGAGTCGAAGCGCCAGAAGACCCTCCAGCGCGAACTCGAGTGGATCCACATGTCGCAGAAGGCCCGGCAGGCGAAAGGGCAGGCGCGCGTGAACGCCTACGAGACGCTGTTGAGCCAGGATTCCGAGAAGAGGAGGGAAGACTCTGAGATCTACATGCCGCCCGGCCCTCGACTGGGAGACGTGGTGATCGATCTCGAGGGAGTCAGCAAAGCCTACGGAGAGCGGGTGCTCCTTGACGACGTGAGCGCCAGCGCACCGCCGGGTTCCATCGTCGGGATCATAGGGCCCAACGGAGCCGGCAAGACGACTTTGCTGCGCATGATCACCGGGCAGGAGGGGCCGGATGGGGGCGTCGTCACCGTGGGGGAGACCGTGACGCTCGCGTATGCCGCTCACCCGCGCACGCTGGACGGGAGCAAGTCGGTCTACGAAGAGATATCGGGTGGCAAGGCCACCAGCACGCTGGGTAACCGCGAAG
>JBBRDB010000160.1:0-6251 GCA_038204345.1 Thermoleophilia bacterium | reverse complement strand
AAGAGGCCCGATCGACCGCCGCGGACGTGACCTATGTGAACACCGGCTCCGTCGCCGACTTGGCGGCATTCGTGGCCCGCATCTTCGAGCAGGCGCGTATGCTCACCGCGGACCGCACACGACAATTCGTCGAAGATGTCTGATCGAAAGAACTCTCGCTGCGAGCGTCCAACCCGCCGGTTTCGATCGCGTTCTTCCAGGGAGAGAGTCCGGCTCCGTTGGAGCGTCCTTGTGCTGGTGTTGCTCACGTTCGCGGTGGTGGGCGCGTTTGCGCAGGGGGGCTGTGAGGCTGAGGTGCAGAGTCGCCTATATCCCTTGAAGTACGAGATGGACATCTTGCGCGCTGCCGAAACCTATGGGGTGGACCCCTACTTGGTGGCTGCTGTCGCGAAAGCGGAGAGCGGATTCGACGCGGGCGCGGTATCGTCGGCGGGTGCGGTTGGTCTCATGCAGATCATGCCCGACACGGCTGCGTGGATCCAGCAACAGCCGGATTGGAAAGGCGGGGTGGTCGGTGACCTCACCGACCCGCCCGCGAATCTTCAGATGGGCGCCTACTACCTGGCGTTTCTCACCGAACTCTTCGACGGCGACATGCCCTCCATGCTCGCCGCATACAACGCGGGGCAGGGCACCGTCATCGGCTGGCTATCACGGCCGGGGGCGGACCGGGAACGTGTACTCGAAACCGGCGACATCCCCTTCGCAGAGACGAGGGAGTTCGTGAAGCGTGTCGAGAAGCTCCGTGCGCTGTTCATGAAGGCGCACCCGGAGGCTTTCGTCACGTGACGTTGGCGGCCTCCAGGGGGCCGCGGCGATGAGTACGTTCACGCTGCGGGCCGACTATGTTCCCACGGGCGATCAGCCCGAGGCGATCGACCGACTGGTCGAGGGCGTGGAACGGGGCGACCGTTTCCAGACCCTCCTCGGTGTCACGGGGTCGGGCAAGACGTTCACCATGGCCAACATCATCGCCCGGCTGGGCCGGCCCACGCTCATCATCGCGCACAACAAGACGCTGGCTGCGCAGCTCTGCAACGAGTTCCGTGAGTTCCTGCCCGAGAACGCCGTCGAATACTTCGTCTCTTACTACGACTACTACCAGCCGGAAGCCTATCTCGCCGCCACCGACACCTATATTGAGAAAGACTCTTCCATCAACGAGGAGATCGACCGGTTGCGGCATTCAGCGACGAGCAACCTGCTCATGCGCGACGATGTGGTGATCGTAGCCTCGGTCTCCTGCATCTACGGACTCGGATCGCCCGAGGAGTACCTCCGTCAAGTAGTGCTCCTGCGTGAAGGTGCAGAGATAGAACGCGACGAGGTCCTGGCGAAGTTGGTTGCGATCCAATACGAACGCAACGACGTGGGCTTTCAGCGCGGGCGCTTCCGGGTGCGCGGCGACAGCTTCGAGGTGTGGCCGGCATATGATGATCAGGTCATACGCGTCAACCTGGTCGGCGACGAGGTCGAGGAGATCCTGAGCATAGACCCCGTGACCCAAGAGGTCCTCGGCCGCCTGCCCAGCGTGGCGGTCTACCCGGCTTCGCATTTCGTCACGGGGGAGGGTGCGATCGAGCGCGCGGTGCGCGAGATCGGGGTGGAACTCGAGCAGCAGGTGGCCCATCTGGAGGCGCAGGGCAAGCAGCTCGAGGCTTTCCGTCTACGTCAGCGCACGCAGTACGACATGGAGATGCTGCGAGAGGTGGGCTACTGCTCCGGGATCGAGAACTACTCGCGCATACTAGATGGTCGGGCGCCGGGAACGCCGCCGCACACGCTGCTCGATTATTTCCACGGCGATCTTCTGGTGATGATCGACGAGTCGCACAATACCATCCCGCAGCTGAACGGCATGTACCACGGGGATCGGAGCCGCAAGCTCGCGCTCGTCGAGGGAGGATTCCGGCTGCCTTCAGCTCTCGACAACCGTCCGCTCCGTTTCGAAGAGTTCCTGGAGCGCGTTCAGCAGTGCATCTTCGTCTCCGCGACGCCGGCGGAATGGGAGGTGTCCGCCTCCTCGCAGGTGGTGGAGCAGCTGGTGCGGCCCACGGGTTTGGTCGATCCGGTCGTGGAAGTGCGTCCCACGCGCAACCAGATCGACGACCTCATGAACGAGGTCCGCGTCCGTGCCGATCGGGACGAACGCTCGCTGGTCACCACCCTTACCAAGAAGATGGCGGAGGATCTCACCGACTATCTCCTTGAGATGGGGTTCCGGGTGCGTTATCTACACTCGGAGGTAGACACCCTCGAGCGCATCCAGATCGTGCGCGACCTGCGGCTCGGCGACTTCGACGTCCTTGTGGGGATCAATCTGCTCCGGGAGGGTCTGGATCTTCCCGAGGTGACGTTGGTGGCCATTCTCGACGCCGACAAGGAGGGCTTCCTGAGGGGCGAGACGGCGCTGGTGCAGACCATCGGTCGGGCCGCCAGGAACGTCGAAGGGCGCGTGATCATGTACGCCGACCGCGTGACCACGGCCATGGAACGGGCCATCTCGGAGACCGACCGCCGTCGGGCCGCGCAGACGGCTTTCAACGAGTTTCACGGCATCACACCGCGTTCCATAGTCAAGGGGGTCTCCGACATCACCCAGCTGCTGGGGTTGGGCGGGGAGACCGTGCCCTACAAGGAGAAGCGCCGGCTGGGACGCGACGGGGAAGCCCTGTCGGAGGAGGAGATCGAGCGCCTGATGGTGTCGCTCGAGGAGGAGATGTTCGCGGCGGCAGAGGAACTCCGTTTCGAGTATGCGGCCTCGCTGCGCGACGAGATCAAGGGACTTGCCCGGGATCTGCAGCGGCTGCGCAGCTAGGCAACCGCGCTGGGCCGCGGATGCGCGCGCCCGCCCGCAGCCGGGCGCACTCCCGGCGTGCGCCGCCCCAGTCGTGACCGCGTGGCCGGGGCGCATTCTGCCGCCGCGTGGCCGGCTAGTTCACGCTTATGGACTCGATATCCGGCACCTGACCCACCAAGTGCATGGCGGCCGTCGTCGTCATGCCCCGGGGTAACTCCAGCACCAGACGGATGGAGTTGGCCTCCGTGCCGGTGTCGACGCTCATATGTTGCACGGCGACGTGGTTGTGGTCGAGCACGTCGATGAGGTGGGTGAGAGGGCCGAAACCACGGGCGCGGAAGGTGACGTGCAGGTCGACCAGTTCGCGCACTCGCGGGTAGATGAATCTCCCCTCGACGAATCGCAGCACGTAGAGACTGGTGACCACAGTCACGGCGGTGACCATGGCCAGCGGGTAGAGCCCGAGGCCCACCGCCAAACCCACCGCCGCGGCCGCCCACAGACTGGCTGCGGTCGTCAACCCGCGGACGGAGACGCCGTGACGGATGATAGCGCCCGCCCCCAGGAAGCCGATACCGGTCACCACCTGCGCTGCGATCCGCCCCGGGTCGATGCGGACGTTGCTGCTCGCAGTGTCGGCGATGAACGAATCGAAGCCGTGGACCGAGGCGATCGTGAAGGCGGCCGACCCCACCGCGACGAGTATGTGGGTGCGGAAGCCGGCCGCCCTGTCGCGAAGTTCCCGCTCCAACCCGATGGCGCCGCCGAGGAACGCGGAAAGGAGGATCCTGAGGATGAGGTCTCCGGTTGTCATGGGCCGGAACTCCTTTCCTATCGGGGATTGGTAAGCCTGGCGAGAGTCGCGCCTCGACCGGTTTCTGCTAACATACCCATGAGGGTATTAGAAGGAGAGGAGTCACGTGGGTAGCGTCGCGGATGTACTGATAGTGGTAGCGGTCTTCGGCTACCTGGCATGGTTCTTGAAGAGAGGCGGAGGAGGGGGCTGAGGCGGCTGAGATCCCCGTGTGGGGTCTCCGGCAAGGAGCGGGAATCGCCGACCCGTGCTCCGATCGCTCTCTCAGTTTCCTTTGACATACCGTCCGTCTTCCATTTCCAGCACCTTACCCGGCCCGTCTCCTGGTCATTCCAGGGATCCTTTCGGCGATGGGGCTGAGTTCTTCGCCGGGGATATGAGTCCTGCTGCGAACGCTCCTTTGCGGCGGAGGTTTGGCGAGAGGGCCCGCAGTCACTAGAATAGGGCCTCGGCCCGGCCGGCGCGAGTTTCACCGGCACCCGGGCGCCGCCGGAGTATCCGGGGCAGCGAGGCCAGCCTGAGCGCGCGAAAGGAACACGAACCCATGCCGGTACCGTACGACCCAGAGGCCATCGAGACCAAGTGGCAGGAAGTCTGGGACAGGGAACAGACCTTCGTCATCCCGAATCCCACCGCCGAGGAGGTGGCGTCGGGCAAGGGTCCTGGATCGAGCTACGTGCTCGAGATGTTCCCGTACCCTTCGGGCAGCGCTCACATGGGCCACGTGAAGAACTACACCATGGGCGACGTGATCGCCCGCTTCCGCCGCCACCAGGGCCAGCGGGTGCTGCACCCCATGGGCTACGACGCGTTCGGATTGAACTCCGAGAACGTGGCCATCCAGACGGGCGAGCATCCCGCCCAGTTCACCGAGCGGGCCATCTCCACCATCAACAGGCAACTCCGGCGTCTCGGCGTGTCCATCGACTGGAGCAGGGAGCTGGCCACCTGCCGACCCGACTACTACAAGTGGACCCAGTGGCTGTTCATCCAGTTCTACAACAAGGGTCTGGCTTTCAAGAGGGAAGCGCCTGTGAACTGGTGCCCCTCGTGCCAGACCGTGCTGGCCAATGAGCAGGTGATCCAGGGTCACTGCGAACGGTGCGACTCGATCGTAGAGGCGAAGAAGCTGCGGCAGTGGTTCTTTCGCATCACCGACTACGCCGAGCGCCTGCTCGACGATTTCGACAAGCTCGAGTCGTGGCCGGAGCGGGTGATCACCATGCAGCGGAACTGGATCGGGCGCTCCGAGGGAGCCGAGGTGGTGTTCGTCGTGGCTCCGCGGCAGGAAGCTGCGGGCGGGCCGGGGGACGATGAGGCCCCCAATGAGGCCCCCCATGCGGCCCCCACTGCGGCCCAGAGTGAGGCCGCCGCTGATTTGGCCGCATCGCAACCGACCGCCGGCGACACGGCCGCACGGCAACCGACCGCCGGCGACCCGGCCGCACGGCAACCGACCGCCGGCGACACGGTCGCCGGCCGGGAGATAGTGGTCTTTACCACTCGTCCCGACACGCTCTTCGGTGCGACCTTCTTCATCCTGGCGCCCGAGCACCCGCTGGTGGAGGATCTGGTGCGTGGCACCGAGCAGGAGGCGGAGGTCAAGCGCTACGTGGCGCAGGCCATGGCTACTTCGTCCATCGAGCGGGCCGGCAGCGAGAAGGAAAAGACCGGGGTCTTCACCGGTCGTCACGCAGTCAACCCGGTGAACGGCAAGCTCATCCCTATCTGGGTGGCCGACTACGTGCTCATGGAGTACGGCACCGGGGCTATTATGGCGGTCCCAGCCCACGACGAGCGCGACTTCGAGTTCGCGGGCGCCTTCGGTCTCCCGGTGGTGGAAGTCATCGGCAGTCCGGACGACCTCAAGGACGCCGACGGGAAGCTCACCGCGCCCTACGCCGGCGACGGTGTCCTGGTCAACAGCGGGGAGTTCGACGGTCTACCCAAAGCCGAAGCCATCCTCGAGGTGACCGAGTGGCTGCAGCAGAAGGGCAAGGCTAAAGCCGCCGTCAACTACAAGTTGCGCGATTGGCTGCTTTCTCGGCAACGTTACTGGGGCTGCCCCATCCCCATCGTCTACTGCGACGAGTGCGGAGAGATGGCAGTCCCCGAGGACCAGTTGCCGGTTCTACTGCCCGAGGTGAGCGACTACGCGCCCAAAGGCAAGTCGCCCCTGGCCGCCGCGGAACACTGGATCAACACGACCTGTCCCACCTGCGGCGGACCCGCCCGTCGCGACCCAGACACGATGGACACTTTCGTGGATTCGTCGTGGTACTACCTGCGCTACGCTTCACCCTGGCTGGACGACGTCGCGTTCGATCGCGCCGCGGTGGATTACTGGCTCCCGGTCGATCAGTACATCGGGGGGGTCGAGCACGCCATCCTTCACCTGATGTACTCCCGCTTCTTCACCAAGGTCCTCTACGACCTGGGGCTGGTGAGTTTCGAGGAGCCCTTCAAGAGACTTTTCACCCAAGGGATGATCTACTACAAGGGTGCCAAGATGTCCAAGAGCAAGGGCAACGTGGTCAATCCCGACGAGCACATGGCAACGTACGGAGCCGACTCGCTGCGCAGCTACATCATGTTCATGGGTCCCGGCGAGAGCGACGTGGAGTGGAACGACCAGGG
>JBBRDB010000159.1:0-6303 GCA_038204345.1 Thermoleophilia bacterium | reverse complement strand
CATGTCGGCCACGAACACCTTCGATCTGAGAGAACAGATCTCGCTCATCGACCTCACCCTCTATGTGAACGAAGTCCCGGAGCTGGCGCGCAGCAACGTGCGGTTGGTCTCTCGAGTTCTGATTCGGCAACGCTACGACGGGGGTCTGTCGCAATGAGACTCAAGAAGTTGATGCACCGCGAACCTCGGTCAATCGCACGGGGAAGACTGAGGATGAGCGTGGCGAGCGAGGACGGCTACGTTCTCGGCTTGGTCATGCTCGTGCTCCTCGTCATCGGCATGATGTCCGTTACTCTGGCCACCGGGATCATGGTCAACCAGCAGCACGTGCGGCGCGACCGCGCCTACACGTTGTCGCTCGGGGTGGCGGAGGCGGGCCTCAACCAGTACCTCTGGATGGTGGCCAGCGGCACCACCAACGCGGCCCAGGGCTTTGCCATCGCCGGGGTCGACACCGACGGCGACCCACTGCACGAAGTCTTCGACCTCAGTGATCCGTACGACGGGTCCTTGCAGGGACAATACGCCATCCAGATCACGCCGCCCACCGGCCTCGACTCCGACGTCACCGTCAAGGCCACCGGTCGGTCGAATCAGACCGAGGACGTGCCCCGCACGGTGCAAGCACGCATCGGTCGCCCAGCCTTCAGCGAGTACGTGCTACTCGTTGATGAATCGGTGTACATCGGAGGGCCGCTCACTCGAGTCTGGCACGGGAAGACGCACTCGAACACCGGCATCCGCATCGAGACTGCCAACATCGTAGACCTCGTGTCGAGTGCGCAATCCACCTACGACTACTCCGGCACGTCTAAGGCGGGGGTCTGGTCGCAGGACATACCGACGAACGATGCTTCGAGGGGTCTGTGGCGTTTCCCCGTCCCTCCGATCGACTTCAACACGGTGACGTCGGACTTCACTCGGCTCAGCGGCCTCGCCGCGAACACAGGCGCCCTTCCCTACGTCAACCTCCCGTATGTGAACCCGGTCTCCGGCAGACCCCACGGCTGGTACATAAAGCTCCTGTCAGGCTCCCGCTACCAGGTGGCACAGGTGACAGACGAGAACCAGAGCCGCACCTACTCCAGCGGTACGAAGAGGGGTGGCTATCTCACATACGGCACCTTGTTCGGGCCCTACAGCTATCCTCCGAACGGGGTCATCTACGCCAACGACAACGTATGGGTGGAGGGCGCCGGAGTGCAGGGCCGCCTCACGATAGCCAGCTCGGGCCAGATGAATCCCTCGGGGCAGCGCGACCTGACGTCGATCTACATCATCGGCGATCTCACCTACGCGGCGAAGGACGGAACAGTGGCCGTAGGGCTCATAGCTCAGAACAACGTCGAGGTTCCCATGTACGCGCCGTACATGAAAGCGGGCAACCTGGGCACCTCGGTGAACAGCCCGGGAACGCTGGACATGGAGATCGACGCTGCCGTCATCGCTCAACAGGGGAAGGAGTACGTCCACTACGACACCAACACCAGTTCATCCTCGAGCTGGGGACCGCGGCGGAATATGCTCACCATCTACGGCGCGGTGGCGACCCTGCTCACACCCTACCGGATGACTTATTCGAGCAACGGCAGCGACTACGCCGGCTTTGCGAACGGTGCGAACCTCTATGACTCCTACCTGCTCCGTAACCCGCCGCCGTACTTCCCGACGGTCGGATCGTTCCAGATCCTGGACTGGCAGGAGTTGCCCAACACCAAGGGCCTACCCCTGCCGTAGTGCCCCTGCCGTAGCAGATGCAGACGCCACCACAGCTCAGATTGCATGAACAAGGGGTGCCCGTCTAGCGGGCGTCTTCCCACTCCCCCGCGAGGCCTCTACCCGGTGTGCCACGTCCCCATAGCGATGCCGGTCTCACCTGCGCCTGAGGTGCAGCCGCAAATACCTACCCCGTACTGCCGAACCCGCCCGCCCCGCGCTCGGTGTCGTCGAGCGTCGGGGCCTCCTCGAAGACCGGCACCTCAACCGCCTGGATCACCAGCTGCGCGATGCGATCACCCACCTCGATGGCAAAGGGCTCCGACCCACTGTTGAAGAGGCTCACGCGCACCTCACCTCGATAGCCCGAATCTATGAGGCCCGGGGCGTTGGTAATCATGATGCCGTGCTTGAAGGCCAAACCTGAGCGCGCGTGCACGAAGCCGGCGTAGCCCTCGGGGATCGCGAAGGCGAGGCCTGTGCCCACGTCGCGGCGCTCCCCGGCCGGGATCACCACCGGCTCCGCCGCGTGCAGGTCGGCCCCGGCGTCCCCCGGATGGGCTCGGCGAGGAAGCCGGGCTTCCGGCCTCAACAAACGAACGCTGATGTTCATCGGGCTCCGGTCATCGGCGGCGCGCACGGGTAGTCGGGCACGCACGGGCAGGCGCGCACGCGCAGCGAGAAATACGTACCACCGCTCTTCATCAGATGCTCAGCGACCGCTCGATGCGATCCACGGCTTCGCGGATGCGGTCGTCGGGCGCGGTGAGGGAGATGCGCACGAAGCCCTCTCCGGCGGCGCCGTAGCCGTTGCCCGGGGTCAGCACCACACCCGCCTGATCGAGCACGTGCGCGGCGAACGAGGTTGAGTCGTAGCCGGCGGGCACCGGCACCCAGATGTAGATGGTGGCCTTGGGCGTCGGCGCGTCCAGTCCTATGTGGGCGAGGGCTTCGAGCAAGACGTCGCGCCGTCCCGTGTAGACGGCGTTCATCTCGTCGACGAAGTCCCAGGGGCCGTTGAGCACGAAGGCCGCCGTGCGCTGGATGGCTTCGAACATACCCGAGTCGAGGTTCGTCTTCAGTCTCCATAAGGGTTCGAGGATGTCGCGATTACCCACCCCGAATCCCACCCTCCAACCGGTCATGTTGAAAGGCTTCGACAGGCTGAAGAACTCCACCCCCACGTCCATCGCTCCGGGGGTCGCGAGGAAGCTCGGGGCTTCGTACCCGTCGAACACCAATTCGCAGTAGGCGTTGTCGTGCACCACCGCGATGTCGTAGCGCTTCGCGAACTCCACCACCCTCTCGAAGAAGTCGCCCTCCACGACCGCGGCCGTGGGGTTGTTCGGGTAGCTGATGAACATGAGTTTCGCGCGGGCGGCGACGTCGGGAGCGATGGCGTCGAGGTCGGGGAGGAAATCGTTCTCGGCCAGCAGCGGCATGAGGACCACCTGGGCCCCCGTCATCAGGGAGGCGGCGGCGTACACCGGGTAGCCGGGATCGGGCACCAGCACCACGTCGCCGGCGTCCAGCGTGGACCAACAGATGTGAGCCAGGCCTTCCTTCGAACCCAGGAGGGGAAAGAACTCATCCTTAGGATCGATGGTTACCCCGAACCTGCGCGCCACGTAGCCCGCGGCGGCTTCACCGAACTCCGGCACGCCGGCATTGGAGGGGTACTGGTGGTTGCGCGGGTCCGCGACCTGCCGCTGCATCTCCTCCACGATGTAGGTGGGGGTGGGGAGATCGGGATCGCCGATACCCAGGGTGATGACGTCCACCCCGGCCTTCTTCTTCTCGGCTATCTTCCGCTCGATCTCCGCGAACAGGTAGGGAGGAAGATCGTCCATCCGTCGTGAGAATCGCACTGCTCCTCCTTGTTGCACGGGCGCGGGTTGGGGCGCCCATCTGGTTTTCACCGGTTGCGGGGCGTCGCATCAGGCCGATGCCTGGGCGGACCACTACTACGTCAGTCGCTCCAACATGCCCGCGCTGAGGGTGCCCGCGAAGACCTCCTCCGCCGGCCCCAGCATCAACACCTGGCCATCCGCGCCTACTTCGATTTCGAGGTCTCCTCCAAGCAGGTGCACGGTAACGGGGCTCTCCGCCAAGCCGAGACGCACCGCCGCCACCCCCACAGCCGTGGCGCCCGTTCCGCAGGCCAGCGTCTCCCCCACCCCGCGTTCCCACACCCGCATGGTGATGGACCCGTCCGCTTCTGTCTGGATGAACTCCACATTCGTGCGCCGCGGGAAGAGCGCATGGTTCTCGATCTCTGGGCCGATCTTCTCGAGTTCGATGGCCTTCACCGAATCGCTCACGATGATGCAGTGGGGATTGCCGACGTCCACGAAGGTGAACACGTATGTGGCGCCGTCCGCCTCGAGCCGTTGGCCGATCACGTCGCCGGTCGTGCCCAGCGCGGCCGAATCGATGGCCGGGCTGACGAAGCGCGCGACACCCATGTGCACCTGCACGCGGCCGTCGTCCAGCACACGGGGACGGATGGGTCCCGCCAGGGTCTCCACGATCACCTCGCCCTCACCCACCAGGCCCAGCTTCTCGAGATACAAGGCGAACAGCCTGATGCCGTTGCCGCACATCTCGGGCTCGCTACCGTCCGCGTTGAAGATGCGCATGCGGGCCACCGCACCGGGAACGGCTCCGCTGGGAGGACAATGCACGAGTATGCCGTCTGCTCCGATGCCGAAGTGTCGATCGCAGAGGAGCGCGCATCGCCGGGCGTCGAGTGGTTGGGGAAGCTCAGGTTCTTCCACCATGATGAAGTCGTTCCCGAGGCCGTGCCACTTGCTGAATCGCATGCGCCTACCCCTGTGCCTCTCACCCAATGGTCTTAGTTTCGCGCTCTGGCTCGAGCCGCGAGGGCCGCCTGCAGGACCTCGGTCGAGACCTCGCGCGGCGCCCGACCGGAGGTGTCAATCATAACAGCGCCATCCAGCTTGCGCACCCAGGTGGCCTGGCGCCGCGCGTAGCGCCGAGTCGCGGCGGCCAGCGCCGCGGTGGCTTCCTCGAGTGAGGTCTCCCCGTCGAGATAGGCAGCCAACTCCCGATAGCCGATGGCACGTTCGACGCCACGAGACGTTGGTGCCCGGCCTGCCGGCGCCTGGCCCTCCGGCGCCCGGCCTGCGAGTGTCGTGCTTTCAGCCGCCGCCGACAGTTCCGTGCGCGACCGGAGTTCCCTGTGCCGCCGCACCTCCTCCACCGCGCCCGCGCGCACCATCTCCTGCGCTCTGCGCTCGATCCTCTCGTAGAGTTCGGCGCGGTCGGCGGTCAGGACTACCTGAAGTGTCGGGTGGCGATACTGTGGCCGCCACAGGTCGCTGCGCTCCGACAGGGCGGCGGCGCCTTCGGTCTCCAAGATCTCCAGGGCGCGCACGACGCGACGGACGTTGTGAGGATGGATCCTTCGCGCCGTCTCCGCGTCGACCGCCGCCAGCCGGTCGTGCAATCGGTCGGGTCCCTCGACGGCGGCGACATGCTCGAGCGCTGCGCGTCGCTCGGGGTCGAAGGCTTTAGACATGGCGAGTGGCGCGAGAGCGGCCCGCATGTAGAGACCGGTGCCGCCGACGATCAGGGCCCACCCTGTCGAGGCGACGTCCGCGTCGATGAAGGCTCGAGCCTTGCGGCCGTAGCGTGCCGCACTCCACTCCTCCTCAGGCTCCGCGACGCCCACCAGTTCGTGCACCACGTTCCCCGCAGCCGCGACCCGCCTTGGCTGATTGGTCAACACCGGGAAACCGCGGTAGATCTGCATGGAATCGCAGGAGATCACCCGGACTCCCAGCTCGATGGCCACCAAGGAGGCCACCTCGGTCTTGCCCACACCGGTGGGGCCGAGGATGGCGATGACCAAACCCTGGGCTTCAGCCGCCGCGGCCGCCGCGACCGGCGCTTCCCGTGGGGCGTCTTCGACCACCGGGGGCTCCGTCACGCGGGCGCGTGCGGTGGGCATGACACCACAGCGCGCGTCGATGAGGCCGCCGAGGACGACTCAGGTCGCTCGGCGGCCACCCCCTGCAGGCTGGTAGAGCTGGCGCCCTTGATGGTCGCCCACACAAGGTCGCCGACGGCGGCGTCGCTCCGGAGGTTCACCGTCTTGTGCGAGCGGGTCCTGCCCATGACGGACTCAGCGTCGCGACGGCTGCGACCCTCCACCAGGACCTCCACCGTGCTCCCCACGAGCGCCTCGTTACGCGTGCGCCCCCAGGCCTGTGTGAGGTCTATGAGACGGCGCATACGCGACTCCAGGGCGTCTGGCGGCACTCTGGCAGGGAGGTCGGCCGCCTTGGTCTGTGGGCGCGGTGAATACTGGAAGGTGAAGGCGGCGTCGAAGCCCACCTCATCGACGAGGTCCAGGGTGGCCTGGAAGTCTTCGTCGGTCTCTCCGGGAAAGCCCACGATGAGGTCGGTGGTGAGAGCAAGACCGGGGATGGCCGCCCGCAGGCGCGCTACCACGTCCAGGTAGGCCTCGAGGTCGTAGCCGCGCCTCATAGCCGCAAGAACGTGATCGCTCCCGGACTGCGCCGGCAGATGCAGGTGCTCGCACACGGGCTCGAGGGTGGCCAT
>JBBRDB010000158.1:0-6313 GCA_038204345.1 Thermoleophilia bacterium | reverse complement strand
GGGGCGCCCAGGCGCCCCGCCCCCCTGAACGCTCCGCAAACCCACGGTCAAGTCACACCTCAAGGACCGGACTCCACCCGCACACCTGGTTGAGGTCCTCGTCCGCCACATCCCAGATGACGTTATGGGGCGGCAGCCTCTCTTCGCTGAAGAACTTGGGCAACCGGTCGTCCTCGGCCGTAAAGCCCGCCGCTCGGTTGAAGTCGCGTTCCAGGGCCAGCAGGCTTTCGCCATACGGTCCGATGTCGTCGAGCCCGAAGTCCACGCCGTACATGGCGCTGATCATCTCGGGCATAGCGGCCAACGATTCAGGTTGGTCGAGTGCCGCGAACGCCAAGAACAGGCAGAGGCCGGCCGAATCGAACAAGACGGTGGCCTGCTGCAGTCCATTGGAGAGCGGGCACTGTCCCTCGGACGCCAGAGGATCGACCTCTCCGCCGACCTTGAGGATGTTGGTTGCTACAGCGTAGCCGGCGGTGTGATCCGCGCCCATGGTGCTGGTGGCGTACGTCACGCCGATGCCCTTGATGGCACGCGGATCGTATGCAGGCATGCCCTGACCCTTGACCGAAGGCACGCGGGTGACCCCGAACTCGCTGCCGGCGTGCACTGCGCCGTTGGCCAGCTGGCGGCCGAGAGCCGTTCCCTCGTGCAAATCGTCGAAGAGCTCGATCATGCGGGCGGCGTCACCCCACGGCAGCGCCCCGCCCTCCATGGCGACGGCGAAAGTGTCACCCATTTCGATGGTGTCTACGCCCAGATCGTCGCAGAGCCGGTCCATGCGGGCGATAGCATCGATGTCGTCATTGTCGCAGTTGGCTCCGAGGGCCCATATGGATTCGTACTCGACTCCGCTCGAAACGTAGTTCCCATCCTTGTCGTTGTAGACGTTGGAGCAGTGGATGACACAGCCGGTCATGCAGGCGTGTTCGCGCTTGCCGCCGCGGTCTTCGCAATTCTGGTGCAGGGTCTCACCGGAGATCGCCTCAGCTCCATCGAAACGTCCCGAGCTGAAGTTATGGGTGGGCAGACCGCCCGCCTCGTTGATGATGTTTATGAGGATGGCCGTGCCATAGTTCGGCAATCCCTGGCTCGTGACCGGATGACTCTGCAGTCCGTCGACCAAGGTCTTCCTCGCCGCTTCAAAGCGTTCTTTGTGAGCGAGCGGAGGCCGCTCGGTGCCGGCATCGTCCACGACTACGGCCTTTAGGCCTCGAGCGCCCATGACCGCGCCCACGCCGCCACGCCCCGCATGACGGGCCGGATTCCCCTGCGGATCGGTGCAGGCGACCGTCGAGTTGCGATAGCCGAGTTCACCGGCCGGTCCAACCTGGATGGTGGCCACTTTGTCCCCGTACGCCGCGCGCAGAGCATCGGCGCACTCATAGTTCTTCTTGCCCCAGTACAGGGCGCCGTCGTCCAGACGCGCCCCGTCCTTTGAGAGGTGCAGCACGTACTTCTTGTCGCCCGGATCGCCTTGGACGATGACGGCCCCGATGCCCAAGCGAGCGAGACGCTGGGCGGCCTGACCACCCGAGTTGGCTTCCTTGATGCCCCCGGTCAGCGGGCTCTTCGTGCCTACAGACAGTCGGCTGGAGTTGGGCGCGGTTGTACCTGCCAGCAGTCCGGGAGCAAACACGATCTTGTTGTCCGGGCCGAGTGCGTCCGCCTTTGCATCCACCTCTTTAGCGATGATGGCCGATGTGAGAGACCGTCCTCCCCGCAGGCCCCATTCGGCCGGCAGGTCCTCGAAGACGGCGCTCCCCTTCCCCACATCGACGCGCAGGATCTTTCTCATTGCAGCCTCCCTTGTGGGCATGTAGCGCATGGTGGTTCCTCCCCCACTCTACCAGCGGCTACCGCGGTGTCAAACCTACGTGCCCCAGGGTCCCGTGAGCTCCGATTCAGGCACGAGTGGCGTGCTCCTATGGGCGCGATCAAGGTATATAATCTGCTCTGTAATTCGACGGACCTGGCCGGTTCAAGGCGCCACACGACGCAGTCGCGACCGTCTACCCTTCATCGAGATACGATCTCCGCGGACTCTTCTGAGTTCTTCGCAGAGGATCAGGAGGAACATCATGCACGGACCCCACGATCAGGATCCCCTGTCTGACGAGCGCACGCCGCTGACAGGTGCAACCTGTGTTCTGTGTGGAGAAGCTCTGGGGGAAGACGCAGAGGACGTCACGATGGAAGACGGGAGCACCGTGAGCCTATGCCCGCAATGCGCTGGGGACGAACTCGCCGATCAGGCGAGTGTGGTCTCGTCTCGCTCTCTCGACGACGAGGACGTGACACCTGCGGGCCGCGCCCATGCGCTGATCCTTCAAATGATCAAGCGGCGCGCAAACGAACACTCCCTGCTCGAGTCAATCAGCAGCATCGTCGACGATCTTCAATCACAACTAGCGGCGGCGCAACTCTCGGCCTTCGAACAGGAAGAGCGCGTGCGCAGCCTCACGTCCGAACTCGACAGGATGCAGGAAAGGCTGAGACGGGCCGAGGAGCTGCCCATCGCGCTCGGCGGCCACTCTGGAGTGTCCACAGAAGACCAGGCCGCGTCCCTCGCTTCCGAGGAATCGGCTCTGCAGGTGCTGCTTGGGGGCGGCGAACTGACATCCGATGACGTCTACACCGTCCAGCGCGTTTTCAACGAGTCGGTTCACATCGAAAAGATGCGCAGCGTCCGCCGAAGCCTCGGCCGCCCCATCGTCAACGTCGCGAAGGTGGCGGGCCCAGATCCCAGGGCTCTTGTCACCGTGGCCTGGGACATCGTTTGGTACCAGTACTTCGTCAGCCTTTCCGATGACCCGGAAGCCGCCGAGGTCACCTTGTTCGCTGAAGGCATGGAGCTGTCCGAACTTTCAGACCAGCTCAAGCAGGCTAACGCCGCGATCGACGACCACGGCCAGCTCGACGCTTCGGAACTCGCATTGTCACTCGAGCACGATCATCCGGCCAACGAGGCCAACGTGGACGACGCTGAGGACCGCAGACTCGAAGACGCCACGGAAGAGATTTGGGGCAACACCTCCCTGCCCGAGTTCCGTTGGGACGACTGAACACCCTCCCGCGGGCATCCTAAAGCCCGCGTCCTAAAGCATTTGCCCGGGCAGCCGGCGCTGTGATACGGTTCGGAGGAAGCCAAGATTAAAATGAGCCCGAGCCGATACCGGCGCCAGGTGCGGGGTGTATGTACGAGGTCCCACAAGAGATTCTTGAAATAGCCAAGGCGCTCGGTGAAGAGACGCGGTTCGACATCTTCCGCCGCATAGCCGACTCGGCTGAGCCTCTCTCCGTGAAGGAGCTCGTGTCCCAACTGGGCATGCACCACAGCGCTGTCCGCATTCACTTGAACAAGCTGGAAGACGCGGGACTCATCTATTCGAAGAAGCGTTACATCCCGGGAGCTGTCGGCCGTCCGCAGTTGGCGTTCCTGCCCAGTCCGCATGCCCTCTCGATCACGCTACCGCCACGCAACTACGAGTTGCTGGCCCGCCTCGCCGTCGAATTGGCGTCCACCCGAGGCGACGGGCTGACGCCCGGAGAGTTCGGAATGCGGTGGGGGCGCGAGCACATGCGCAAGCGGGCCGGCCTTGTCGATGGCCCTGTTCCGTTAGGAGAGGCACTCGACGTCGTCAGTGATGAACTACGCAGCCTTGGAGCGTCATGCCACTGCAGCCGCATGAACGGCAGCCACCAGATCCTCGAGACCAATTGCGTGTTCGCGGAGATCGCGATGGACCACCAACCCATGGTATGTGACCTTCACCAGGGGGTTGTCCGCGGCATGCTCACCGAGATTTCGGCGGACGCGTTCGACTGGCTACAGACTAGTAGCATCTGCGGCGGAGACGAAAGCTGCATCACCCGCATCTCGCCGCGCGCCCAGGACTGACGGGCCCTGCGGCGCCCGGATCCCGGCCACCTCACCTGCCGGGATCAGAGGGCTACGATCAGAGGGCGGTGACAACGTAGACACCGTGCCGCCTCCCTCCGAGCCTGTGCTTCGTCGTAGCCCAGTTCACATTGAGCGAAGTTGGTGCTGCGCACCGCAGGATCCAACATCGGCATCCGTTCGCGACGACCATAGTCACGGCCCGGCGTCAGCGGATAGCGACTCGATTGCGCGCCCAACTGCACGGCGATGCGCTTGATCTTGTCTTCGATATCCTCGACAACGGGCAGGCCGCGCAGGTGCAGGTCTATGTACTTGGCGGCCGTCTTCCCGGCGTGGATCGCCTCGATCACAGACGAACCGCCGCTGATCGCGTCGCCACCTACGAAGACACCAGGCTTGGTGGTCGCGAGAGTCAGAGGGTCCACCTCTAGATAGCCCCACTTGTTCTCCCGGATCGCAGTGTCGGCGACAAACGGACTGAAGTCGGGTCGCTGTCCCACGGCGGCAATCACCATGTCGGCCTCGAGTCCATAGGGGGCCCGGGCAGTAGCCACCGGTGAGCACCTGCCGCTTTCGTCGGGCGGGCCGAGTTCCATCTCCTGGCACACGAGCACCTGCACGCACGTATCCCCTTCGCAGCGCACCGGAGCGGACAGAAAGCGGAACCGCACCCCCTCCTCCATGGCTTCGTCGATTTCCCATGGGTTCGCCGGCATCTGCTCACGGGAGCGGCGATAGACCACTGCCACTTCTTTCGCGCCCAACCGCAAAGCGGTGCGGGCCGCATCCAAGGCCGAGTTACCGCCCCCGATCACGAGCACGGTCCCCTCCACGGTAGTCCGCTCGCCAAGCGCCACTTCGCAGAGAAAATCGATGGCATCTATGGATCCAGGTAGATCCTCACCGGGTATCTGCAACTTCTTGCCGGAGTGCGCTCCGACTCCGATGAAGGTGGCGGCGAATCCCATCTCCTCGAGATCGGCGAAAGCCAGATCGCGACCGACGGCCGTGCCGTAACGGATCTCGACGCCTTCCCGCTCGATGAGGTTCACCTCCCGCCACAAGACAGTCTTGGGCAGCCGGTATTCGGGGATGCCCACATACAACATACCTCCGGGAACTGAAAGAGCCTCGAAGATCACCGGTGCGTAACCCCGCCGCGCCAGGTAGTAGCCGGCCGAAAGGCCGGCGGGTCCGGCTCCGATCACGGCCACGCGTTCCCCGGCGGCACCGTTGTGGGCAGAGACCGGTCGATGACTCGCTTGAGCAGTCGCCGACTCCGCAACCTCATCCGGAGCCTCTCCGTCCGCTCCGCCGGAGACTGCGGCGACGGAGGCCTCAGGTGCGACAGAGATCCCGGGAACCAACCCAGGGGCCGGGGTGTCCGGCACCAGACCCTCAGCTCGATCGGCGCACCACCGTTTGATGAAGTTGATGCCCACAGGCTCTCCCGCGGGGGCCAACGTACAGTTGTCCTCGCAGGGATGGTGACAGGTACGCCCGATGACGGCCGGTAGCGGGTTGTCCCGCTTGACGATCTCGTTGGCCAGGTGAGGGTGACGTTCCATGGCTTGGAAGATGTAGCTGGGACAGTCGACGGTCGAAGGACAGGTCGCGCGACAGGGAGCCGTGACCCAGCCGACGGTCTCCGGCCGAGCGCACGTCTCACCCCGCAGGTGAGACTGAAAGTGCTCGGATCCGAGATCGAGCAGGGAGAGAATCGGGTCCCGCACCGTGTTCCCGATGCCGCACCAGGAAGTCTCGTCCACTTGTTCCGCAAGGCGGCGCAGGGCGTCCACGTCACGGGGGCGGCCTTCACCGCGCTCGATGCGCCGCAAGATCCCGCGCATGATGTCGGTGCCTATGCGGCAGGGGCTGCAGCGCCCGCACGATTCCTCTTGCACGAGGTCCAAGTAAGCGACCGCCAAAGACACCGGGCACACGCCCGACGTCAGGACCGCCCCTCGCCAGGAGACCACGGCCCGCACGTCGCGCATGTCGGGCCTGGCAAGACGCGCCGTGACCGCAGTGGCGTCAGGCCCGGGGAAGCGATCACTCAACAGAGCCTGGATCCCCAGGCCTCCTTCATCCACGTTCCCGTTTCCCACAAGCCTCCTCGCGCCGCCGGAACCAAAGCCCCTGTTGTGTGAGGTCCATCACCGTCCGCTGCATTGTAGAGGAGGAGGAAGGTCGATGCTATCTGGGAGTCCGAGTTCGGCGAACACCGCAGCTGCCATACGCAGCCGATAATCGAAACGACCCCAGCCCGAGCCGCCCAACAGGGGAGCGACTTCGCGCGCGAAGTAGCGACTGGACAGCCAGCGAGCCGCCGCTAGCGCCCAGGTGTCCACCGGAAGAGGGTATCCGTGCTCCCAGACGGCCTCGATGACGTGCGACGTCCAGGGCCGA
>JBBRDB010000157.1:0-6343 GCA_038204345.1 Thermoleophilia bacterium | reverse complement strand
CCGCGATGCCTAACCCCGGCAGCAACCACTGACGCTGGAGGTAGCCGCCGTATGAGAAAACCAGTAGGAACCACACGGCCAGCAACAGAGCCGGGGGCGCCGCGTTGGCGAACCGGCCCCGTGACTCGTCGGCGGTAGTGTCGTCAAGTATTTCCACGGTCATCGATTGTATTCCAACGTGCGGCTTCCTGCGACACCCGTGTTATCCTCGGCTCTCTCTCGATCTGCTTATCCGGCTTGTCCTCAAGCTGTGGCAGCGAGCCGGTCTTTCCCCCCAGGGCATCGTGGTGCCGAATAGGAGGCGAACCCTAGTGCGACTGGTTACTTTTGAGGTGCGTCACAATACGAGCGGCGGGTTGCCGATCGGCTCGGTAGCGTGCGGCCGGCTGGAGGGCGACGTGGTCGTGCCCCTCGGCGCGGACCTGCAGGCACTGTTGACCGAAGCCGCCCGGACCGAGGTCGGGGGTCGTGACTCACTCGCTGCCGGCTTCGCGGAATCGGCGGGCTCGGTCGCACTGCCGCTCGAGGCCGTATGCCTTCTCGCCCCCATCCTCACGCCCGGAAAGATCGTGTGCATCGGCCTCAACTATCGGGATCACGCTGCCGAAACCGGCGTGTCGGTGCCCGAGGAGCCGGTGCTGTTCGCCAAGTTCGCCAATTCGGTCATCGGACCGGGCGCTCCGATCATGGTGCCGCGGGTGGCGCGTCGCGTGGATTACGAGGCTGAGTTGGGTGTGGTCATCGGTCGCCAGGCGCGTCGGGTGGGCCCGGAAGAGGCGCTCGGGTGCGTCGCCGGCTATATCTGTGCAAACGACGTCTCGGCGCGCGACCTCCAGCCCAAGTCCGGACAGTGGACGCGTGGCAAGGCGGTGGACACGTTCTTGCCAACAGGTCCCTGGCTCGTGACCGCCGACGAGATCCCCGATCCGCAGACCCTCGGCATCCGGTGCATGGTGAACGGAGAAGTGCTGCAAGATTCGAATACAGCCGAGATGGTCTTCGGGGTCGCCCATTTGGTGAGCTTCATCAGCCAGACCATGACGCTCGAGCCCGGCGACCTGGTGGTCACCGGGACACCCGCCGGGGTCGGGTTTGCGCGGGAGCCGAAGCGTTGGCTGGAGCCTGGGGATACGGTCACTGTGGAAATCGAAGGCGTTGGCCGTCTCACCAACCGCATCGAGAGAGAGTAGGGTCTCCTCCGTGCCCCGGCTCCAGGGACAGGTGCGGCTCTGGCTGTCGGTTGTCTTGTGGATGGTCGTGATAGCGCTGTTCTCCACAGGTGTCGCGTCGCAATCCGCCACGGAGGGGCCCCTGGCCCACCTCCTGCGGAATACGTGGCCGGCGGCCTTCACCTGGTTGGAACGGACTGCCTGGCCCGATGTACTGTCGTTCATCGTGCGGAAGGGCGCGCACTTGTTCGAGTACGGCGTGTTGGCCCTTCTGCTCGCCCGCGCGCTGCGGTATCGGCCGGCGATGCCGGCCGTGACGGCGTTGGTGACCGTGGTAGGCGTGTGCGCTCTCGTCGCGTCCGCGGACGAGTTGCACCAGACCCTGGTGGCGTCGCGCACGGGGTCGCTCGCGGATGTGGGCATCGACGTTGCAGGGGCCACGGCTGCCTTGGTTTGGCTTCGTGTTCGCAGGACACGGGTCGGCCGAGGCTAATACCCGCGCCTCCGCGTGCGAACGCGGCCTCTAGTCGGGTGCCTCGCCGTAGAAAAGGAGCCGGGGCAGCCCGGCTCCTCCTATATCCACGTTGTGGATGCGACTTCTTGTACCGACTTGACCCTGAGACTCAGTGCTTGGTGAGGTACGTGTCTCCCATACGCTGGACGACTTTGATGTCGTTGTGACCCGTCGCTTCGAGAGCTTTGCGCAGACCTTGTATCAACGTCGCGGGTTTGCGTTCCGTTCCTTCGACGACTGCGCTCTTCTCACCACTAGCCACGAACGCTTCGACTATCTCTTGGTAGAAGTTCGTCCGCTGGCGGAGCGGTACCGGTTTCGGGATCAATTGGAATCCTTTTCCACGAGGCATCCTTTATCTCTCCTACTAGATATTCCGCTACGACAAGCTACCAATTAAACGTACCCGGCAGAGTATAGAAAAAACCCCGACTCATAGCAACTCTCCGTTTCCTCTTTCCATTGGACTCGGTTCAGCGCCGGTGACACCTCCCCGAAAGACGAAGCAGAAGTAGTGGGTCGAACCCTGGGGCGCCCAACTCTGGGGAGGCCGCCGTAGGATATCCTTGGACGAAGTTGCCCGTGTCTCTGAAAGGGCGCGAGGGCGCTATCGGAAGCCACAAGGAGAGTAGATGCCTACATCCGGTGATAGTGCGAGGCGCGACCCCGCTCAGCGCGGGCGAAGCCGCTTCATCGCCGTACTCCTGTTCTCCGTCTGGTTCGTGGTTGCCGGCTTCGCGGGGTCCTGCTCCCCGCCCGGAACAGGGCCCGGCACCGGCTCGACGAACGGCGGCGGAGGGGCTTCGAGCGGCGGTTCGCCGGGGCCGTCGACGTCATCGACCGGCATACGCCCGCCCACATCGATATCCAGCACGTCCACTACGGGCGCCCCCGACCCCGTGGCCGGTCTCCTCGCCGAGATGGACATCCGCCAAAAGGCCGCCCAACTTCTCGTCGTGGGCTTCGAAGGAACGGCCGTCCCGCCGGAACTCGCGGGCCTCCTGCGCGAGGGGCCCGTCGGAGGGGTGCTCCTCTTCGAGAGTAATGTCAAGGATCCGGAGCAACTTGCCCGGTTGACGGCGAGGCTTCAGGCGGGCGCCGCCCAGGCAGGAACGGGGGTGCCCCTTCTGATAGCTGTGGACCAGGAAGGTGGCACAGTCCGGCGGGTCCGTGAAGGGGTTCCCCAGGCTCCGGGTGCGCGGACAGTGGCGGAGACCATGACAAGGGCGGAAGCGGAGAATCTGGCCCTGCGGACCGGCGAAGCCCTGCTGCGTCTGGGGATCAACACGAACCTCGCCCCGGTGGCCGATGTCGTGGCCGACCCGACCTCCTTCCTGTACGCGCGCAGTTACGGGGGGGATCCTGGAACCGTCGGGTCGTACGTGACGGCGGTGATCGAGGGACAGGAGCGGGCCGGGATCGTGTCCGTCGTCAAGCACTTTCCCGGCCACGGGAGCGCGGTGGGCGACTCACACACCGGTGCGGTCTCGTCCCAGGCCAGCCTAGACGAACTCGAGAGTCGTCACCTGCCACCTTTCCGTGCCGCCATCCGTGCCGGGGTGCCAATGATCATGGTGTCTCACGTCATCGCCGCGGGACTCGGAGAAACTGGACCGTCTTCGAGTTCGGCCGCGGTGATCCAAGGGCTCCTCCGCGAAAGTCTAGGCTTCAAGGGTGTGGTGATCACCGACGACGTAGAGATGGTCGGTGCGCTCGGTGGGGGCGCGGCGGCTCTCGATTCGATTGCGGCCGGAGCCGACCTGGTGATCGTTGGTCACGACTACGGGGAGCAGCGGGCGGCTCTCGAATCCCTGATGGCTGGGGCAGAGGACGGCAGGATCCCCACCGCGCGGCTGGACGAAGCAGTGACCCGAGTGCTGCGTCTCAAACAGGCGTACGGGGTGCTGCCTCGAACGACTGCTGCGGAGTAACGGGATCGGGATTGCATCAGCAGTACTGGCGGCGGCCTCAGGATCCCGACCGGCAGCCGAAGGACCCCGACCGGCGCCCTCAGGAGTTCGGCCCGCGGTATTCCGAGACGACCTCCGACGTCTGTCCTAACGGGCGCTAGCCGGTTAGGCTGCCGGCGGTCGGGATGCCTATCCCTTCGTAGACGAAGCCCAGGCTCCTGAGTGTCTCGCCGTCGAGCGCGTTCCTGCCGTCGATGATGAGCGGCCGCCGCATGAGGTCTCTTGCCTCGGCCCAGCCAAGGTGCAGGAACTCGGCCCACTCGGTGACGAGCACGCACGCGTCGACGCCCGCGAGCGCGTGTTGGGGCGAATCGGCGTACTCGATCGAGGGCAGGAGCGACCTGGTGTTCTCCATGGCCACCGGGTCGAAGGCCACCACCTCCGCGCCCTCGGCTAGGAGCCGGCTCGCCAGCACGATGGCGGATGCCTCCCTGACATCGTCGGTGTTCGGCTTGAAGGCAAGCCCGAGCAGAGCGATACGCAGACCACGCAACTCGTTGCCCAGGTGCCGTTTGAGCTTCCCGATCACGCGGCGTTTCTGCAGTTCGTTCACCTCGAGTACGGCTGTGAGGAGTTGGAAGTGGTAACCGGAATTGCCGGCCAGCTGCTTGAGAGCGGAGACGTCCTTTGGGAAGCAACTGCCCCCATAGCCGATGCCGGCCTGAAGGAAGTGAGGCCCGATACGCGTGTCCAAGCCCATGCCATGAGCGACGGTGCGGACGTCGGCGCCGGTGGACTCGCAGACGTTGGCGATCTCGTTGATGAAGCTGATCTTGGTGGCCAAGAAGGCATTGGAGGCGTACTTGATCATCTCCGCAGACGCCACGTTGGTCGTGACGACTGTGGTACCGAGCGGCTCGTACAGGGCGGCCACCCGCTCCCGGACCAGGGGATCGTCGGAGCCCACCACCACCCGGTCGGGGTGCAGGAAATCTTGGATAGCGCTGCCTTCACGGAGGAACTCAGGATTCGAGCAGTAGCCGAGACGGTCGAACCCGCGCCGGGCCAGTTCGGCCTGCACGGAAGCTCCGGTTCCCACCGGAACCGTCGACTTGGTCACCAGTACCCGGTCGCCGTCGCTGAGAGGCATGCTCTCTATGGCCTGCCAGATGCGACTGAGGTCGGCGTCTCCAGAGTAGGTGGGGGGCGTGTCCACGCATAGGAAAACGAACTCCCCCGCGGCGTGCGCCTCGGCGGCGTCGGTAGTGAAGGACAGTCGCGCGCTGTTGGCTGCGATGAGCTCGCTGAGTCCGGGTTCGAATATGGGCACCTCCCCGGCGTTCAGACTGCGCACGCGTTCGGGATCGATGTCCAACCCGACGACGTGGTGCCCGAGTTCCGCCATGCACGCGGCGGTGACCAAGCCCACGTAGCCCGCGCCGATGATGGTAAGCCGGCTCACCCCGCCCGCTCTCGAAGGAAACGCACGGCCGCGTCTGCGAGGGCCTGTGCGATCTTGGCCTGGTAGGCTGGGTCGTTGAGCAAGCGGTCCTCCTCTGGATTGGTCATGAACCCGATCTCGGGGAGTATGACGGGGACGTCGGACCAGTTGAACCCCGTCATGTCGTCCCGGGCATCGAGACCCCTGTCTTTAGCGCCCGTGGCAGCGACCAGTGCCGGTTGCGCCATGCGCGCGGCTTGGGCCGAGGGCGCGGCTATATCGTCGGTCCAGCCTTTGATGGAGGCCGGGTAGAGCACGTGTATCCCTCGGGTGGCGCTGCTGTCCGAACCGTCGGCATGGATGCGGATGAACAGGTCGGCGTGCGCCTGGTTCGCGATCTGAGCCCGTTGCACGTTGGAGATGTCGACGTCCTGGCTCGTGCGGGTCATGACCACCGTAACTCCCTGGGACTGGAGCACATCGCGCAGCTTGAGCCCCACCGCAAGCGTCAACTCACTCTCCGGGACGCCCGTCGCCACTCCGCTCGTTCCGGAAGACACCTTGGCCTTGGTCTGCGACGACCCCGGGCCAATGGGTTCCTGCGCGCTGTTACCCCGGCGTTGGTGTCCCGGGTCGATGACTACCACGGACCCGGACGGGGGAGCGGTACCGCCGGGTGATCCGCTCGACTGAGTGGTCTGCGTCGTGGGCGGTTCCGTGGTCACAGGATCCTCGGTCGTGGAGGGGCGCGGAGGCAGGGTGTGCGTCGTCCCCGGCGAGAGGGTCGTGGACGACGGAGCGGCCTGGACCGAGGTCGTGGTGGTGCCGACTGTGTTCGGTTGGGCGGGGTTCGACGCTCCCCTGAACGCGGCGGCGGCGACCAGACCCGCCGCCGCCAGGAAGAGTGCACCCACGATCACGCTCACACCGATCCTCAGGAGCCGCCGCCGCGCCCGTCTCTTGTGCAGGCGCTCCAAGATCTCGTTGGTCGAGGGGTCGCGGGGAGGTCTGTTGGCCATCGTCAGAGTTTAGCAGAGAGGACGCCCCGCCCCGCTTCGACCGGGGCCTGGGCTGCCGGGGGGTTCCTTTGGTTTGCGGGCGGCGTAGAGTGGCCCTCCGCCGTCGGGATCAGAGGTCCTTGCGCTGGAACAGGACGATGGCGGCCGCGAGGCAGGCTACGAGGAATCCTAGGCCGTAGAGCACCATGCCTGTCTCCACTCCCGACGGTATCCCGAACGGTCCCGACAAGAACTCGCCGGCGAGACCGGCACCCCGGGGGGCGAGCCGCGCGAGCGCCATGCGGACGAAC
>JBBRDB010000156.1:0-6385 GCA_038204345.1 Thermoleophilia bacterium | reverse complement strand
GGGTCTTGCGTTCTTGTTGTGTTCGTGCATATTGACGAGGTGATCAAGCCAGCCTCAGCACGCGCGATGTCGTTGCCCCGCTTCTGGCGCTGGGCAGCCTGTGCGAAGCGCGTGTGTCCTCCGCATCTCGTTCGTCCCGCCGGGTGCCGTGGCGTGGACGACGACCACGCCTGTCTCGCAAACACCCGCGGAGATCACCTGTCAGCAGCTCACGTCATCGTCTCCGGGAGGATCAATAGAAGCGAATCGCGGCATGTGTTCGGGTATTCACGACAGAAGGGGGATTCGTAAACCATGAACAGTAGATCATCGACGCGCCATCTCACAGGACGTTCGCTGCTCCTTGCCTGCGTGCTGACTCTGCTCGTCGGCGCCGCACTTGTCTTCGCGGCCTGCGGCTCGTCATCGGGCGATTCATCTGCAAGTCCGTCCGCGGGAGGCATCTCGACGGGCGGCACGCTGAACGTCAGCTGTCAGCCGCCGGCGAACCTGGATCCGCACTTTGCCGCTCTGGCGCCTGAGGAGCTCATCAATCATCAGGTGTACGACTGGCTGGTGGTTCTGGATGACCAGAATCAACCCCAGCCCAACCTTGCCACCGAATGGGAGATGTCCCCGGACGGCAAGACCTGGACCTTCACGATCCGTGACGGCGTCGTCTTCTCGGACGGAACGCCCATGAGCAGCGAAGACGTCATGTACAGCTTTGATCGCATGCGCGACCCGGACATCGGGGCGCCGACCGCATCGGTCTACACGTACATCAAGAGCGTCGAGGCTCCCGACGCCACTCATGTGGTCTTCAACCTGTCGAGCGCCCAGCCGGAGTTCGTCAAGGACACGGCCGACTACCATGCCGCCATCATCTCCAAGTCGGTCAAGAACCCGGCCAAGGAGTGGCTCGGTACCGGCCCGTTCATGATCCAGAAGTACTCTGCTGAAGACCGCATGACCATGGTCAAGAACCCCAAGTACTGGGGCACGGACGCCGACGGCACGCAGCTCCCCTATCTTGACGGCCTGACCTTCGTGTTCTCACCGGATGAGGGTAGCCAGGTGTCTGCCCTCCAGGGTGGTCAGTCGCAGTTCGTGGCCGGCGTCACCGCCGAGCTCGCCGCCCAGATCGAGGCCGACCCCAACCTGAAGCTCCTCAACACGCCGTCCAACTTCCACCTGCTCATTCACATGCGTTCCGACAAGGGGCACCCCGCGAACGACGTGAAGCTGCGCCAGGCTCTCAAGGCCGGGACCGACGTGCAGGGACTCATCGACATCGTGCGCCCGGGCTTCGGCACCGTCGGCAACATCACCCCCGTCGGTGCTGTGTACGGCGACTACTACCTCGACCAGGCTCCAGCGTACGATCCGGAGAAGGCCAAGCAGCTTCTGTCCGAGGCCGGATACGCCGACGGATACGACATGACCCTGTATGCCATGCAGTACGGCGACGTCAACGCGTTCGCGACTGCCTGGAAGGATCAGATGGCCAAGATCGGCGTGACGGTCGACATCCAGTCTGTGCCCGCCGACGTGTACTACGGCGAGAGCGGCGACGCGTCGTGGATGACGTGCGACTACGGCATCACCAACTGGGCCGACCGCGCGACGCCGGTGGCATACTACAACCTTGCCTACGTGAGCGACGGGCTGTACAACGAGTCGCACTGGAGCGACTCGGAGTTCGACACGCTCACGAAGCAGATCAACAGTGAGCTCGACACCGCAAAGCGCACCGAGCTCTACCACCAGTCGCAGCAGATCCTCATCGACCGCGGTCCCGTGATCGTTCTCGGGCACGAGAACGCCCTGGCGGGCGTTTCCGCCAAGGTCGACGGTATCGTGCTGGCGATCGACTGGGCCCAGACGCTGTTCGGCCCCGCGTACTTCGTCAAGTAACTTGAGCGCCACTTACGGGGGCGGGCCGTTGCGGCCCGCCCCCGACTTCTGACACACCATCAGCCCGCACTACCGGCGGCGCTCGCTGCGCGTCGCGCAATCTGCTTGGGAGGGCATCGTGAACCCCTCATCACCACAGAAGCGGTCACGCTCGCAGACCGCCCGTCTGTATTGGCGGCGGCTCAAGCGGCGGCCCACGGCATTCGTCGGCATCACGATCTTCCTGATCTTCCTGATCCTGGCGCTCATCGGCCCCTGGATCGCGCCGCACAGCTACGTTGCCCAGGATGTTCAGCTCCGCCTCCAGCCTCCGTCGCTGCAGCACCCCTTCGGGACCGACCAGTTCGGGCGCGACGTTCTCAGCCGGGTCATCGTCGGCACGCGGGGCATCTTCCTGCTCGGTGGCATCGGTACACTACTCGCCGTGCTCATCGGTACCCCGATCGGACTCTTCACCGGCTATGTGGGGGGTGCTGTCGACGAGATCGTCATGCGGCTTCTCGACGTCTTTCTCTCCATCCCCTCCCTGCTGCTCGCACTCGTCCTTCTGAGTACCGTGGGTCCATCCAAGCTCAACCTGATCCTGGTGGTCACCGTCTTGTACGTGCCGATGATCGCTCGCGTCGTGAGGAGCATGACGCTGGACCTCAAGAACAAGGAGTTCGTCGAGGCCGCACGCGTGCGTGGCGAACGTCGCAGTTACATCTTCCTGCGGGAGATCCTCCCGAGCGCGGTGGCACCGCTGCTGGTGGAGGCGTCCATGCGCTTCTCCTATTCCATCTTCATGGTGGCGTCTCTCGGGTTCCTCGGTCTTGGGGTGCAGCCACCGTCACCTGACTGGGGCCTGCAGATCAACGAGGCCAAGAACTTCTTCTACGCCGCTCCTTGGGTGCTGCTCGCACCGGCGCTCACGATCTCGCTGCTGGTGATCTCAACGAATCTCATGAGCGATGGTCTGCGGCAGATCATGCAGCCCGGACGCGGGGGGCTGTGATATGGCCGCTGAAGTGAACAAGCAGCCTGTCCTCGAGGTCGAGGACCTCGACATCGTGTATGACACGGAGCACGGACCTCTCGATGCCGTGCGCAAGGCTTCGTTTGCGATCCATGAGCACGAGAGCTTCGGACTTGTGGGTGAGTCCGGCTCCGGCAAGTCCACCCTCGCGATGGGCGCGATCCGCTATCTCGCGGCGAACGGACGCATCGCGGGCGGAAGCGTGCGCCTGAATGGCAAGGAGCTTGCCGACGTTCCAAGGCACGAGATGCGGCATCTCTGGGGCTCTCAGATAGGCGTTGTGTATCAGAGCCCCCTCAGCGCATTGAATCCCTCGTATCGGATCGGGCGGCAGATTGCCGAGGTCGCCCAGCTGCACATGGGCATGGACAAGGCGAAGTCCAGCGCTCGTGCAATCGAGATGCTCACCAAGGTCGCGATGCCCGACCCGGAGTCCGTGATGCGGCGTTACCCGCATCAGCTGTCGGGCGGAATGCTGCAACGATGTGTGATCGCGATGGCGCTGATGACCAATCCGTCGTTGCTGATCATGGATGAGCCGACGACCGCTCTCGACGTGACCACACAGGCGGTCGTGCTCGACCTTGTCTGGGGTCTGAAACAGCAGTTCGACTCGGCCATCCTGTACATCACTCACGACCTGGGCGTCGTGGCCAAGATCTGCGATCGCATCGGCGTCCTCTACGCGGGCGAGTTCATGGAGCAGGGTGATCTGCGGCAGATCTTCCATACACCGATCCACCCCTACATGCTCAATCTCCTGGGCTGCGTGCCGCACTTCGACCTCGGTCAGGCGAAACGCTCTCTCGTGTGCATCCCGGGCTTCATCCCTCGCATCGACGAGCTTCCCGACGGCTGCATCTTCGCCGAGCGTTGCGAATGGGCGGAGGAGGCGTGCACCGTTGAGCGGCCACCGTTTGTCCACACGAAGGACGACCACTACACCGCGTGTCGCCGTTGGGAGATCGTCCCGCCGGTGGACGAGCACGTCTTTGCGGCCACCTCAGAGCTAGCGCAACGAGGCGGCGGTGAGGACGAGGCGCATCTCGTCGAGGCGACGGATGTGCGAAAGATCTTCCGTACACCCTCGACGGGCCTCCTCGGACGCGGCGAACGGCATGACATCCACGCGGTGGACGGCATGACTCTGTGGATCAGCCACGGACGCACGCTTGGCATCGTGGGCGAGAGCGGCAGCGGCAAGACGACGGTGGCACGCACCATCATCGGGCTGGAAGAAGCGACCTCCGGCGAGATCAAGCTTCACGACGAGGTGCTCGCGACGTCACTCAGCAAACGTCCCCGCAGCGTTCTCAAAGAGATCCAGATGGTGTTTCAGAATCCCGACGCTTCCCTGAACCCGCACACCAGCGTGGGCGAGGCCATCGGCCGACCCGTGCGACTTCTGACCGACGCGAGCGGCGCCGAGATCCAGGCCAGAGTCCTGGAGCTTCTGGATGCCGTCCAGCTTCCGTCAAACTATTATTATCGTATGCCGGGCGAGCTCTCCGGCGGTGAGAAGCAGCGGGTCGCGATCGCGCGCGCTTTTGCGGCCGATCCCGAGTTGATCCTGTGCGATGAGCCCATCTCGTCTCTTGATGTGAGCGTCCAGGGCGCCCTCATGAACTTGCTCATGACCCTGCAGGCCGAGAAGGGTACGTCGTTCCTCTTCATCTCCCACGATCTCTCGGCGGTACAGCATCTAAGCGACTGGATCTCGGTCGTCTACCTGGGCCACATGATGGAGTGGGGCGATGCCACGAAGGTGCTGACGCCGCCGTTCCATCCGTACACGGAAGCCTTGTTGTCTGCCGTACCTGTCGCCGATCCCGATGCCAAGCAAGCCAATATCCGGCTGGAAGGCAGCGTGCCCAGCGCCATGGACATCCCACCCGGGTGTCGCTTCCATCCGCGTTGTCCGCGCTGCCTGGGCGATATTTGTCGCACCGAGGAACCACCTTGGCGCGAAGACGGCGGCGACCACTGGATCTACTGCCACATCCCACTCGAGGAGCTGAGGGAGATGGAAGCCGGCACGCTTGAGCTGGCGACCGAAAGAGGGGGTGCTGAGTAATGGCACGCTACATCCTTCGCCGGCTCGGGTTCATCGCCCTCACACTCTGGTTGGCGTCGATGCTCATCTTCGCTGCCACGCAGATCATCCCCGGCGACATCGCGACCATGATCCTGGGCCGTTTCGCCTCGGAGACGGCCAAGAACAACCTGCGCGTGCAGCTCGGTCTGGACCGCCCGATCGTCGTCCAGTACCTTTCCTGGCTCTGGGGTTTCATCCGCGGTGACTGGGGCGTGTCGCTCAGCTCAGATTCCGCTGTCCGCGATATTGTCTTCGAGAGGTTGCGCAACTCAGCCATTCTGGCCTTCTGTGCGTTCATCATCTACGTGCCGCTTGGGATCATCCTCGGACTCATCGCGGGTCTGCGGCGCAATTCCTGGGTGGACAGTACGTTGTCCGTCGGCTCGCTTGCGTTCATCGGGCTTCCGGAGTTCGTCTCGGGGATCATCCTGATCTATATCTTCGCCCTGCAGCTCCACTGGTTGCCGTCGCAGTCTTCGGTGGACTACTCTCTCGGGTTCTGGCCCAACATGCCGATGCTGGTCCTGCCGGCGATCACCATCTCCCTCACAAGCCTTGCCTATATCCTGAGGATGCAGCGATCCAGCACGGTCGAAGTCCTTGAGATGGACTACGTCCGCACCGCCAACCTGAAAGGCCTATCCGCCCGGCAGGTGCTCTTCGGTCACGTTCTGCGCAATGCGCTTCTTCCGACGGTCACGGTCGTGGCTCTCGGAATCGGCTGGCTCATTGGGGGCCTGATCGTCACGGAGACGGTGTTCAGCTATCCGGGCCTAGGTCGCCTCCTTCTGTTCGGCATCCAGCGGCGTGACCTGCCGCTCATCCAGGCTGTGGCCATGATCATCGTCATCATCGTCGGTCTTGCCAATCTCGGTGCGGACATCCTCTATGCCTACCTGAATCCAAGGATCGCGTACAAATGACCGCCGTCCTCAGCACACTCGACGAGCGGCTCGACAAACGCGTCAGGGACTCGCGCGATGAACTCGTGGCGACGGTGGAGGGGCTCGTCGCGTGCGTGACACTGGCTCGCGTCCCCGGCGACCCGGCGGGCGACGAAGAGAAGCTCCAGCGCATCCTGGCAAAGCGCCTGGAGGCCATCGGGGCGGAGGTGGACCTCTGGGAGCCGGAAGCGGTCCCCGCGGATCACCCGCTCTTCCCCGGAGGTATCGAGTTCAAGGGACGTCCGCAGCTCGTGGCTCGCATCCCGGGCACGGGTGGCGGGCGGAGCATGCTGGTCAACGGCCACATCGATGTCGTCTCCGCCGAGGCGGAGCAATGGAGCCACGATCCCTTCAAAGTGTGGCAGCAGGACGGTCTGCTGTACGGACGAGGCGTCTTGGACATGAAGGGCGGCATCGCCACGCTGTTGACGGCCG
>JBBRDB010000155.1:0-6453 GCA_038204345.1 Thermoleophilia bacterium | reverse complement strand
GATGACCTCCGCCACCGGTGGGGGCTGGATGTTGTCTGCATAGGCTCGCATGACAGCCCTTGCTCTGTCGTCATTCGAGGTCATGATGATTCACCTTTCATTCGAGCGCGGAGCACTTTCATGGCGCGATGCAGCGTGGATTTGACGGTCCCGGGACGACAACCCAGGACTGCGGCGATCTCCGCTTCGGAGAGGTCCTCGACGTAGCGGAGGGTGACCGCCATCCGCTGGCGTTCGTTGAGGCCGATCAGCAGGTCGAGGAACGCCTCCTCGTCAGGCGCCGAGGTCGACGGCACCGGAGGTTGACGCCGGATGATGGCCTCGCGCCGGCGCCGGGTCCGCAACGAGGCGAGACAATTGCTCACGACAGCCCGGCGTAGCCAAGCCACCGGCTGGCTTACGCCTGCTCGGTGCGTCCACAGCTGCGCGTACGCGTCTTGGACGAGGTCCTCCGCCAAGGAACGGTTGCGCACCGTCGCCATCGCCAAGGCCAATACGCCGCTGTACGTGCGGCGGTACAGGTCATCGAACCCAGCATATGTGGCGTCAGGGCCGACGACGTCCTCGTCCCTTCTCAACTCGGTCACACTCCCTAGGTGCTTGAGGCCCGAGGATGGTTCCCTCCAGCACCAACTCTCTGGTGGGCGCCTAAAGCACCTGGTGAACCGCCCACGATGACACGGGTCCATCCTCAGCCAACCTGGCGGTCAACACCGTAGAAGCAAGGGGGCGTGAGTAGCACCGCATCGCTTACCGGAGGATCCTGCGCGGTTGCTACTCATACCCCACATGCGGGTGTTGCTCGAGGTGCTTGACGCGGCGTTGCGTTATAGCCGGTCGTCAGCTGTGTTCCAACGGAGCGAATGCGATCTGGATCATGTGCGGGCGGCGGGAGGATGAGTCAGGAGCGGTCATCGCATTTGCCGTCTCGATGAGTTGCCAGAGTGCCTCCCGCAGCACCCCGGCCTGGGCGTTCGTCAAGTTGAGCGTCATCGAAGTGAAAACGGCGTTCGCGGCGCGCTGCCGCAGTTGGGTCCGGTTGATGTTGACGCCTCCATCGGGAGGGAAGGTGACCTCGATGTCGCTGTCGTGCACGAGGACGGGCTCGGCGGCCTCGAGCGCTGATGCCATGCGAGCGGCCAGCGTGTGCGCGGTTCGCGAGAACAATCCCTCGGGGAGATGTTCAGCCTTGATCTCAAAGCCGTCGTAGGCGGGACGGAACTGGCGCAGCGGACGCCCTCGGCGTGGGACGGGCTCGGTTTCGATCAGCAGCTCCAGCTCGAGCAGCTTCGCGACCCAGTAGTGCACGCGTTGGGGTGTCTCTCGAACGACACGGGCCACCTCGGGGACACAGGTCGCTCCGTTGACGAAGGGTGCCAGGTAGATCGGGGCCGGGGAAAGACACAACGCTCTCGCCACGGGTGGGGACTCGACGCGCATCCAAGTCATCATTTCAAGTTACGCCATCGATCTTGAAATGAGAGGTTCATAGCGTCGACACGTGAACCAGAACTCACCCGAGCCGCGACCCGCGCACCCGCCGATAGGTTCGGCGTTTCGGCTTTTCGCCACCGCCGGTGGACTCTCGTTCACAGGTGACGCCTTGCGCACCTTCACCATGATGCTCTGGGTTTTCGACGCGACCGGGTCGGGCACGATCATGGCCGTGCTGCTCGTGGCCATCACCGCCCCTGGCATCGTGCTCGGCCTGTGGGCCGGCGCTATCGTCGACCGCTGCTCCCTACGGTCGATCCTGGTCGCGTCCGACGTGGGGAGAGCACTCATCGGGACGGCCATCTTCGCGTGCGTCTGGCGCGGGTACGCGCCGGCGGCGATAGCGCTGGTGTCGGTGAGCTCATGCGTCGGTGTCTTGGGCGTGATCGCGGCTCGGGCGGCGGTGCCCACGCTGGTTCCCTCGGAGAGGCTCGAGCGTGCCAATGGGATCATTTCCATGCTTGAGCAGTCCTCGTTCGTGACGGGTCCTGCCGCGGCCGCGTGGTTATTCGCCCACTTCGGCGCAACGCCGGCCCTGATGATCGACGCGGCCTCCTTCGCGGCCTCGGGCGTACTCATGAGGACAGCGCTGAAGACCGCGCGCCAGGACGCGCTCGGCAGCGAGCCGGCGCCTCAGCTTCGGCTCGCCGTAGCCGCAGTGGTCCGCGCCCGCGGTGATTCCCTCGGTCGAGACGTCCGAGCAGGCATCCGCTACGTCGCCCGACACGGGACGCTGCGTACCGCCATCGGCGTGGCCGCGCTCCAGGCCATCAGCGCAGGCATCAACAACACCGTGATGATCTTCTTCATCACGCGCGTCTTGAATGGCCGCCCGGAGAGCCTCGCCTGGCTCAGCATCACTAATGGCATCGCGCAAGTCCTGGTCGGAGGAACCATCGTTGCTCTAGCGGAGAAAGCCTCGTTGCGCCGGTCTCTGCGCGCGGGAGGACTCCTCATCGCCGGCGGTGCTCTGATCATCGTGTCTGCGCCCAGTTTACCCTTACTGATTGTCGGTGTACTGGTCACTGCACTGGGTAACGCACCCATGTCGATCGGACATGTGACGTTCGAGCAGCGCTACGCGCGCGCTGACTTCCTCGGCCGCGTTCGAGGCGTAGACGAGATGGTCGTGCCCGCCGCGTTCGTGCTGGGCTCGGTCATTGGCGGCGTGGCTGTCGATGTCACAGGTCCGCGGGCGGTGCTCGGCCTTTCAGCCGCCCTTCTGTGCTTCGCCGCGTTCTCCCTCGAGACGCGGGTGGTACGCAGGCTGGCTCCGTGTCGACGGCCAAGGTGATACCCACGTGGTGGCCGCGACTAGCATGGACGTCCTCTTCTAGCCGTGATCCGCTCGGTCGTGCCGATGTGAGGACGTTCGGTTTGCGCTGTTCCGTGGGCGTGCCGGCTACTTTTCGCTCCCGCAGACAGATGCAGACGAGAACGACGAGAAGGAGGTTCCGGTAGGCCATAGGGCGCGGATCCCTGCGGGTGGTTGTGGTGAAGGCCCTCGCAGCGAAGGCCAGAGCACTCTTCCGCCAGATTTACACCCCAGACTCGTTCGTCCGGTAGGTCAGCTCCAGAATCGCCCGACGGTTGCTTCGCGTCTGGCAATATCACCACGGCTCCTCTACTTCGGTGGATCTTGATCCCGCGGGGTAGGGGCACTCGCGAGAGAACGCTGCCGGGCGGAGAATGCTTGCGATCTGCGGACAGCCAGCGGCAAACGCCATCCGCAGTAGCCAGCGAAGCCTAAGAAGTAGATCGCCCCCAGCCACTGTTTACTGGCTAGTAGGGACACAACTCCGATGAGGCCGCCCAGGACACCGAGGATCCAGACAGCTACGGATTGCCAGTGCAGAGCGACAGCAACCCGCTTCCGGTCGACCATGGCTCAGCTCCTTCGCGAGCATCAGTGGTCGGACATGAGGCCTGACCATTCGAAGTGACCCTCCCCGGAGGATCAAGCGCATTGTCGCAGTCGAACTGGCGCCGGTCCTCTCAATCCGGAACTAATCGTGGGGCGGAGATGAAACAAGCAGCCGCGTTGAGGACGGCTACGCTCGCCCGACCATGCCGCAGAGGGGCCGACTGGTCTTGCCGATGTATGGCCTGCCGCATCAATATCAGGTCGTTGTTGCAGGGTTGCTCAGATTGATCCCTGGTCGTAGAGACGCCACCCGTCGGGGCCTTGGGTGAGTAGGAACGTCCAGGGCATCCAGCCGGCCGGGATGGAGAGATCGGAGCTACCGGTGGTGTTGATCTCGAAGGTCACCGCCTTCACCGCTGGCGAGCCGGGCCCCGGGGTCTGCAACCCGGCCAGGGCGCGCACGGTGCGGTAGTCGAGGATCTTGGGGTTGTCGCACCACGCGAAGGCCCCGTTCAGCGTCAACTTCTTCGTCAGATCACAGTCGCCGTTCTTCGCAGCGGCCAGGTAGGCCCGGGCCACCTCCTCTGGGGACGCTGATCGGGAAGGCATCGTCTGGGAGGGTGCGGCGGGGATTGCCGGTGTCGCTGCGCCCCAGAGGTGCAAGCCGGCAACGATGACGAGGACCACTGCCAGAGCGGCGGCCGACCCGAGGATCGCGGTACGGAGACGCTGGCTGCGCTGTCGACGCTTACCGGCGAGCAGTACCTGCTGCGGGTCCAGGTTCATGGCGCGTGGTTCCGCCTGCGCGAGGAGGTCCTCGATGCTCATGGTCGCGCCTCGACTTCCTTCAGGTGGCCTCGAAGCTTGGTCAGTCCTCTGGACCCGGCTGTGGCTTTGGGCGTGAACTCTGACGTCACCTGCTCACCAATCCTGACGTCACCCCGGGCCCAGGGGCCGGTGGTGTTCGTCAATATCGACGGCGGTTAGGGTGCCGCCGTATGCCAACCTAGGTTGACACCCGTCCCTCGTCAACCTAGGTTGGCACCATGAGTGAAGCAGTGGTGCTGGCGGCAGCCGCCAGCGACCAGGATCCGCGGGTCGGGCTACGGGCTACTGCGGGTCTTCGGAAGCTAGTCGACCAGTTGGAGGATGCGCAGGTTCGCCATGCGCGGGCCTTGGGGTGGTCGTGGGCCGAGGTCGCCCGGGAGCTGGGCGTGACCCGCCAGGCCGCGTACAAGAAGCACGGGAGGCGATGAACGGTGATGAGTCGACTGACGCCAGAGGTGCGGGCGGTGGTGGCGCGGGCCTATGGGTTGGCGCAGCGAGATGGTTGCCGGCAGGTGAGTGAAGGCCACCTCCTGTGGGCCCTACTTGACGACGAGCACGGTGGGGCGCTCCTCGCGAAGATTGCGGGCGCTTCCGAGCGGGCGCAGGTGGCCGAGGAGATAGAGCAGGCGCGCCGTCGTGGTGGGGTGAGCGACGGTGAAGCCGACGCGTTGGCCGTGCTCGGAATCAATGTGGATGCCGTGGTTGCTCAGATCGAGGAGCAGCTGGGTGCGGGTGCCCTGGCCGGTTCTGGGCCGAGGCCGGCTCGCCGCTGGACTGACCCGGTGATGTCGGGTCCGGCCGTGCGGGTGCTCGCGGAGGCGCAGGCGCATCTGAGCCTTGCGGGCGGACGGTCGTTGGGCGTGCAGCATCTGGTGCTTGGGCTCGTGTCGGCGCCGGGGGTCGTGTCTGAGTCGCTGGCTCGACGCGGCATCAACGCCAGCACGGTCTTGGCGTGGGTGGCTGCTGTCGGGTCGTCGGGTGCGGCGCAATGATGGACGAGATGCCGGCCGATTCGGGGATCGAGGTTGAGGGTCTTCGGATGCGTTATGGCACCACGGACGTGCTGAACGGGGTCTGCCTAAGGGCGCGGCGTGGGGAGGTTTTGGCGCTACTCGGCCCGAACGGGGCGGGCAAGACCACGACGATCGAGGTCCTCGAAGGCTTCCGTGTGCCCTCGGCCGGGCAGGTTCGCGTTTTGGGTGTCGACCCACTCCACGGCGGCGAGGCGTGGCGGGCTCGGGTCGGGATCGTGCTCCAGTCGTGGCGCGATCACGGGAAGTGGCGGGTGCGCGACTTCCTGGCCAACCAGGGCTCGCTGTACGCCCCGTACGCTACACCGCAGGTCCAGCGGCCCTGGGACACCGACGCGCTGCTCGCCGCAGTGGGGCTGGTTGGTCAAGCCGACCATCAGGTTCGGCGCCTCTCCGGCGGTCAACGACGCCGGCTCGATGTCGCGGTTGGCTTGGTCGGGCGACCGGAGCTGCTCTTCCTGGACGAGCCCACCGCTGGCCTGGACCCGCAGGCGCGACGAGACTTCCACGATCTGCTCACAGCGGTGGTCACCGAGATGGAGACCACCGTGCTGCTGACCACCCACGACCTCGCTGAGGCGGACCAGCTCGCCGACCGCATCGCGATCCTCGTGGCGGGGCGGGTCATCGCGGAAGGCACCTCAGGCCAGCTGGCCGCGCAGATCGCCGGACCCGACCAGGTCCGCTGGGTTCGCGGCGGCCACCGCTTCGAGCAGCCCACCGCCGACTCCACCGGGTTCGTACGGGACCTGTTCCGTGAGCATGGCGACGCCGTCACCGAGCTGGAGGTGCGCCGGGCCACCCTGGAGGACACCTACTTAAGCCTGGTGCGGTCGGCCGAGCAGGACACCACCCGACCCGGGTTGGGGCAGGAGGACGCGGCATGACCACCATTAGAACGATCGCGCGGTCTGGGACCACGCGCGGCCTGATCGAGTTCCGTCAGGCGTTCAGCGGGGTCGAGCTCATCGGCCAGTTGTTCTGGCCCCTGGTGACGTTGGCCGCGATCTACTTCTGCCGCGACCGGAGCATCGACGGCAGCGGAGTTCCGCTGGGAACCAGCATGTTCCCGGGAGTGCTCGGCATGTTCGTGGCCTTCGGGATGATGCTGGTCATTCAGTCCTTGACCGCCGACCGGGAGGACGGGACCCTGTTGCGGGCCAAGGCGACCCCCGGCGGGGTGCCGTCCTACCTGGTCAGCAAGCTCGTGACCACCTCACTGACCGTCGGCGTGTA
>JBBRDB010000154.1:0-6460 GCA_038204345.1 Thermoleophilia bacterium | reverse complement strand
TGCACGTCGGCTCTGCTCGCCGGGTCCGAACACTCCCCGGAACCCGACGGCCCGCGATCCCGGCGCCGCTACCCCGGCGCCGCTACCCCTTAGTCAGCTTGATGCTCACGTCCTTGGGCAGCGCAAGCCCCGCGGACGCTTCAGCCGCTTTCAGGATGCCCGAGCCCACAGGGCAGGTGACGTGTTTGACGCAACCTGAAAGGACCTCGTACACGTGGCCGTGACCCAGGCCCGATCTGAGTTCTTCGAGCATGTCCATGTCCGTCAGTCGCTCGGCCGCCTTGCGGATCTGAGGGCATTCGCTCTCGATAGAGAGCCTGACTGCGCGCATTGACTCTGCCTCGGCTACGACCGTCGTGTGAAAGCCGCAGATGCCCGCGTCAATGTCGGCCTGCACCTTCGACGGGGGCGTTCCTGTGGTCTTCGGGGTCTTCTTCATCGCCGCGGCGCCGGCATCCGAGGCCGCCATGTTCACTCCTCGCCGCGGTGGAGATGCAGCAGGAACACTGTGTCACTCACGGCGTCCACGGCGTGATTGAGGTGCGCCGGCATGAAGATGTAGGTGCCGGGCGGCGCCTCGTGCCGCGTCTCGGCCAGCAGGATGGAGGCGTCGCCCTCGAGGACGTGGATGGACGCCGGCATGCTTGCCGTATGCTCCGAAAGCGACTGTCCCGCCGACATGGCGAAGAGCACGACCTTCACCCGCGGTTCGTCGATGAGGGTCTTGCTCACGATGGCGTCGGTGGCGTACTCGATCAACTGACCGAGGTTGCCGGTCCAGGGCGTGGTGCGGGCTTCGCTCATGTCGTTTCTCCTTGCTTGTCGGTGGCGGCGGGCGGAAGGGGGGATATACCCACCACGAGCGTGGCCATCTCCTTGCCTGGGTTACCCAGCAGACTCCGGATGTACTCGTCGGCGGGTCCCGAGGGGGTCCCGATGCCGCAGGTGGTCAAGTCCCCCTCGGCGCTTTCGAGCGGAACGCATACAAAGGGCATCACGATGCGGCTCTTGCCCTTGGGTTTCCGGTCCTTGTAGATGACGAAGTCGGGTGAGAGAAAGGTGGCCGCGCCGCCGCTCCGCACCTCGTCTCGTCGGCTCTTGGGCAGCCATTCTCCCACGAGTCCGCCCTCGCTGTCGACCATGACCATCCAGGGGTGGACGGGGTCGTCCAACATGGGCCCGGTGGTTGCCGCGTACACGATCTCGCACGCCAACGCTCCACGGATGCCCTCGTTCACGAAATCGACCATACCCCCAGCGGCGCCGCCCTGTTCGGTGGCGGTCTCCAGGCTCACGATGTGGGCGCGCTCATCATCAGTCAAGCGTCTGAGATCGAGCACATCGGCGACGCATGCCAAGGCCTTGCGGATGCTCTCGTCCTTCCTCTCGTCGTTCACTTGTACGCCCTCATTCGTGTGTCCTCACTCTCTGCTGCGTGGTGCAACGGGTCTAGTGGTCAAGAGGGACTCCGAGCGCCCAGCGAGGAGGTCGCGGGCTCTCAGCCCCAGTCCGATGGCCACCAAGTCGTCGGTAGCCATGAGGCTCCGTCCTAGTATCTGCTCGATCCGGTTTATGCGCTTCGCGAGCGTGTTCCTGTGCATGTGCAGCTCTGAGGCGGTTCGGCTCAAGGACCGCTCCTTGTCCAGAAAGACCTCGAGCGTGTGAAGCAGCCCGGTATGGCGCAGAGCATCGTGGTCGGCGAGCGGGCGCAAGGTCTCGTCGTAAACGGCCGCCAGTCCCTCCGGGCTTTGCGCGTCGAGTAGCCGGTTCTGCGGATTGATCTGATCGAAGAATCGGATGCGGATCCCCCCGGTCTGGCGGGTGAGCCCCAGCGCCTCCCGCGCCTGCCTAAAGGCCAGAGCCACGAGGGCGGCTCCTACCCCCGAAGCCGAGACGCCGATGCTGAGGGTCGCGGGTGAAAGCGTATCCTCCAGGCGCTCCCTGAGCGCCGTCAGCGTGCGCTCGGTGCCGGGAGGAGTGGCGTCCACGAAGTGGATGAGCGACACCACGGAGTCGCTCTTCAGGATGCTCAGGAAGGGCAGCCCTTGATTCATCAGGAAGGCATCGACCGTATCGAGGAACCGGCTCTTGAACTCCTGCATCTGCTCCTCGCGGTGTGCGTCCCGTCTCGTCTTGGTGAAGTGCGCCGCGAAGTCGTCGATCTCGAACATGGCCACGCGCCACGGACGCTCAGGGTCCAGTCCATACTGGCGCATCCGGGCACCCAATTCCGTCTCGATGCCTATGCCGGAGACAAGGTCGTCCATGAGACCCGTCCGCATGCGACGCTGTAACGCAGCCACGTCCCGAACGCGCAACACCTCGAGGGTCAGGAGCTTCTGGGCGAACGACAACGTGGTCTCGGCAAGTTCGGGTATGGGCCTGTTCGCATAGACGGCTAGAAGGACCCGCTCTACCACCCCATGCAGAGAGGCCTCCCGATAGGAGACGCGGAAGCCCGAGGATCGGTACGCGGGGTGGGGTTCCTTTCGGTCCCTGTGCTCCAGGTAGCGCTCCCAGAGTTCCACCCGGCCGCGGGCGGAGATGCGCGCCTGCCCCTCAGCCGCAGTGAGCAACGTGCCCGTTCCATCGAACAGGAGGACGGTGGCCTCGAGCAGGTGGCTCAGTTGCTGCACCAACTCTGCGATGCCCCGTTCCTCGATGAGGAGTTCCAGCAGATGACTCTGAACGGACATACTGCGGCGGAGCCGGTAGGTGTCCCGCGCGGCCAGGGCATCGTAGCTGTAGGCCAAGATCCTCCGGAACGGGACAGTGATGGGCAGGGTGAAGAGGGGGAAGGAGAGGCCTTCGGCCCGCCGCACCATCGAGGGCGGTAACTGATCAAGATAGTGCCCGAGAGCCACACCCACACCGGCCATCCCGGCCTCCGACAACAGGTCCACCAGGCGGGCCCCCGCGGCCGGGTCGGTGTTGATGTTGAGCCCCGTGGTAAGGAGGATGCTGCAAGGGACCATCCAGGGGGTAGGGTCGTCGAGTTCCGAGAGGTGGATGCCTTCCACGGCCCTGTCGATCGCGGACGCGCCTGTCAAGAGCCGTAGCTGGAACTCCGGCTCCGACTGAAGATCGCGTATGGTGAGTGGTGGCCGTGTCATGTGCACCATGCTGCAGGGAGGGCCGTCTCATGGGCATCTTACCACTGGACCGGTGCTCTGGCACGAGGGTAGGCTTCTGCTACCAGCGTGCGCGTGGATAACGGGGGCCCACGCCGGGGGAACGTATTCCAGCTCTGTCTAGAAACCCCTGAGGAGGTCTCTCATATGGCGACCCTCGAGACCATGGTGCTCATACCCGAGTACAAGGCTCACTACGGCAGCATCCCCAACTACATAGATGGTGCTTTCGTCCACTCAGAGAGCAGCCGTATCCTCGTCGTCGACAACCCTGCGACAGGCAAGGAGATCGCCACAGTAGCCATGTCTACGGCGGCGGAGGTCGACGAGGCGGCTCGGGCCGCGCATGCCGCGTTCAACGAGTGGCGCAGCGTGCCCCCGCAGGTGCGGGTGCAGTTCATCTACAAGCTGAAGCACCTGATGGAAGAGCACTTGGAAGACATGGCGCGTGTGGTCACCCAGGAACACGGCAAGAGCCTGGAAGAGGCCCGGGGCTCCGTGATGCGGGGCATCGAGCACTTGGAAGTGGCGGCCGGTATGCCCTCGCTCATGATGGGTTACAACTTGGAAGACGGTGGCGCCCCGGGCATCGACGAGGAGATGATCCGCCAGCCGCTCGGCGTGTTCGCCTGCATCGCACCGTTCAATTTCCCCATGATGGTGCCCTTCTGGTTCTGGCCCTACGCCGTCGCCGCAGGCAACACCTACATCGTCAAGCCCTCGGAGCAGGACACCATCAGCCAGATGATGATCTTTGAGTTGCTGCACGAGGCCGGGATGCCCAAAGGCGTCATCAACATGGTCAATGGTGACAAGGAAGTCGTGGACGCCCTGCTGCACCATCCCTTGATCAAAGGCATCTCATTCGTGGGCTCCACCCGGGTGGGTCACTACGTCTATCACGAAGGCGCCAAGCACAAGAAGCGTGTCCAGGCTCAGGCGGGTGCCAAGAACCACCTCGTCGTCATGCCCGACGCGGTCCTCGACAAGGCCTCTCAGAACTGGATCAACTCCTTCTTCGGTTGTGCCGGCGAACGTTGTCTGGCCGGCTCCGTGCTCGTGTGTGTGGGCGATGAGGTGCACGAGAAGGCGTCGGCCGCTTTCAAGCAAAGAGCATCAGAGGTGACGGTAGGCTACGGGCTGGATGAGCGAGTAGTGATGGGCCCGGTCATCAGCGCCAAGGCCAAGGAGCGCATCCTCGGTCTCATCGAGAAGGGCATAGAGGAGGGCGCGACGCTCCTGCTCGACGGGCGTTCGCCCGAGGTCATCACCCCTGGGTGCGAAGACGGCTACTTCATCGGCCCCACCATCTTCGACGACGTCACCCCCGACATGACCATCGCCGGCGAAGAGATCTTCGGCCCGGTAGCCTGCATCATGAAGGTTGATACGCTGGACGAGGCCCTCAAGATCATCGACGAGAGCCCCTTCGGCAACGCCGCCTCCATCTACACGCAGGACGGTTTCACGGCCCGCAAGTTCAAGTACGAAGCGAACGCGGGCAACATCGGCATCAACATCGGCGTCCCCGCGGCCATGGCCTACTTCCCCTTCGCCGGGCGTAAGGACTCGTTCTTCGGCGACCTGCATGGGCAAGGCAGGGACGCGATCGACTTCTTCACGGATAAGAAGGTCGTCGTCAATCGCTGGATCTGGGATGCCAAGACCATGGGCACCTGGAGTTAGAACAGAGGGAGGCCGGCGTTACATGACCACAGACACGAAGATGTCCGCCAAAGAGATGGTGGCGTTGACCAAGAAGCACTCGTTCTTCTCCTGGTCGGTGCAGTCACAGGTGCACCCCATCCCTATGGCGAGGGCCAAGGGAGTCCACTTCTGGGACGCCGACGGCAAGCGCTACATGGACATGAATTCCCAGTTGATGTGCGTGAACATAGGCCACAGCGACCAGCGCGTCATCGACGCCATCAAGGCCCAGGCGGAGGAACTGGCATATGCCGGCCCCGGCATGGCTACGCGGGTGCGTGCGCAGATCGGGCCCATGTTGGCGGATATCACACCGGGTGATCTCGACATGTTCTTCTTCACCCTCGGTGGCGCCGAGGCCAACGAGAACGCCATCAAGATGGCCCGCGAGTTCACCGGGCGACACAAGATCATCACCCGCTATCGCTCCTACCACGGGGCGACTGCCGGCGCCATGACGCTCACGGGCGATCCCCGCCGGTGGGCCAACGAGCCCGGCATCCCTGGGGTAGTCAGGGTCTTCGATCCCTACAAGTACCGCAGTCATCTGTATGAGGAAGGCGATACGGACGAGGTGTTCTCGAGGAAATGCCTCGACCAGTTGGAAGAGACTTTGATGTACGAGGGCCCGCACACCGTCGCCGCCGTCTTCATCGAGTCGGTCACCGGGACGAACGGGTTGATCGTGCCTCCCGACGGATACCTACAGGGTCTCCGCGCTTTGTGCGACGAGTACGGCATCCTGCTCGTGTGCGACGAGGTCATGGCCGGCCTCGGTCGATGCGGGGAGTGGTTCGCCGTGGATCATTGGGACGTCGTGCCCGACATCATCACCATGGCCAAAGGCTTGACCTCCGCCTACCTGCCGTTGGGCGCAGTGGCTATCAGCGGGAGGATCGCCGAGTACTTCCAGGACCGCAAATTCTACGGCGGCCTCACCTACAATGCCCATCCGATGTCGCTCGCCGCAGCGGTGGCCACCCTCCAGGTCATGCACGAGGACGATCTCGTGGGCAACGCTCGCCGCATGGGGGCCGTCATGGCCGATCGCCTGGCCGGCCTCGAAGCCAAGCACCCGTCAGTGGGGGACGTCAGGTCGATCGGCCTGTTCGGCGCGGTAGAGTTGGTGCGGAACCGCGCGACCAAAGAGCCGATGGCGCCCTTTAACGGCACCAGCCCGGAGATGGCCAAGCTGGGTGCCTTCTTCCAGGAGAACGGTCTCTTCGTGTTCATCAACTGGAACACCTTCTTCAGCAACCCGCCACTCTGCATCACGGAGGCCCAGCTGCTCGAGGCCTTCGAGATCTTCGATGCAGGCCTGGCCATCACCGACGAGGCCGTCATCGGTTAGCCTCTCAGCCTTCTGGGCACGAAGGGCTGCATCCCTTCCACGACGAGCCGTCCCGCCCGCCGCCCACCCGCCATTCCCCCGCGCGAGGCGGACCCTTCCCGGCGAACCGGGAGAGCCGAGCCGACACGAAACTGGACGGTGTCCGGCGCGGTGTGGGCGATTTCACAAACTTCCTCTTGAGTTTCCACTACGAACATGATGGAATCAAGAACAGGTCAGGTGTCGTCGGTCACTGCAAACTGAGAGAAAGGGGTGCCATAGGTGGCGAACA
>JBBRDB010000153.1:0-6472 GCA_038204345.1 Thermoleophilia bacterium | reverse complement strand
AGGGGGTGTCTCGCCGGTCCTCTGGTGGCGGCGGCCGTCGCGCTCGACTACAGCCGGCCCCTCGGCCGGGTTTTGACGGGACTCACCGATTCGAAGGCCCTTACCCGCCCGGCGCGAGAACACCTCTACCCACGCATCCTGCGCACAGCCTCTTCGGTTTCGATCGTGGCCGTCTCCCCCGAGACCATCGACCGGGTGGGCCTCCACCGCTGCAACATCCAGGCTTTGGGTGAGGCGGTGCGGCGCTTGGGCGGCCGCTACGATCTGGCCTTCGTCGATGGGTTCGCGCTCCCCGACGAGCGATTGAGGACTCTTCTGCTCATCGGCGGCGACGGGAAGAGCGCGGCCGTGGCGGCCGCCTCGGTCATCGCCAAAGTGACTCGCGACCGACTCATGTGCAGCCTCAGCGAGCGCTACTCGGGCTACGGATTCTTCGAGCACGTGGGCTACGCCACCAGGGCCCACCGGGCCGCCCTGCTCGAACTGGGCCCCTGCGAGATCCACCGCCGCAGCTTCGTGGGCGTGGATTCCCTCCAGCTAGATCTCTTCTGCGAGGAGCCTCTCTCCGACTAAGGTCCGATGTCCCCGGGCCGCGCCTGCCGCTATCGTCCTTGCCGTGCCCCAAGGGGGGCGAGGATCCTCGGGAAGGAGATGCGGTGAGGACGACGGCTGTCGCGCGGGGGAGAATGGCCGAGGAAGCGGCCGGGGACTACCTGCTGTCGCGCGGATGGGAGGTCGTGGCGCGTAATCACCGCACGCCCGTCGGCGAGATCGACCTCATATGTCACGACGAGGCCACCCTGGTCATCGTCGAGGTGAAGGCCCGTTCCGGCTCGTTCTTCGGTGACGCGTTGGAGTCCATCGGTCCACGCAAAGAACGGCGATTACGGGCTGCGGCGGCATGGTGGATGGCCGAGGGGGGGCGCGTCACCCGAGATGTAAGGTTTGACGTGATAGTGGTGATGCTGGACGACGACGGATCGTTGAGGACCCTTGCACATCTATCCGACGTCCTAAGCCCCGGGCGCTGAGGCCCGCGCTATGGGTATGGCGCAGGCCCGCGGCTACGCCGTCGTCGGGACGGCGGCTGTACCGGTGCGCGTCGAGGCGCACGTTCGCCCCGGACTGCCCGGTATGACCATCGTCGGCCTGCCCGGCGCCGCCGTCCGGGAGGCGCGCGAACGGGTGCGGTCGGGCGCGGTGAGCAGCGGCATGCCTCTGCCCACGCAAAGGATCACGGTGAACCTCTCGCCCGCCGACGTGCGGAAGGAGAGCCCCGGCTTCGACCTGCCCGTGGCTCTCGCCGTCCTTGGCGCTTCCGGGTATCTGCCAGCCGGGGCTTTGCGCCGCGTCGGAGCCGTGGGCGAGCTTGCCCTGGACGGCGGGGTCCGCCCGGTCAGGGGAATGCTGCCTGTCGCGGAGGCCGCCCGAGACGACGGCGTGGACCTCCTGGTGGTTCCAGTGGCCGCTCTTCCTGAGGTCTCGGTAGTGGAAGGCCTGGGGCTTATCGGCGTCGTCAGTCTTGTCGAGGCGGTTTCGGCCCTCCGGGATGCAGACTTCGCCGGCAGACTCCAGGCACGAGGGGTGCGCTGGATGAAACGTCGACGGAGCCACGCCCGGGAGGAATCACAGAGCGCCGACCTGGCAGATGTCGTGGGCCACGCTCGCGCGCGCCGGGCCCTTGAGATCGCCGCGGCCGGGGGTCACCACGCTCTGATGATCGGTACGCCGGGGGCGGGCAAGACGATGCTGGCACGGCGGGTCCCATCGATCCTTCCACCTCTGTCTCGAAACGAGGCTCTCGAGGTAACCCGTATCTGGAGCGTCGCTGGGCTTCACCGGCCGGAGTTCGGCTTGGTTGAGGCCCGACCGTTTCGTGCTCCGCATCATTCAGCGTCCCGGGCGGCCGTCATAGGAGGCGGAGCCTCGCCGGGTCCGGGAGAGGCCAGCCTGGCACATCGGGGAGTGTTGTTCTTGGATGAGCTTCCCGAGTTCTCGCGCGACGTCCTCGAGTCCCTAAGGCAGCCGCTGGAAGAGGGCGAGGTGATCATAAGCAGGGCCGCCGGCAGCATCCGTCTACCTGCCCGGTTCACTCTCGTGGGTGCGATGAACCCCTGTCCGTGCGGCTTCCAAGGCCATCCAGACCGTGAGTGCCGATGTACAGCCGAACAACTGCTGCGCTACTCGGCGCAACTCAGCGGCCCCTTGCTCGATAGGATCGACGTCTTCGTGGAGGTGGAACCCCTCACACGCGAGGACCTCGACGAAGACCCCGAACCGCCGGAGGAGTCAGCGGCAGTACAGGCCCGCGTAGCGGCAGCCCACGCCTATCGAGAGGAACGGATGCGCGGAGGTGCCGGGGGCTTGGACCCAGAGGCCCGACCGGGCGTCCGCTCCGCTGGACATCCCCTCCGCCTAGAAACTGAGAGCCGCCTCGACCGAGACGCGCGGCGCTTGGTGAGGGAGGCGTTGGCGCGCGGGTTCCTGGGTGGACGAGGCTTCGTACGCACGCTGGCGGTGGCAAGAACGCTGGCGGACCTTGATGGCGCTGCACAGGTTGGCGGCCAACACGTCGCGGAGGCACTGACGCTGCGTCGGATTCCGTGGTCGTCACAGGCGGAATGAACTCACCGAGCGAGGACGTGCTGGCCGCGCTCGGAGTGAGCCGGGTCGCGAGGGAAGGGTCTCGGGGGGTTCTCGAACTTCTGTCCGAACACGGTTGTTGCGAGATATGGCGCGCCGATCGGCGAACATTGATCCGATGGTCGGGCGGTCGGCCATGGGTGGACCGCTTTCTCGGGGCGCGTTCGAAAGTCTCACCCCGCGCAGAGTTTCGTTCCTGCCAGAGCGCAGGACTGCGGTTCGTGGCCTTCGGGGCCCCTGGCTACGTGGGGGCTTTGGCCCGGCTGCGGTATCCGCCGGCCGGGCTCTACATGGCAGGGGACGTGGCCGCGCTGGACGCACTCGAAACTCGGCCCCGTGTGACGATCGTGGGCACTCGTAAGCCTACGCGGTACGGCATGGTGGTAGCCGCGCGGCTGGCGGCGGCTTTCGCCGTTCGCGGAGTGTGCGTGCTGAGCGGCTTGGCCTTAGGTATCGACGGACGGGCTCATCGCGCGGCCCTCGATGCCGGGGGGCTTACCGCGGCCGTGCTTGGCTCCGGCGCCGACGTCGTGTACCCCCGGCGCCATCGAGAGTTGTACGAGAGGATCGTCTCTGATGGCGTGGTGCTTAGTGAGTACGCCCCTGGCACCACCCCGACCGCCTGGTCGTTCCCCGAGCGCAACCGCCTGCTGGCGGCTCTGGGCGACGCGGTGGTGGTGGTCGAGGCGCCCGCGCGGAGCGGTGCGCTCATCACGGCCCACCGTGCTCTGGAGTTGGGCAAGGATGTCTTCGCGGTGCCGGGCTCGATCATCGGCAGAGAGAGCGAAGGCTGCAACCGCCTCATCTACGACGGCGCCATCCCCTGCGTCGCTCCCGACGAGGTGGTGGAGGATTTTCTCCGTGTCACCAGAATGGAAAGGGGGAGTCGCGAGCCCGCGCCCCCGACTGCGCGCAGCGATGAGGGTACCCAGGTCACCGACTCCACGCAGCGCTTGGTCATGCTGGCGTTGGCCGCGGGGGAGCAGACGGTGGACGCCGTCGCCCGAGCGACGGGGCTGAGCGTGAGGGAAGCCTCGGTCGCCTTGGCCATGCTTGAGATGGGCGGCGGGATCGTGAGCCGCGGGCCCGGGAGGTACGCGATAGTGTGACCGCCACCGGGGCGCCCGTCACCCGAGCGCGGTGTCAGAGCCGCGGTTGCTTGAGGCGAGACGACAGGCAGAGGAGTGAGCTGAAGATCGTATCGGTGGCCCAGTCGACAGAGATGACTCTTTTCTTGCAGCGCTGCTCCCTCTATCTGCGCAGTCTGGTGGCCGCCGGATACAGTCCGCGCAGCATCGAGGCGGGCCGCTCCGACCTTGCCCAGTTCGCCGAGTTCTGCGCGTCCCTGGGGCTCGAGGACGTGGATGCCGTGACCGCCGCGCACGTCAGGGCGTTCGTGTCGGGGTTGGTCGAGGGGAGCCTGTCCCCGCGGAAGCGACCCTACGCGCGCACGTCCGTCGCGCGCAAGCTGTCGACCGTCCGGACGTTCCTAGCCTTCTGCGCCCGCGAGGAGTGGCGAGACGGCAACCCTGCCCATGGGGTCCGCGCCCCCCGCATCCCCAAGAGGCTGCCGAGCGTGCTCACGCCCACACAGATCGGGGAGTTCCTGGACGGGATCGACGGCGACGAACCCCTCACACTGCGCGACCGGGCCCTGTTCGAGTTGAAATACTCGTGCGGCCTGAGGGCTCAAGAAGCGCTTGATCTGACCGTTCAGGACATCGACGTTGGCAGACGAGAGGCGCGGGTGAAGGGAAAAGGACGCAAGGTCCGGGTCGTCCCGGTGGGGGAGGACGCGCTGTCGGCTCTCGATCGCTACCTGCGGGTAGCTCGACCCGGCCTGCTCGCCCGTGCGCATGCGAGCGCCCCAGCCGCCCCAGCCGCGAAGATCACCCGGCGCGCTACAGATCATGTCGATGAACCTCTGTTCGTGAGTCGCCGCGGGCGACCTCTCAACCCCTCGGACGTCCGGCGGCGTCTGGAACGGCATCTCGACCGCGCGTCGGTCCCGGAAGGGACGTCTCCGCACACGCTCCGGCACTCCTTCGCTACGCACCTCTTGGAGGGAGGGGCCGACCTCCGTTCCATCCAGGAACTCCTGGGTCACGCATCGCTGGCCACCACCCAGGTGTACACGCACGTGTCCGCCGCTCACCTGCGGAAAGCCTATCGGACCGCGCATCCTCGAGCGTAGGCGGCGGGGATGGCGCACAAGAAGATAGGCAACGAAGTCGAGGAGCTGTGGAGCCGCTACAAGCTCAACGCTGATTCCAAGGCGCGTGACGAACTGATTCTGGCCTATTCCCCTTTGGTCAAGTACGTAGCCGGCCGCATGGGAAGCGGACTGCCGGCCCACGTCGAGGAAGCCGACCTCATCTCCTACGGCCTCCTCGGTCTGATAGGGGCCCTCGAGCGTTTCGACCTCTCGCGCAACATCAAGTTCGAGACCTACGCCATCTCACGCATCAAGGGGTCGATCATCGACGAGCTGCGGAGTCTCGACTGGGTCCCCAGGTCTGTCCGCAGCTGGGCCCGACAGGTGGAGCGCACGGTCACGAAGCTCGAGAACGAACTGCATCGCGCGCCCACCGACGAGGAGATCGCCGGCGAGCTGGACGTCACCGTGCCTGAGTTCCAGGATATCCTCCACCAGATCAGCAGCGCGTCGATCGTGGCGCTCGACGAGTTCTGGACCCTCTCGGGTTCCGACGGCGACAAGGTCAGCTTGATGGACACCCTCGAGGATTCTTCCTCGCCCGACCCTGCGCGCGCCTTCGATATCCAAGAGGTCAAGGGCATACTGGCGGACGCTATCCGTCGACTGCCCGAGCGCGAGAAGATCGTGATCGGCCTCTACTACTACGACGGCCTGACGCTCAAGGAGATCGGTGAGGTGCTCGGGGTCACGGAGTCGCGCGTCTCGCAACTGCACACCAAGGCCATCCTGCGCCTGAAGGGGCGCATCAAAGAGGAATTGGAGCCGGGAGTCCGCGCGCGCTAGGGTCCGCTGTAGAGGGGGGCACGGCGCATCGCCCGGTGACCGCAGATCGGCCTGTGTGCTACACTGCACCGGTTGTCCACCTCGACCCCGAAGAGACCACCACCACGGTGGTGCCGGCCGTGCCGGTTCCGTGGGGTGCTTTGGGTGAAATCTCAAGAGAACCAATGAAAGGAAGCGCCCATGCCTGCTGCCTCAATGAAGCAGCTCCTGGAGTCCGGAGTGCACTTCGGCCACCAGACCCGCCGATGGAACCCGAAGATGAAGCCCTTTATCTTTGCGGATCGGGGCGGGATCCACATAATCGACCTGCAGAAGACCACGAAACTGCTCGACCGCGCCTTCGAGTTCACGCGCAACATCTCGAGCCGGGGAGGATCCGTCCTCTTCGTCGGCACCAAGAAGCAGTGTCAGGATGCCATCCGCGAGGAGGCCACCCGCGTGGGCATGCCCTTCGTGTCGCACCGTTGGCTGGGCGGTCTGCTCACCAACTTCGCCACGATCCATGCCCGCATCAATAGGCTGCACGAGCTCAGACGCCACCGGGATGAGGGCACGCTTGCCCTGCTGCCCACGAAGGAGCGCATGAACCTCGAGCGCGAACTCGAGAAGCTCGAGACCAATCTGGGGGGAGTCGCCGACATGACGCGTCTGCCCGACGCGGTGTTCGTGATCGACCCGAAGCGTGAACTGATCGCCACCAAAGAGGTCATCAAGCTGGGCATCCCGCTGATCGGCCTGGTGGATACGAACTGCGATCCCGACGAAGTGGACTTCATCATCCCGGGCAACGACGACGCCATCCGCTCGTGTGGGTTGATCATCCGCACG
>JBBRDB010000152.1:0-6506 GCA_038204345.1 Thermoleophilia bacterium | reverse complement strand
CCTGTGAGCTACAACCTCCAACTTCTCGTCACCAGTCTTGCCATCGGGTCGGTGTACGGCCTGGTGGCCCTCGGCTTCGTGCTGCTGGTGAACAGCACCAACATCCTTAACTTCGCCCAGGGCGAGTTCGCCATGGTCGGGGCGTTCGTGATGTCCACCCTGGTGCTGAACTGGGGCGTGCCCTACATCCCCGCATTCGTGATGACGTTGATAGTCGCGGGGGTGGTGGGCGTGATATTCGAGCGCCTGGCCTACCGGCCCATGAAGCAGGCCGACATAGCCACCTATCTGGCCAGCACCATCGCCGCCTCGGTACTGATGCGCAACATCGCTCTCAAGATCTGGGGACCCTACCCGACCTCCTTCCAAGAGCCGTTCGGCATGAGCATGGTACAGCTTGGGTCGGTGCGGGTGAGGCCGCAGGACCTGCTCATCGTGGCGTTCACCGCTGTGCTCGTCGTCGCTCTCTACTTCTTCCTTTTCCGGACCGGCACCGGCAAGAAGCTCCGCGCCATGTCGCAGGATCGTCTCGCCTCCCAGCTCATCGGGATCCGCGTGCTCCGCATGGGCACCCTCACCTTCATCCTCGCCTCGGCCGTGGGAGCTATCGCGGGCGTTCTCGTGGCCCCCATCTACTTCGTGAACCTGGACATGGGTTTCATCATGGGTCTCAAGGCCTTCATCGCCACGATCATCGGCGGGTGGGGGAGCGTCCCTGGAGCCATCGCGGGCGGTCTGGTGGTGGGTCTCGTCGAGACCTTCGCCACCGCGCACATTTCTTCGGTCTATAAAGACGTATTCGCCTTCGTCTTGCTCATCGTGTTCCTCATCGTCCGGCCCCAAGGCATCTTCGGCGAGAAGGTAGCCGACAAGGCGTGATGTACGTTGGCTAGGAGCAGATGGCTGCGAGTGGCGCCCTGGTTGGTGTTGATCGGTGCCGCGATCTTGCCGCTCCTTACGAACGACCGCTACTTCCAGACCATCCTCAATATGGTCCTGATCAACGCCGTGTTGACACTCGGCTTCTACGTGATCTTCGGCATGACCGGTATCTTCTCTGTGGCCCAGGCTGCGTTCTGGGGAGTGGGGGCCTACACGTCGGCCATCCTGACAGTGGACCTGGGACTGCCTGTGTGGGCGGGGTTCCTCTTCGCACCGCTTATCGCGGTTGCTGCGGGGGTGCTTCTCGGCGCCCCGACCCTCCGATTGAAGACGCATTACTTGACCATGGCCACCATCGGTTTTGCCGAGGTGGCTCGGCAGCTCATGATCAACTGGGACTCGCTCACACACGGCCCTACCGGCATCTCGGGGATACCGGTGCCGCACATCGGGTCGTTCGCGTTCGACGACCCCCGTTCCTACTACTACTTGAGTCTCGTGATCACGGTGGCGGTGGTGGTCTTCGTGCTCCATCTGAGACGCTCGCGTTTGGGTCGGGGGATGGAGGCCATCAGGGACGACCCCCTGGCCGCAGAGGCGATGGGCGTCAATCTGCCCGGATTGAAGATCTTGGCCTTCGCCATCTCGGCCGCGTGCGCCGGTCTGGCTGGAGCGATGTACTCGCACCTGGTTCTCTACATCAGTCCGGACCTGTTCCACTTGGAAGTAGCCGTGCAGGTTCTGGCTATGTTGCTCATCGGAGGGCGTAGCTCCGTGGCCGGGGCGGTGGTGGGTGCAGCTGTGATCACCGCGCTACCCGAGGTGTTGAGGAGCATCAAGGATTGGTGGGCCATCGTCTACGCACTGGCCATCCTCGCCTTTCTGGCACTGCTGCCGGAAGGTCTCACGGGTCTCGCGCGGCAGACATGGGCCAGGCGTTTCCCGCCACGGGGCGCCGGCGGGGGGCCGGAGGAGCCGGTCGCTCCCGCGCCCGCCGAGGGGACGGCCTGATGACCGCCCTCCTCGAACTCAAGGGCCTGACCAAGGCGTTCGGCGGCCTGCTCGCCGTGGACGATCTCGACCTGACTCTCGAAGCGGGTGCCATCCGCGGGCTGATTGGGCCGAACGGCTCCGGCAAGTCCACGACGCTCAATCTGATAAGCGGCCTCTACCAGGAGACGAGCGGTCGGATATCTCTCGACGGTGAGGATATCCATGGTCTGAGCCCCTCCAAGAGGACGGCCGTCGGTTTAGCCCGCACCTTCCAGAACATCCGTCTCTTTCACCGCATGACCGTGCTGGACAACGTCCTGGTGGCCCGCTACTGTCGCACCGGCGCCGGCCTGTTGGCGGTCACGCTGCGCACCTCCGCGGCGCGCAAGGAGGAGCACGAGGCCCGCGCCCGCGCCCTCGAGGTCCTGGAAATCGTGGGTCTGCGTCGCCGCGCCATGGAGCTGCCGGGCAGCCTGCCCTACGGTCAGCAACGACTGGTGGAGATCGCGCGGGCGCTGGCCACCGATCCACGGGTGCTGCTCCTAGACGAGCCCGCCGCCGGTATGAACGCGACTGAGAAGGTGGAGCTGCTCCACCTCATCCGAAGGCTGAACACCGATCTGAGCTTGTCCATCCTTCTCGTGGAGCACGACATGGATCTCGTGATGCGCTCCTGCGCGCGTATCACCGTGCTCAACTTCGGCTCGTCGATCGCGGAGGGGACGGCGGCCGAGGTCCGTTGCCACCCGGATGTGGTGGAAGCATACCTGGGCAAGGGAGCTGAGGCGCAGCGTGCTTGAGATCCTCGACCTCGACGCTTTCTACGGGCCGGTCCAGGCGCTGCGCGGCGTGACCCTGACGGTGGGCACGGGCGAGGTGGTCACCCTGGTGGGCGCCAACGGTGCGGGGAAGAGCACCCTGCTGAAGGCCGTTTCCGGGGTCATCCGCGCCCAGGGTGGGGTGAGCTTCTCAGGTGAGTCGATCGTCGGCTGGAGCGCTGATAAGGTCGCGCGCCGGGGCATCGCCCACGTGCCGGAGGGACGGCGCATCTTTCCCGGTCTCACCGTGATCGAGAACCTCGAGGTAGGCGCCTTCGCCGTGGGGCGGCGAGGGGCCGATGTGCGGGCCGACGTCGACCGCATATTGGGTATCTTCCCGGGTCTCGCCGAACGCCGGGGGAGCTACGGGTGGTCTCTCTCGGGCGGAGAGCAGCAGATGCTTGCCATTGGTCGGGGTTTGATGGCTCGCCCACGACTCCTTTTGCTGGACGAACCCTCGCTGGGGTTGGCGCCCATGCTGGTGGAAGAGGTCTTTGCCGTCATAAAGCGCATCCACGAGGAAGGGACCACCGTCCTCTTGAGCGAACAGAACGCCGCCATGGCGCTCTCTATCGCCGACCGGGGCTACGTCATGGACACGGGCGCGATCGTGAAACACGGGCCGGCGGAAGGACTTCTGCACGACGAATCGGTCATCGAGGCCTATCTGGGTGGCGCCGACGCCTGCGACTTCGACGCACCCGAGGCACCAGTCTCGGGCTGATCGACGGGGGCCGTGGGAAGGTGACGCGCCGGCCCGGGAACGCGTGCTAAGATTAGGCTCGAGGGCAGAAACGGATGGAGGAGGAGAATATGAGGTCACGACAAACACCGCTGATCGCGGGACTCGTAGTGCTGGCGGTGCTGGCGCTGGGTGCTCTCGCCGTGGGGTGCGGTGGCGACACCACCACCACCACTGCAGCCACGGAATCCACGGTCACGACGGTGGCTGAGACTTCCACCTCCACCGAGGCCAAGATGTACCGCATCGGCATCACCCAGATCGTGCAACATCCGGCTCTGGACGCCGTGGTCGAGGGCTTCAAGGAGCAAATGGCGGCAGACGGCTATGTAGAAGGCGAGAACGTCACCTACGACCTCCAGAACGCCCAAGGAGAAATGTCTAACGCCTCGGCCATCGCCCAAAAGTTCGCCTCCGACAAGCTCGATCTGGTCCTTTCAATCGCCACGCCGACCAGCCAGACCGCCGTCAAAGAGATAACCGACTTCCCCGTGCTCTTCGCCGCCGTCACCGATCCGGTAGCGGCAGGCCTGGTGAAAGACCCCGCTGCACCCGATGCCAACGTCACCGGCGTCAGCGACCTGCTGCCGGTGGGCTCACACCTGGAGCTGATCAAGCAGCTCGTGCCCGATGTGAAGACGATCGGTCTTCTCTACAACTCGGGGGAGTCCAACTCAGTGGCACTGGTGGAACTAGAGAAGGCCAAGGCCAAGGAGATGGGTCTTGAGGTCGTCGAAGCCACCGCCGCCACTCCGGCCGAGGTCCTCACCGCGGCGCGGTCGCTGGTGGGTCGGGTCGACGCCATCTCGGTGCTCACCGACAACACGGTCGTCTCGGCTTTCGAGAGCGTGGTCAAGGTCTGCACCGAGAACAAGATCCCCCTGATCGCCGGCGATACCGACAGCGTCAAGAGGGGTGCGGTCGCCGCCTACGCATTCGACTACAAGAAGCACGGCGAGCAGGCCGCCAAGATGGCTGTCAAGATCCTTGAGGGCACGCCGGTCAAGGACATCCCGGTCGAATACGCCGAGAACCTGCTGCTGTCGCTGAACCTGGCGTCGGCTGAGGCCATGGGCGTCACCATCCCCGACGCCCTCAAGTCGGAGGCCGCCCAGACCTTCTAGCCAGACTTCAAGCGGGACTCTCGCCGAGGCGAGTGCGACAGAGAAGCCGACCGGGGTGGCCCACCCCGGTCGGCGGGTCATGGCACAGTTGGCGAAGGGGGGCGGTTACTCGAATGGAAGCGATCCTCTCGAGTGGGTTCGAGCAGGGACTTCTGTACTCCTTCATGGTGCTAGGTGTCTTCCTGGCCTTCCGAGTACTCGATTTCCCCGATCTCACGGTCGACGGCAGCCTCGCCTTCGGAGCGGCGATGACGGCCATGCTACTCACGCACGACGTCTCGGTCTGGATCGCGACCCTGGGGGGCGTAGCGGCGGGTATGGCGGCCGGCCTCACCACGGGCGTCCTGCACATGCTCCTCAAGTCGGGCCAGAGTGATGCGACCAACTACGGACCCAAGCTGATCGCGGGCATCTTGATCATGACCGGTCTGTACACCATGAACCTGCGTGTCATGGGCCGCAGCAACATCCCTCTGCTGAACGAGCCGACCGTCATGGACCGCCTCGGCGATTTCCTCTCGGTGACGATGCGCGGCTGGAACCTGGTGATCGCTCTGGCCATCTTCACGGTGGTGGTGAAGTTCGCGCTCGACTGGTTCCTGCGCACCGAGTTCGGCTTGGCCATGCAGGCCTCGGGCGACAACGAGCAGATGATCCGATCGTTGGGCGTCAACACGAACTTCGTGCGCGTGCTGGGCCTGGGCCTGGCCAACGGCCTCGTTGCCCTGAGCGGTTCGTTGGTCGCACAGAACCAAGGTTTCGCAGACGTCGGCATGGGCATTGGCACCATCGTCGCCGGCCTGGCCGGGGTGATCATCGGCGAGGTGCTCTTTGGTGAGCGGAGCATCGCCTGGGTACTCTTCAGCGTGGTGGGTGGATCGATCGTGTACCGGTTGCTCATCGCCGCCAGCCTGCGCGTCGGATGGTTCGAGCCCACCGACCTCAAGCTCCTCACCGCTCTTCTGGTGATCGCCGCCCTCGCGATGCCCACCGTACGCAGGAGGGTGGTGAGGATGTGACCCGCCCGGCCGGTGTACTTCTTCGCGAAGCCACCAAGGTCTTCTTTCCCAAGACCCCGAACGAGGTCACCGCTCTCAACGCCATCGACCTCCATGTGGACCCGGGTGATTTCATCACCATCATCGGCTCCAACGGCGCGGGCAAGTCCACGCTGCTGAACGCCATCGCCGGCACCTACCGGTTGTCCTCGGGCTCCGTCTGGCTGGGCGACCAGGACATCACGGGCATGCCCGAGCACGGGCGGGCTCAGCTCATCGGCCGCGTGTTCCAGGATCCTCGCGCGGGCACGGCGCCCTCCATGACCATCGAAGAGAACCTCTCGATGGCACTCCTCAGGGGACAGCGACGCGGTCTCAGGCGAGGCGTGTCGAATGCGCGGCGCAAACACATCCGTGGGCAACTCGAAGAGCTCTGCATGGGCCTCGAGGACAGGATGACCGCTGAGGTGGCTAAGCTATCTGGGGGCCAGCGCCAGGCGATCTCCCTGCTCATGGCCACGGTGTCCGAGCCGCGACTCCTCATGCTCGACGAGCATACGGCTGCACTCGACCCCAAGGTGGCGGGCACCATCATGGAGATCACCGGGCGCATCGTCGAGGATAAAGGGCTGACCACCCTCATGGTTACCCATAACATGAAGCTCGCCTTGCAGTGGGGTAACCGGCTCATCATGATGCACATGGGCCGGGTGGTCCTCGACCTAGACAGGGCCGAGAAGAGCGTGCTCGGGGTGCCCGACCTCGTGCGCAAGTTCCACGAGGTGGCCGGCGAAAGCCTCGTCACCGACCGTATGCTGCTGGACGAGCCGGGACTCATCGTCTAGCTTCGGGGCCCGCTGACGCCCTCGGCAAGTAACGCGGGTTTGTTACCCGGATGAGCAAGAGGGCGAGCCGGCAGAGGAGCACATGGGCCTGGATGCGGTCTTCT
>JBBRDB010000151.1:0-6573 GCA_038204345.1 Thermoleophilia bacterium | reverse complement strand
AATGCATGATATGTTGCTCAAAATCATGAACGTATGTTCGCTAGAGCACTGTACCGATCCCCTCGGACGGAAGATGGGGGGGCTCCAGTCTATACGAACATTTGTTCGCTGCCAAGATGCAACCATGGTCCGAGTGAAGCTGGCTGAGATGTCTAGGAGAATCAGACAGGAGCAAACAGGTAAAAGCGATCTTGAGACCGGATGTCACGGTCTTGGAGTATGGTACCGCATAAGGTACCATGCATGGGAAGCAGGTCTGAGTGGGTGACACGCTGCGCTTGTACGCCAAGATACGGCGGAACCCTACGAATGTACGGTTTGCCCAAATCGTCAGATTGGCTGTGGAATCAGGGTTCGTCGAAGCGCGTGTCAGAGGGTCGCACCACATCTTCCGCCACCCTGAATATCAAGGCGTCTTGCTCAATCTGCAGGACCACAAAGGTCAAGCGAAGCCATATCAGGTGAGGCAACTGCTGGCGCTGGTGGAGGAGTACCGACTACTGAAGGAGCCGTGATGCGTTTCGAATACGCGGTCAACCTGGTGTGGAGTTCTGAGGATGAAGCCTACGTCGCAACGGTTCCCGAACTCCCCGGTTTGAGTGCGCTCGGCGACACTGCTGAAGAGGCGGCTCGCGAGGTGGCACGGGCGGCAGAGGTATTCGTGGAAGTGCTTGCAGAGAGCGGGTGCCCGATTCCCTCGCCCCTGAAGCTGGCATCATTCAGCGGCCAGTTCCGGATGCGCGTCCCTGTATCCATGCACGAGATGCTAGTGATACGCGCTCGCCACGAAGGCGTCTCGCTCAACACTTTGATAGTGAGTCTTCTGGCCGAAGGGCTAGGTAGGTACGGAGACCGGTTCCTGCCAGGGGTAGCCTACTCCGGTATTGACCGCGAAGCCCCGGGGGTCACCGGCTGAGCCGCTCCAAGAATCCGAGCAATGCCCGGTTGAACGCCCCCGATTGCTCGATATTGCAGAGGTGTGAGGCTGCTTCGATCACCACGAGTTCAGCGCCGGGGATGCGCTGCCGGATGGCGTGGGCGGCTGCGAGCGGCGTGCCTGGGTCCTCGGCCCCCACGAGCACCAGGGTGGGGTTTGCGATGTCGGCGAGGTGCTCGAGTAGATCCAGACGCTTTATCGCCTCCGCGCATCCTATGTAACCGTCCACGGGGGTGGCCCGGATCATGGCGCGGACGGGGTCAACCGCGTCGGGGCTCGCGGAGATGAAGCCGGGGGTGAACCAGCGGCTGATGGTGGGCTCGACGTGAGCCTCCATTCCGCCGGTGAGTGCGACTTCGATGCGCTCGTGCCAGATGCGGCCGGCCTCAGGCGGCAGCGAGGCCGACGTGTCGCAGAGCACGAGGCCCGCGAGTAGCCGTGGGTGTGCCAAGGCTAGAGTCTGACCGATCATGCCGCCCATGGATATCCCCACGAAATGGGTGCGCTCGATGGCAAGGGCCTCGAGCAGGGCGCGTACATCGTCGGCGAGCTGCTCCAGGGAGTATGGGCCGGACGGCGCGTCGGTACCGCCGTGGCCTCGGGTGTCGTAGCGCAGGACCCGGAAGCGCGCGTTGAGTTCCGCCATCTGAGGGTCCCACATGCTCAGGTCGGTGGCGAGGGAGTGACTCAACGTGACCACCGGCGCGTCCGGAAGGCCGCTCAGTTCGTAGGTGACTCCGATGCCGTTGGCCGTGATGCGGCTCATATCGTCCTCCGTGGACTGCTGGGCTGGGCAGGCGCCTGGGGCTGGGCGCCTGGGGCTGGGCACCTGGGCACCTGGGCACATACTATCGTGGCCGGTCCATCTCGCGCAGAGCCGGATTCAGGTACTGCCCCACCGTGACGAGCACGTAGACCAGGCTTTTCGAGCACCTCGAATTGGATTGGTCTGATGGGCGCGTCTCCGGCAGTTACTTCAGTGCGGAGACCTTTCGAGACCGTGCCAAGTCTCGGCCTGAACGTAGGCCGGCTCGCCCTACGGCTTAAGCGTGGGTCCGCCCGATTCCTGCACGTCCCAGGAGTAGCCCGTAGTGGGGTTTCCCCGCTACAGCGGCGACCACCAGTATGATCATGGGTGGTCGTTGCCATCGCCACCGAGGGCAGTGTCGCGCGAGTCGGTAGCTTCACGGAGCGATGACGTGGGTAGATCTGTGACCCAAGCTGGCGGAAAGGGAGGCGGATGATGCAGGTGCCGAGGGAATCCGCGCCGGGGTCGGACCCAGGTCCGGCGTTCGCTGGCGCAGGGATGTCGGACGCCGGGGAAGCGAGGCATCGTCGGACGGGGCGCTTTCCCGTTGGTTTCGTCGGTCACGGGAATCCGATGAGCGTCCTCGATGAACGGAAGGGGGCGCTGTGGCGAGTATGGGCGGAGGCACTCCCTCGACCGTCCGCGATCCTCGTCGTGTCGGCTCACTGGGAAGGCGTCCCGGTGGTCCTGGGAAGCACCGAGAGCCACGACGAGTTGCTCTACGATTTCTGGGGTTTTCCTGCGGAGATGTACGGTCTCCGCTATCCAGCGCCGGGAGCCCCCGACTTGGCGGTCACGGTGCGTGATCTCCTCGCCGGGTCCTTCCCCTTGGCCCGTTCGGATCGCCCGGTGGACCACGGAGTGTGGATCCCGCTGCTGAGGATGTGGCCGGACGCCGACGTGCCCCTCCTACAAGTTTCCATGCCCTCGAACATGGGTGAGGCTGAATTGTACGAGTTGGGGGAACGGCTGGCGCCGCTGCGTGACGAAGACGTGTTCATTCTCGCCTCGGGGAACCTTGTGCACGATCTTCGCGGTGTGTCGTTCGACGACGACGAAGCGCTGCCGCCGCGCTACGTGCTCGACTTCGACCAGTGGATCACCGAGCGCCTTCTGGAGGCCGATCGCACTCCTCTGATCGAGTGGTCGACTCTGGCACCCGAGCCCCGACGGTGCCACCCTACCGCCGAACACTACCGGCCGATTCTCGTGGCGGCGGGCGCGGCGGGCGGCGATCCGGCGAGCTTCCCCATCGAGGGTTTCGAAAATCGCACCGTGAGCCGCCGCTGCGTGCAGTTCGGTTGATGCGCGCTTCGCCGGCAAGGACCCGCGGCGGCAGACGTGGCCGCGGGGTCGGCTACTCGACGATGTCGTAGTCGGCCAGATCCACCGGCTGGAATGCGAGCCGCTGGAACCGCCACGGGCGGGGCGTCGGCGCCGTCGCGTCGAAGCCCACCTTGCACCCGATGCCGGCGTCCGTTATGGGGTTGAGTTCGTGACCTCGTGCCTCGGGGATGAGGATGATGTCGCGGTCGGGCCGGAAGCGTGTGGCCATGGCCCACTCGACGTCTTGGGGGTCGTGGATATCCACGTCCTCGTCGACCACGGTCACCTGCTTGAGCGAGGGGAAGGCCCCGAACGTGGCTAGGATGGCGTTCTTCTGCATGCCCTCTGCGCTCTTCTGCATCTTCACCACGGCGTGGTAGAAGCCGCACCCCCCGTAGGAAAGCCTCACGCCGAGCAGACCCGGGATCTGGCGCGACACCAGCCGGAAGATGCTGGCCTCGGCCACCAGCCCCACGGCGTTGTAGACCTCTTGCCCGGGGATGATCGTGTGCCAGAGAGGCTGCTCCCGCCGCGTGATACCGATGACGCGGGCCACCCAGCGGTCGGCCCGCTCGGCGTAGTAGCCGGTGACTTCGGCCGCCGGCCCTTCCGGCTCTCGCACCTGGGGCAGGAGTTCGGCTTCCAGGATGAACTGGGCGGAAGCCACGCCCTCCACCTCGACCGTGCGGCCGGGAACCAGTTGCAGCGGCCGGCCCAAGAGATGGCCGGCGATGCCCAACTCGTCGGTGTCGATGGGCGCGGCGCTGGGTGGCACGACCGCGGCGAAGTGTACGGCCGGGTTCACGCCGACGTTGATGGTCACCTGCAGAGGCTCGCCGCGGGCCTCTGCCCGCTCGTAGTAGTCGCGCAGGTGACGGCCCATGTCCAGGAGGAAGGCGAGTCGGTCGCGGCCGGTCACCATCCAGCGGACGATGCAGGCGTTGCGGACGCCGGTGTCCGGGTCCTTGGCGATGACGACGGGGGCGGTCATGTACGGCCCGCCTTCATCGAGACCCACACGGCTGATCGGGTAGCGGCCCAGGTCGATCTTCTTCTCTATCACTTCTTGGACCGGGGCGGAGTCCACCAGCACCGGGGCGAGCGGCGACTGCTGCCATTGGGCGACCGCGTCGGCCACCAAGAAGGGCAGGCGCTCCTCGGATACGCCGAACACGTCTGCGAGCGCGCCACGGTTCCAGTAGAGGCCGGTAAGGACGGGAAAGCGGCTCCCCTTCACCTTGTCGAAGACCACGGCTTTGCCCCCGTGGAAGCGACGGGCCACCCCGCCCAACTCCAGTTCGGGGTCCACGGAGGTGCGCACCCGTACGAGCCTTCCTCGGTCGGCGAGCAGGCCCACGACGTTCCGCAGGTCGTCGAGGCCGCGGCCCGCAAGATCGGCGACGGTCGTCGCGACGCCGGCCCCGGTCGCTGCAACGCCGGCCCCGGTCGCCTCCCCCGCGGCGGGGGAGGCAGGTGCGGACGTTTCAGCGCGGACTTCAGCAGCGCTGGTCTTGGCAGCCCTCGCCTTGGCGGTTTTCGTCGTGGGCTTGGGCTTCGAAGAGCCGGACGCCGTCATAGCGAGTTCGGCAGGAAGAGTGCCATTTGCGGGAACACGACCAGCAGCAGCAGCACCACGACGTACGCTATCAAGAAGACCATCACTCCCCGGAAGATGGTCTGGATGGGGATATCCGGCGCCAGACCGCTCACGATGTAGACGTTGACGCCAACCGGCGGGGTCACGGCGCCCATGGTCGTCACCAGGGTCAGCACGACGGTGAACCAGATGGGGTCATAGCCGAGAGCGACCGCCAGCGGGAAGAATATCGGGATGGTGGCCACCAGGAACCCGAGGGCGTCCATGAGGGCGCCGCCCACCAGGTAGATCAAGACCACGACGCCCAGGATGCCGATGGGCGGGATGGGCAGCCCGGTGGCCCAGTCCGCCAGGTCGAACGGGAGGCGCGTGACCGTGAGGAACTTCCCGAAGAGCACCGCACCGGTGATGAGGAGGACGACCATCGCCGATGTTCGGAGGGTCTCTCCGATGGCCAATTGGAGGCCTTTCAGCGAGAGGGTGCGGCGGGCAAAACCGATGATGATGGCCCCGAAGGCGCCGGCTGCGCCCGCCTGCGTGGGCGTGAACCAACCGGCGTACAGACCCCCGATCACCAGGGCGAAGAGGACGATGGCTTCGACGACGCCTGCGAGCGAGACGAACTTCTCTTTCCAGCTGGAGGATTCCGCCGGAGGGCCGAGGGCGGGATTCCGGAAGGCCACCGCGAAGACGGTCATGAGCAGCAGAGCCGTGAGGACGACGCCGGGAATGATGTTGGCCAGAAACAACTTCACGATGGACTGTTCGGTCTGCACGGCGATGATGATGAGCACCACGCTGGGCGGGATGACCACACCCAGGGTGCCGCCTATGGCCACCGCGCCTGTGCTCAGAGCCCCGTCGTACTTGTAGCGCTTCATCTCCGGCAGAGCTACCGTGCCCATGGTGGCGGCCGTGGCCGAGTTCGATCCGCAGATGGCCGCGAAGCCCATGCTGGCGAGGATCGTGGTCGCGGCGAGACCTCCCGGCAGGCGTCCCACCCACTTGTGGGCGGCGTTGAACAATCTCTCGGTCACGCCGGAATGGAATGTGATCTGACCCATGAAGACGAAGAGCGGGACCACGCTCAGGCTGTATGAGGCGAACTGACCCCATACGTTGGTGGCCATGATGTGTAGAGAGACATCCGTGGTGAGGAGATACGCGTTGCCGATGACGCCGGCGAGCAGCATGGCGAACGCCACAGGGACGCGCAGCATCATGAGGACGAACATGAGGACGATACCGAGGATGGCGACTGTGGTTGGACTCATTTCAGCCTACCAGGTGCCGGTGGTCTTGGGCAGGAAGCACTCACGAAGGGAATGCATGAAACCCGCGATGAGCGCGATGACCAGCCCGAGGCAGCCGATGGCGACCAAGTAGACCCACGGGTAGTAGACCACTTTCATCGTCTCCGACAGGGAACCGCTGGCGCGCACCGTTCCTGCGTAGGTGAACATCTTGTAGGCGATGGCCCCGAAGAGCACGAGGGATATGAGGTGCACGAACGCCTCGACGGCAGAGCAGGCCCGGGCGCCGAGCTTCTTCACAAGAAGATCGATGGAGACGTGCTGCTTGTAGAGTTGCGTATAGCCGAGTGAGAAGGCGGCGGTGAGGGCGGCCAGCCAACTCACCATCTCGAAGGTACCTGTGAGCGGCTCCGCGAAAGCCCGGAGCAACGCGTCAAGCACGGTAAGGAACATCATGCAGACGAGTGCCGCGCCGGCGACCACTGCCATGCCTTTGTTGATCATGTCGTTGATCTTGTCCAGGTAGTGCATCAGGGGCCGTCCTCCGGACGCGATGGTGGATGCTGGGGCGGCGGGGGGGATAGCCCCGCCCCCCCCCCCACACAAAGAAAGAAAACCCACATGGTGGGGTTTGGCGCGCGCCCCGCCAGAA
>JBBRDB010000150.1:0-6594 GCA_038204345.1 Thermoleophilia bacterium | reverse complement strand
GTCATCCGCCGGGTCGTCGTCGTCTGCTTCGAGGCCGAGATGAACGTGGTGATGTACGCCGACGAGGCAACCCTCACCTTCGTGCTCACCGACGACGACATCGGCATCGAGATCGCCGACCGTGGCCCGGGGATCGGCGATATCGACAGCGCTCTGGAGGAGGGCTGGTCGACCGCCACCGACGAGATGCGCGAGATGGGATTCGGTTTCGGCATGGGGTTGCCGAACATCAAGAAGAACTCCGACAGCTTCGACATCCGCTCCGAAGTGGGAGTCGGCACCACGGTCACCTCGAGGATCAGGCTCGACGGTCATGGCTGAGTACGCACACGGCTTCCGCATCGACGAGGAGGCCTGCCACGGTTGCCTGACGTGCATGCGGGCGTGCCCCACCGAGGCGATCCGGGTACGCGGCGGCAAGGCGCACGTGCTCAACGAGCTCTGCATCGACTGCGGATCGTGTCTCACGGTGTGTCCGCACGGCGGCATCGTGGCGACGGCGCGCACCCTTGAAGAGTTCGAAGACTTCGCGTTCAAGGTCGCGGTGCCGTCGCCGGTGCTGTTCGGGCAGTTCCCGCTCGAGATCCGCCCGGAGCACATCGCGCAGGGACTCCTCGCGGTCGGCTTCGACGCGGTCTGGGATTTCGGCGTGGACACGCGACTGGCCACCCGGGCCATCGCCGACTACGTGGAGGAGTGGCAGGGGCCGCGGCCGGTCATCTCCATCACCTGCCCGGTGGTCGTGCGCCTCCTGCAGGTCAGCTACCCGAAGCTGCTCGAGCAGCTCATCCGCATGAAGCCGCCGCGCGAGATCGCGGGCGGCGAGGTGAAGCGGCACTACACGCGCAAGCTCGGACTCCCCGAGGAGCAGATCGCCGCCATCTACATCGCGGCTTGCCAGGCCAAGACCGTTTCCATCGAACAGCCGGCCGAGGGTGGGCGCAGCTCGCTCGACGGCTCGGTCGGCATACCGCAGATCTACAACTCGGTGCTCGCCGCCGCCCGCGACGCCGCGAAGAACGGGGAGCTGCGCACCGACCTGGACCCGGTGCGGTCGGCCTGCATGGTGAGCTGGTCCACCCCGCGCCCACTCGCCGACCTCCCCGGCCTGCACCGCTACATGTCGGTCACCGGTCTGCCCAACGTGATCCGGGTCTTCGACGACCTCGAGAAGGGCAGACTCAAGACCATCGACTTCCTCGAGTGCAGCGCCTGCTGGGCCGGCTGCGCCAACGGGAATCTCACGGTCGACAACGTCTACGTCTCGCAGGCGAAGCTGCAGGGCCTGGCCAAGGACCTCCCCTACACGGACCCGATCACGGACGCCGAGGTCGAGCGACGGTACCCGAACGAGGACTTCTCGCTCGCACGCGCGCCCGAGCCGCGCGGCGCCGTGGTGGTCGGTGATCTCCGCGAGCGGGTGCGGCGGATGAAGGAGGCCGAAGAGATCCAGGCTCTCCTGCCCGGGCTCGACTGCGGCCTCTGCGGCGCCCCGACCTGCAGGGTCCTGGCCCACGATGTGGCCGCCGGCGAGGCGGCCAGAGAGGCTTGCGTCTTCCTCTCCAAGCGGCGCATCGACGAGTTGCGCCGCCTCTACCGCCACAGGCAGTGACGGTGAGCGGCGGGGGGGGGGGGGGGGGGGGGGGGCCCCCCCCCCCCCCCCCCCCCCCCCCCCCCCCCCAGGCTTTGAACACGCCGGCCGTTCGTCGGGCGGCGACTGAACGAGGAGAAGGGGCCGGACCATGGCCGTACGGCGAATATGTATGCACGCCTGCGGGGGCATCACCCGGGTCGGGGCCACGGTGGCACGGCTGGCTACCTATACGGTGGCCGAGGAACTGATACCCGAGAAGACGCTGATCTCCTGTGCCCCCGCCTTCCTGCGCGGGGTGGAGGAGGACGTGCTGATGGTGGTGAAGAGCCCGTCGTTCGCGCTTGACGGCTGTGAGTGGAGTTGCGGCACGAACCTGTTGTACTTAGCCGGGATAACGCCAGCCGTGCGCTTCCTTCTGCCTGAGTACGCCGAGGCCCAGGGGTTCGATCTCTCCGGGGGCAGTCGGCGCTTCCCCTCCGGCGTGACCTTGGAGTTCAGCCGCCGGGTAGCCGAGCGGGTGGCTGGAATCGCCGCCGGGATGATGGAACGGGGCAGTCCCTACACCTTCCAGCGACCGGAACTCAAGAAGCAGCCGGAGAAGTGGTTCCGCTCTGCGCCCAACATGGAAGGGCTCATGGATTTCGTGCAGATCGAACCCGGCATCTACCGCCCGGATACGATGCCGCCGCTTCCCGAAGAGGTTGGCGATGTGAGGGGGGCCGTCGATGTGAGGGGGGCCGGCGCCGGCAGGGAGGAGGCGGGCGATGGCGGTTGAGAAGGTCACGATATTCCCCTGCGGAGGGATCGGTGACCCGGTCTCCTCGGTGACCAGACTTGCCGGCTACATCCTGGCCGAGGATGTGCTGCCGGGCCGCGTGGAGTTGGTGTCCATACCTCCCGTCATCACCGGGGTGCCCGACGAACTCGAGCTGGTGCAGGCGTATCCGGTGATCGCGCTCGATGGCTGCGGTCACCGTTGCGGGTCGAACGCTCTCAACCTCGTGGGCATCAAGCCGGCCGCCCGGCTCTTCACGCCAAGAGTGCGGTCCGAGACCAAGCACGCCATCGGCCGGCGTAGGCCGTTTCCTGAGGCATCGGGCCAGAAGCTGGCGAAAGACCTGGCGGAACGCGCGGGAGCCATCGCCCTGAACATGCTTGAAGACCCCGAGTACACCTTCGTGCGTCAGGAAGCCCACCCCAACCCGGAAGGTCTGCACGACGAGTCGCTCGACATCGAGGAGACCCTAGGTTACGAAGAGGTGGACATAGGCTGTTTCCAATGCTCCGGCATGTGCGCGTTCAAGTTGGAGAACGACCCGGAACTCCGGCGCCGTCTTGAGGAAGAGGTCAAGGAATACGAGGATTTGGAAGGGTTCGAGTGTTGACTCCTCCGGGAGTGGTCCGCTTGAGAGTGAGGGGCTGAGTCACCTGCGGACCGGCCGTGCGCCGGGTGCTGGACGACTCCCCGGAGGTGGCTCTCGTCGATATGGAGTGGCACGAGCATTGGGCCGACGTTGCCTTCCTCGACGACGCGTTCAGTGTTGAGCAACTGCAGGTTCGACTGATCCCCGCCGGGGCCTGGTGCGAACCGTGGACCGAGCTACCGGGGAGGTGAGAGGCGTTGACACTGTGCGTGCAGGTGATCTCGGAGGGCGGACACTGCGTGCCCTGACTCTTCGCCATCGAGGCTACCCGGGAGGTAGCCGCCGAGTTCGGCGAGGGCGTGGTGGAGGTCGAGGTGGTGACTCTGAAGGAACGGGAGGGCGCTGAGCGCTACCGGGAACTCCGGCGTCTGGCCGGGGAGCACCTGCCTGTCCCCTGCGTGCTCGTGGAGTGTCGGCTCGTCTCCCCAGGCATACCCGAACAGGATGGGTTGAGACAAACCCTGGCGGACTCCCTTGCCGAGGCCGCGCGAAGGGCCACGTGAGAGGACTCCATGATGCTGCGGCTCGAGGGTTTCTATGGGCAGTCCGTCGACATCGCCGACGACCGCCTCTACGACGGGGTCGAGGAGCTGTGGGTGCAGCCCCGGGACGGTGTCGTCCGCGTAGGCGTGAGTAAAGTAGGAGTCCTCTTGATGGGCGGGGTGGAGTCCGCCGAGTTCTTCGTCGATGTGGGGGACGTCCTCGACGTAGGCGCGGATCTGGCCTTCTTCGAGACGTTCAAAGCGGTGCGCTACGTCGTCTCGCCTCTCGCTGGGGAGGTCACTGCAGTCAATCTCGCGGTGGTCGACGACCCCGAGTTGTTCGACGACGATCCGTACGGTGAGGCCTGGCTGGTGGAGATGCTCCCGGCGGAAGGCGTAGATGTGCGGTCGCTGCTCCTCGACCCCGCGACCTACCTGCAGCGTCTGGAGCGCTCCGAACACTGCGCCGATGGGTCGCAGGTCTTGATCGAAGCGAAGAAGGGTTCGCCCACGTGCCGTTCGGTGTACGGCGGCATCCGCGGTAACGACCCCGGAGAGGGCAGCTTGAGCTGGAGATCGGAAGACGAGGCCGATCCGGACGAGCCTAGGAAAGCCCCTTGATCCTGCGTTTGGCCCCGCTCCGCCCCGCACTCTTCGTGGCCAACTGACCGCACCCCGCGGAGATGGACCGCCCGCGTCCGAGCCGGAGGGTGGCCTCTACCCCTCTCGCCTGCAGGGCGTCACGGAACGCTGCGGCGACTCCGGGCTGCGACGGCTCGTAGTCCCCGCATCCAGGGTTCCAGGGGATGAGGTTGACCGTCAAAACCCGCCCGCGCAGCAGTCGTGCGAGTGCTTCGGCATGGCGGCGAGTGTCGTTGACCCCCTCGAGCAGTACGTACTCCACGAACAACTTGCGGTGGGTGAGCTCAAAATGCTCGTCGGCGGCGGCGAGGACCTCTTTGAGTGGGAAGCGCCGATTAGCCGGGATCAGTCTCGTGCGCAACTCGTCGTTGGGCGCGTGCAGGGAGATCGCCAGGTTGACCTGCGGTTCTTCCTGGGCGAGGCGCCGGATCCCGGCCGGGATGCCGATGGTGGAAACGGAGAGCGCCCGCTGGGCGAAACCGAGTCCGTGAGGGTCCTTTAGCACACTGATGGCGGCAAGCACGGCGTCCAAGTTGAGCAACGGCTCGCCCATGCCCATGAAGACGACATTGGTGATCTCGCGACCCTCCTCCCTGAGCAAGGGACTGAGGATGCGCACCTGATCGACGATCTCGGCGGCAGTGAGATCGCGTTCGAAGCCCATGGCGCCTGTGGAGCAAAAGGTGCACCCGAGAGAGCACCCCACCTGAGTGGACAGGCACACCGTGACACGGCGTTCATAGCGCATGACCACGGCTTCGATCTGGGCGCCGTCGTGAGCGGTGAGTAGCACCTTGGTGGTGCCGTCGGCGTCCTCCCTTCTGCGCTCCAGCGCCAAAGAAGACGACCCTGCTTCTTCCAGGGCCGTCCGCAGGCTTAGGGGCAGGTTGCTGGCCTTTGATAGGGGAGCCTCGGGGCGCCTCATGAGATGTTCGTAGACCTGGGCGTAGCGGTAGTGCGGAGCGTCGGCGGCACTCAGGACTCGGCTGAGATCGGGGCGGTAGATCGCCAGTCTGTCGCGCTCCGTGGGCTCGTTGCCTCCCTTCTCTGCCGCAGCGCTCATACGACGCCGTCGCCGCTGGACTCGAGGGAGATGAGGACGATCCCGCCAAGGCGGGCCCCGAGGAGCTCGGCGGCGCTCGCGCCGTTCAGGGTCAGGCTGGCCCGGCCCCACGAATCCTGCAGGATACCTAGTTCGCCCGGCTTGAGGTCGCTGAACGTACGGACCACGCGGCTGCGCCACTCCTGCTCGTCTTCTCCGTGCACGGATATCCGCAAGTCGCGGGAGTCGCGAAGGAGGAGCTGTTCGAGACCGAGGGCAAGGGCGACGTTTCCGAATCTGTCGATCTCGGTGACCTCTAACCGGGCAACGTCGGCACCGATCTCCGCGAGAGGTTCCTCCGCAGCGCGCAGCACGTTGGCGTTCAGGGACCGACCGAGCACTGCGGCCGGCAGCCCGGTAGCCAGCAGCGCGGCCGCTGGAGCAAACACGTCTCTACCGTGGAAGGTATGTGAGGGTTCCACGGGCGTGAGTTGGGCGTGAGTCCGGACCGTCCGCGGATCGAGGAGCCAGGCGTCTTCAACTCCCCCGAGAGCTGCGATGGCGGGGCCAAGAAGACCGTTATCGGGACCCACGAGGTAGTCCCCACGGGCAACGTGCACGGCGAGGGCCACCCGGTCACTCCCGACCCCGGGATCGATCACCGCAAGGTGGATAGCCGGCGGGCCAAGAGGAGCCACGCGGGCGAGTACGGCCCCGCCGTCGCGCACGTCACCCAGAGCGATGTCGTGGCAGATGTGGAGCACCCTCATCGTGGGCGCGATAGAAGCGATCGTGGCCTCGCACGCGGCCACGTAGCCGCCTGTCCACCCGTAGTCGCTGAGAAAGGAGATGTAGGCGTGTGCCTTCACCACACGATTCTAACACCCTAGGTGGCGTTTCCGCGGCGAGAGGGCTACCATTCCCGGAGAGTCGCACAGATCCTGTCGCGGAGCTGAGGTCGGGCAGAGGACCGGCCGAGAGGGTCCGCCGGCGGACCGGGCCGTGGCCCACCGCCGCGCGTATAGTGGACGCTCGCCGAAAGGGTGGTGTTGTTTCATGGGAAGCGCCTCTGTCCTCGTCGTTGTCGAGATCCCAAAAGGGAGCCGCAACAAGTACGAGTATGACGCCGAGCTTCAGTGCTTCAAGCTCGACCGGATGCTCTTCTCCTCGGTGCACTATCCCGCGGACTACGGCTTCGTGAGAGATACCCACGCGGAGGACGGCGACCCCTTGGACGCCATGGTCATCGTGGGCGAGGCGACCTTTCCCGGCTGCGTCATTGAAGCCAAGCCCATCGGACTCTTCAAGATGTGGGACGAGAAGGGGCTTGACCACAAGGTGCTCTGCGTCCCCGTAAGCGACCCCCAATGGAACAGTCTCGACGACATCGGCGATGTTTCCGAGCATCTC
>JBBRDB010000149.1:0-6617 GCA_038204345.1 Thermoleophilia bacterium | reverse complement strand
CCGCGGGGGCCCGGGGGGTGTGGGGCCCCCCCGGCCTTTTTTCCGGGTGGGGGGGGGGGGGCGCGGCGGCCCCCCCCCCCCGCCCCCCCCCCCTCCCGAGTTGAGGCCGACCACGCACGGGAGGAGGCGCGTTCCCTCGCCGACCAACTGGCGGCGGCCGAGTCTCGCGCGGGTGTCTTGGCAGAAGTGGCGTCGCGTCGGGAGGGCACCCCGGCCGCCGCGCGGGCTCTCTTGGATTCGCACGCAGGTGCGGCGTTGGTCATCGAGGCTCTTACGGTGAAGCCCGGTTACGAGCGGGCCGTCGCGGCCGCCCTCGGTCCGCTGGCGTCGGCGGTCGTCGCCCCGGGAGCTACCGACGCGGTTCTGGTCCGCTCTGGAGAGGGCCTGGTGGAGATCGTGTGGCCGGAGGCCGCATCGGATTTGGATCTCCGGGGAGCGTGGCCCGCGGAGATGGAGGGCGGAGAGAGCTCGCCCGACACGTCCGGACCTGTGGGCGTGGATCTCTGGGAGGTCGTGAAAGGACCGGAGGCCTTGGTGCGGGCGCTCAGGGCGATAGTCCCGGTGACCCGAGTGGTCGGGGAGGGCGAGGCCCCCCGGCGGGGCGGGACTGCGCGGGTAGTCAGCCTCGAGGGAGAAGTGTGGCACGGGCTGGTGCACGGCGCACGGCGGGGCGAAGCGGCCGCCGAAGCCTTATTGGCGGTGCGTGCGGAGTTAGAGGCGGCCCGCACCGCCGAGGCATCTCTCAGGGTGGCCGCGGAAACCGCGCGACAGGAAGCGGAACGCCGGAGCGAGGAATCCGCGGCCGCCGATGCCTCCGTGCTCGCGGAGTCCGGCCGCGCGCGCGAAGCGCGGGCGGAACGCGACTCTTTGGCCGACGAAGTTACCCTCTGGGGCAGGCGGCTGGGGGAGGCGGAGGCGGAGGCCGTCGAGGCCGAGGAACGGCTGGCCCGCGACGCCGCGCTCGCCCACGAACTAGAGGAAGGTCTGGCCTCGGTGGAGTCGCGTTTGGACGAGATCGCCGCCCGTTTGGACGTCTCTCGCGGGGGTCTGCGCTCGATTCGGCAGCGCAGCGAGACCCTCAGGGTGGAGGTCACCGCGCTCGAAGCGAAGCGCTCCCAGGCGGCGTTGCTGTCCGTACGTCTGCGGGAGCGAGAGCGTGCGCGCGAGGAAGAGCGGGAGCGTGCCCTCTCGCACGCGCAGCGTGCCGAGCGGGCATCGGCTCGGGCACGCGAGCGAGAGACGACGCTCGAGGCCTACCTGCCCGTGCTGCGGAGCCTGGCCGAGGTCACGGGGCCGCTGGTGCAGGCGCTGCACGGGGGATTGCTCGGACTGAGCGAGCGGCTGGCCCGCTCGCGCGCTGCCACCGATGACTTCGGCGACGCCCTGAAAGACCAGGGACGCAGGGAATCCGACCTGCAGCGCGCGGGATCGGAGCTGAACGAGGAGTTGGTGCGGGCCCAGGTCGCGCTCGCCCACCTAGAGGAACAGGCCTCGGAACGGCGGCGCGAGCTGGACGAGTTGCGCAGGAAGCACCTTTCGCCGCGCGACGTTGACGCGGCCTCCGTCGCAGGGCTCGACCCCGACCTGACCGCGGCGGCCGTGGAACGCGCCGAGCGCAAGCGGGAGCGCATCGGTCCGGTGAACCCGCTGGCCGAGCAGGAGTTCCGCGAGATGGAAGAGCGCGCCCACTTCTTGGCCGAGCAGCGAGGAGATCTCGAGGCTTCGCTCGCCGAGCTGCGCACGGTGATCCGAGACCTCGACGAGTACATCGACACCACCTTCACCGAGGTGTTCGAGGCCACCCGTCAGCACTTCGAGGAGATGGTCAAGATCCTCTTCCCGGGTGGAAAAGGCGTGTTGCGCCTTGTTGAGACGGAGCCGGCCGTGGCCGCCTCAGAGGAGGGGGAGGAGGCTGGGGAAGACGGCGAGACGGTCGCCGCGCCCGGTCCGGGCATCGTGCTCGAGATCAAGCCGCCCCGCAAGACTCCCCGCAACATGAATCTGCTGAGCGGGGGAGAGAAGGCGTTGGCTGCGATCGCCTTCTTGTTCGGACTGTTCCTGGCCCGCCCCTGTCCCTTCTACGTCTTGGACGAGGTGGAGGCTGCTCTGGACGATCTCAACCTAGGGCGCTTCCTCTCGCTCGTGCGGCGCTACCAACAGCGCACGCAGTTCATCGTGATCACGCATCAGCGGCGCACCATGGAGATCGCCGATCGACTCTACGGCGTGGCTATGGACGAAGACGGCACCTCGCGCGTCCTCTCGAGGCGCCTGACGGCGGAAGGGACGGCGGGCGCCCGCAGCTGACGGGCGGGGCCGGGGGGAGTCCGCGGGCTCTGCTATCATCCCTGGCTCTCGACCACAGAGATCTGTGGCGCAGTCTGAGGAGGTTCCGTGTCTTACAACTGGTCCGAGGTGTTCGTGGGTGTCGATGCGCGGGCCACGGTGTCCAGCCCCGAGTCCAGGCAGGAGAAGACGCGAGGCTGGTTCCGGCAGCTGCGCGAAGGGCTCAACAAGAGCCGCCAAGCCCTCCAGCAGCAGTTCTCGGCGATCATCACCGACCGCTTCGATGAGGACTTGTGGGAGCGTATCGAAGAGGCCCTCATCTACGCCGACGTGGGGGTGGACACCACCGTCTCCATCGTCAGCCGGCTGGAGGAGAAGGCGGAGGCCGGCGGCATCTCCGACGGCGCTCAGCTGCTCGCTGAGCTGAGGCGCATCTCCGCGGAACACTTCTGTCAGGGCGACAGCCGCATAGACGTGTCGGCGCAGCCCGCGATACTGCTGATGGCGGGAGTGAACGGCACCGGGAAGACCACCACCATCGGCAAGATCGCCTGGCACCTGAAGGAACTCGGCAAGGAGCCGTTGCTCGTGGCCGGGGACACCTTCCGTGCGGCGGCGGGAGAGCAACTGGCCGAATGGGGCAAACGCGTGGGTTGCGAGGTGGTGCGGCACGAGACGGGGGGCGATCCCGGGGCCGTGGCCTACGACGGCATCGCGGCCGCGAGAGCCCGGGGCGCCGATGTGGTCATCATCGACACGGCCGGCCGACTCCACACGCAGGTGAATCTGATGCGTGAACTCGAGAAGATCGTGCGCGTGGTCAAGAAACAGGTGCCCGACGCTCCGCACGAGACGCTCCTTACCATCGACGCCACCACCGGGCAGAACGGGCTGATACAGGCGCGCCTCTTCAAGGAGGCAGTCGACGTCACCGGCGTCGTGCTCACCAAGATGGACGGCACCGCCAAGGGCGGCATCGCGCTCGCCATATCCCACGAACTCGACGTGCCCATCAAGCTCATCGGCACGGGCGAGACCATGGACGCACTCCAGCCCTTCGATGCCTCGGGCTTCACCGAGACCCTGTTCGGCGACGAACTCCTGCGGTAAACTCCGGCTCCTGCGGCCCGCCCGACGGGATCATCCCGGTAGCGGGCGTATCTAAGAGCGCACGTCCGGCGGGGCCGCGCACTGTGGTCCACGACCGAGGAAGACATGTTCGATTCACTGTCGGATAAGCTCCAGGCGGCCCTCGACGGCCTGAAGGGGCAGGGCAAACTCACGGAGAAGGATGTCGAGCGGGCGGCGCGAGAGATCCGCTTGGCGTTGCTCGAGGCCGACGTCAACTACAAGGTGGTCAAGGACTTCGTCTCCCGCGTCAAGGAACGCGCCCTCGGAGCGGAAGTCCTCGAGAGTCTGACCCCGGCCCATCAGTTCGTGAAGATCGTGAGCGATGAACTCACGCTCCTCATGGGGGCCACCTCCACCCGGCTCACCTTCTCGCCCCGCCCGCCCACGGTCGTCATGATGGTGGGCCTTCAGGGCTCGGGTAAGACCACAGCCTGCGGCAAGCTCGCGGCCTTCCTCACCAAACAGGGCAAGAGCCCGGCCATGGTGGCCGGAGACGTGTACCGTCCGGCAGCCGTCGACCAGCTTAAGATCCTGGGCGGTCAGCTGGGAGTGCCCGTCTACGACGAGGGGACCACGTCCGACCCGGTGGACATCGCCGTGAACGGTGTGAAGTGGGCGCGTGAGACCGGGCGCGACGTGGTGATCATCGACACCGCCGGCCGCCTGCACATCGACGAGCGCCTGATGGACGAACTCGTCCAGATACGCTCCCGCGTGAAGCCGCACAATATCCTGCTGGTGCTCGATTCCATGACCGGTCAAGACGCGGTGAACGTGGCCCAGCAGTTCCAGGAGAAGGTGCAGTTCGACGGCGTGATCCTCACCAAGCTCGACGGAGACGCCCGGGGCGGCGCTGCACTCTCGGTGAAGGCGGTGACCGGACGGCCCATCAAGTTCGCGAGCACCGGCGAGAAGCTCGATAGCTTCGACTACTTCCACCCCGACCGCATGGCCTCCCGCATCCTGGGCATGGGCGACGTACTCTCGTTGGTCGAACGGGCGGAGGGCGCCCTCGATGAGAAGAAGGCGCTCGAGCTCGAGAAGCGTCTGCGCAAGAGCCAGTTCACCTTCGAGGATTTCCTCGACCAGCTGGAACAGGTGCGTAAGATGGGCTCGCTGCAGAGCATCATCGGCATGATCCCGGGCATCCCCGCGGGCAAGTTGAAGGGTCTGCAGGTGGACGACAGGGCCTTCGACCGGATTCAGGCTATCATTCACTCCATGACCGTGGAGGAGCGGCGTCACCCGGACACCATCAACGGGAGCAGGCGTCGCCGCATCGCGAGTGGCTCGGGCAGTGATATACAGGCCGTGAACCAACTGCTGAACCAGTTCAAGCAGATGCAGAAGATGATGAAGCAGTTAGGGTCGGGCAAGTTACCGAAGAACCCGTTCCAGATGTTGGGCATGTGACGCAGCAGCGTTCCGCATGCGACGTGACACTCGAAGTTACGACGAGGAGGTGACATATGGCAACAGCAATACGACTTACTCGTAGGGGCAGCAAGAAACACCCCACGTACCGCATCGTGGTGGCCGACTCGCGCGCTCCGCGTGACGGGCGGTTCATCGAGCGCATCGGTATCTACAACCCGCAGACCGAACCTTCCACCGTGGAAGTGGACGAAGAGCGGGCCAGAGATTGGCTTTCAAAGGGCGCTCAGCCTTCGGGAGCGGTGCGTAAGCTTCTGGAGATCAAAGGCGTCCTATAGGTTCCGCGGTGCCCGCACGGGGGAGTGCCATTACGGTGTCGCTGACATTACGTTGGTCGCGGAGGCAGAAGCTGAGAGTGGGAGCGAGGGGGCGCTGATGGAAGTGGAATTGAAAGACCTACTGGAGTACCTGGCCAAGGCGCTGGTGGACAGCCCGGACGAGGTCCGGGTGGAGTCCACCGAGACCGAGACCACGGTGATCCTCGAGCTGAACGTAGCGAAAGAGGACGTCGGCAAGGTCATCGGCAAGCAGGGACGCATAGCCCGCGCGCTCCGCACCATCGTGAAGGCGAGTGCGGTCAAGAACGGCAAGCGGGCCATCGTGGAGATCGTCGACTAGGCCGTCCTCGGACGGCCTGACGTCTCACCATGCCTCGCCCGGAGTGGATAGAGGTGGGCCGGATATCGCGTGCGCACGGTGTGCGCGGCGACGTACGCGTCACACTCTGCACCGACAATCCCGATAGGTTCGTGGTGGGCGCCGTCATGTACGGGCTCGCCGGCCGTTCGGGGCTCCGGCGCGCGGAGCCGGAGCGGATGCCCTTGGAGATCGAATCCATGAAGGGCCTGGACGATTCGCCCATCGTGAAGTTCGCCGGTGTCGAGAGCCGCACCGACGCCGAGGGGCTCCGCGGCCTCGTGCTGCAGGTGCCCGCGGCGGAACTTCCCGAGCTCGACGAGGGTGAGTTCTACTCGTTCGAACTAGAAGGGCTGGAGGTCCGGTCCTTGGACGGAGAGGTAGTCGGCACTGTCACCGAGGTCCTGGAGAGTCCGGCCCACGACCTGCTGGCCATCGACCTTGCCTCGGGCGGCGAGATGCTGGCGCCGTTCATCCATGAGTTCGTTCCGGACGTAGACGTCGACGTCGGATACCTGGTCGTCGATATGGAGCGTCTGCGTCCGGCCGACGACGACTGAACCGTGAGGCGCATCGATATCCTGACCCTGGTGCCCGAGGCCTTCGAGTGGTTCCGGCACCAGCATCCGGTCGCGGACGCCATCGCGGGCGGCCTCGTGAGTCTCGAGGTACACAACATCCGCGACTACACTCCGCTCAACCACCGGCAGGTGGACGACGCCCCATTCGGCGGCGGTCCGGGCATGGTCATCCGGGTGGACGTCATGGCAGCCGCCCTGCAGGGGGTGTTCGGCGTGGAACCGCAACAGGTGAGGGACGAGCGCGACGTGTTGCTGCTCAGTCCCGCAGGGGAACCGTTCGACGACCGGAGGGCGGTCGAGATTGCCCACGGCAGTCGCGACCTGGTGCTCCTCTGCGGTCGCTACGAGGGTTTCGATGCGCGTGTGGGCGAGCTGTTCGCCGGCGGAGAGGTATCCGTAGGCCCCTACGTCCTCGCCGGGGGCGAGGTGGCCGCCTTGGCCGTCGTGGAGGCCGTGGTGAGGAAGATACCGGGGGTGCTCGGGAATGAGGCGAGCCTGCTGGAGGAGTCGTTCAGCGAAGGCTTGGCGGGCGCGGTCGAGTATCCTCAC
>JBBRDB010000148.1:0-6634 GCA_038204345.1 Thermoleophilia bacterium | reverse complement strand
GGACGACGTGGTGATCTTCCACCGGCTCTCCCTGGAGCACATCCGTAAGATCGTGGAGATCCAGCTGGGGCAGCTGCGGGCGCGCCTGGCCGAGCGCGACATCAGCCTGGAACTCTCAGAGGAGGCCCTCGACTACCTGGCCCAGCAGGGCTACGACCCGGCCTACGGCGCCCGGCCCTTGAAGAGGCTCATCCAGAAGGAGCTGCAGGACAGGATCGCCTTGGCGCTCCTGCGAGGGGACATCTCAGACGGGGATACCGTGCGGGTGGAGGCGGAGGGGCTGGGGTTGGTGGTGAGGAAGGAGTGATCGCCGCCGTGAACACGGCTGGCGACGTGCCCGGGGCGGTATACTCAAGACCGCTCACCTTACCCACCGCAGGAGGACCCACCGTGAACGAGATCATCTTCGTGGTCGAGGAAGCTCCCGAGGGTGGCTACACGGCGGCGGCCCTCGGGGCCTCCATCTTCACTGAAGCGGACGACCTCACGAATCTGGAGGCACAGGTGCGCGACGCCGTGCTGTGCCACTACGACGATGAAGCCACACGGCCCCGGATCATCCGTCTGCACTTCGTGAGAGAAGAAGTCATAGCCATATGAGGCTGCCGCGGGACGTTTCCGGGGAGCAACTCGCCAGCGCCCTCCGCGCCCTCGGCTACGAGCCGAGCCGCCAAACAGGAAGTCACATGCGCCTCACCACGACACGGGGCGGGGAGCACCACGTCACTGTCCCGAAACACGACCAGCTGCGCGTGGGAACTCTGGCCGGAATCCTGGCTGAGGTAGCTCGCCATCTCGGCGTCGAGCGGGACGAACTGGTCAAACTGCTTTTTGACAGCTGAGTGCGGCGGTGCGGATCCTGAAGACTCAGTTGCCTCCGGACGGCCATGGTGCGCGTCGACATGAGCGAGTTCATGGAGAAGCACTCGGTGGCGAGGCTCATCGGCGCCCCTCCCGGCTACGTGGGCTACGAGGAGGGTGGGTACCTGACGGAAGCCGTGCGCCGCCGCCCCCACTCAGGGGAGACTCGCCGACGGCCACGGTCGCACGGTCGGCTTCAAGAACGCCATGGTCATCATGACCTCGAACATCGGCAGCCGGTGCGGCCCGGAGTAACGCGCTCCCTGCCAGTGCTCACCGAGATCCCAGGCCGCCGCATTCGGTGGTTGTGGAGTATTCACAACATAGCCCCTCGGAGGGGCGACGCCGGGGCGTCGGCGTGGACCCCCGCGGGCGGCGGGCCTGGACCTAGCTACTCCGCCTCCGGCAGGAGCCGGAACCCCTCCAGGGCGGCTGCGTCGCGCAGGCGTTCGTCGAGGCAGACAAACTCCTTGCCCGCGGGTGAGTCCCTGGACCACAGAAGAGCGGCAGCGAGCTGGAGTGCATCCGCCGCCCGGAGCGGGTGTCCGCTGAGGGCCCGGAAAGCTCCGCCCAGGACAGACTCCGTGGGTTGCACCACGTGTGCGGCATCCACCACGCCGGCAATTCGAGCGAGCACCTCGGCCGCCTCGGTGGCAGAGAACCCACCCTCGCGGCGCCGGCGGTGAACCGCGGAGGCGCACTCAACCCCGCTTCCCCACCAAACGATAACATCTGGATCGTCGGCCAGCAGCGAACTGACGGCGGCGGTCCGATCCTCCCGCACGATCAAGGGGATGAGGGCGGAAGAGTCCCAGAACCTCACAGGCGGACCGTCTCCGCCCCGGGCCTAGCGGCCCGATTCACGTTCGTCCAGGAGTAGGCGCAGGAGTCGTCCTTCAGGATCCTCGGGCCCCATGGCGGCAGAGAGTTCAACAGCCAGGGGCCCACGCGGGGGTCGTACCGATCCGGCACGAACGAGATCGCCCACCTCGTTGCCTTGAGCCTCGTAGGGGACGATGCGCGCGACGGGACGGCCCCGTTCGGTGACGATCACCTCGGCACCGCCTTTCACCCCCGCGAGGTACTCGCTCAGCGATGCCTTTAGCGAAGCTATACTGGTCACGATCATATGACTATGATAGTCATGTGGACGGGGTGAGTCAAGGGGCGGCCCTGCGTTCTTGGCGCCCTGGCAATCAGGTGGACGATACGGTGATCTTTCACCGCCTCATCGCCTCTTCCACCGCCTGCTGGCAGTGGAAGACCACATCCCCCTAACACGGGATCATCGGCTCCCAGTTCACTGAGACTCGCCGACGGGCACGGCCGCACCGTGAGCTTCAAGAATGCGGTGGTCATCATGACCTCCAACATCGGCAGCCAGTGGATCCTCGACCCCGACCTCACCGAGGTGGAGATGAACCACCGGGTGATGGAGGCCATGCGGGCCACCTTCAAGCCGGAGTTCCTAAACAGGGTGGACGATGTGGTGATCTTCCACCGGCTCTCCCTGGAGCACATCCGGCGGATTGTGGAGATCCAGCTTGGGCAACTACGCGAACGCCTCTCCGAACGCGACATCAGCCTGGAACTCTCAGAGGAGGCCCTCGACTACTTGGCCCACCAAGGCTACGACCCGGCCTACGGGGCACGGCCCTTGAAGAGGCTCATCCAGAAGGAGTTGCAGGATAGGATCGCGCTCTCGCTGCTCCGAGGAGACATCTCCGATGGGGATGCGGTGCGGGTGGAGGCCGAGGGGTTGGGGTTGGTGGTGAGGAAGGCGGGGTCGGCCGCGGCGGGGTAGGGCTCCACTGCTCAACACGAGCACCATCCACGAAGAGCTGCACGTCTCCATCAGAGAAACGAAACGGTGCTCCACTTATGTTCCGTATCCCCACGCTCACAAGGATCACGCTTTCGGAAGGGCGGCTGAACGAGCCGATGAGGCTCACGCCCTCTCGAGGGCTCGCATCGAGATATGGTGCCCGAATAGTAGACCACCAGCCGGTCTGTAGTGGTGGTGGTGCTATCAGCAGGAACTACTTCGAAGGTGAGGTCATAGAGCGTCTCTCCGCCGTTTGAGACCAGGACTACCTGCAGCCGGTCGAAGTCGATCTAGCGTTCGGTCTTTGCTTTCTGCGCTTCACGGCAGTCGTTACCGTTGCGGCAACAGAAGGATCGGCTTGCCTCCCCCTTCCAGCTGGACTTGAAAGAACCGCGTAGAGCCGTCGACCATCGTGGCATGAACAACCATGCGTGCTCCGGGCTGTTCAGCGAGCCAGCTCTCAAGCCTGGCGGGCACCGGAACGTCAGGGTTCCGGAACCAGCGGTCTCCCTGCCGCCAAAGCGCGCGGGCCATACTCGGCGCGAAGGCTTCTTGATTGGCCTTGATACGCTCGGACTCCGCAGCGAACAGCGCGCGTGCGGCGTCGAGATCGTCCGCAGTGAACAGCGCGGTGAACGTCGACTCGTTTCCACTGCGAACCGCGATGAAGTAGGTGCTCGCGAGGTCCAAGGCTAGGTGTACGGTGGCCTCATCGAATCGAGGCCGCTCTGCGCCCTGCGTAGTCGGTGTCATGACTGTGAATCCGCTCGTTGATGCGCCGCCCGGGTAAGGACCGTTCGACACGGCGCCGCGTTCCTGAGGAGTGCACCCAGCCGTGAGGAGCGCCAACACGAGCCCTGCAGCCGGGAGGGCCGACCGGTATCGAGATCCCGATTGATGACCCGTGTCCTCCTACCTCTCTTGTCCGGCGGGGGATTTGATCTCGACCCCGGCCGGAGGCTCGAAGTCGAACGTGCCGGCTTCGAGCTCTGGGTTGATACTCACGCTCTGCACAACCTGTTCGTAGCCCTCCTCGCCCGATAGCGGATTGATGACGAACTTCAGAATGATCCCGGTGGCCTGATCGATGAATACGTCCCAGCTCTCTTCCTTAGCGAGACCCGGCGGGAACGTCGCCCGCAGGTGAAACGCCGACCGGCCGCTCACCGTCTCGAGCCCTATCAGGTTCACCGCTTGAGCCGTGAACCTGAGCTCCTTCCGTACCCAATACGCAGGGTTGACGATGTCATTGAGGGGACCCTCGATGGTCAGCTCTCCAGGCCTCATCACCGCCGGGTCAGAAGCTGCGTACTGGGTCATCCTTTGGTCCAGGTCCTGCCGGGTCTCGGCGTCCGTCGAGGAGTCGGACCACTTCGTGGCTTCCTTCTTCGACGGCACATCGTACCAATGCATGCCCGAGGAGGCAGCAAGGACGGTTTCACCCTCCACTACTCGATAGCCTTCCGGCGAGACTTCCACAACGAACGGCACAGCATCACCAGGGAGGCCGACTTCGCCGGAGACCTTGATGGAACTCCATCTGCTCTTAGCGGTCTCAGCCCAGGTGAGGACATCGGACACGGTGGACGCGACGCTGGGCGCTTTGGTGATCGCTCCCGATCCCGCCTCGCTCGTGGGAGCACCCCCCAGCGCGTCCGAACTCACGAGTGCCAGGACTACAGCGAAAGAGAGCACAAAGACACCAGCAATCACACTCGCGACACGGTTCTTCGCGGATCGGTTCTTCATGGTTTCGTCTCCCCATCTAGTAGTAGACGTGAATAGCGTCCCAGTCAACCTTTTGGGTTGCCGCCTTGAGTCCGATTAACGTACCGCCAGGAATCATCCGCGGCAGCGCTCATGATGATCACTTTGGCATTGGTTGCATACGTTGAGTTCTGCGGCCAGCGGACATCGACGTAATAGAACCCAGTCTCGAACAAGCGGGGGGTGAACCTGGCACGCTTGAGGGTGCCACTAGCTGTACCCCATTGATGCTGGTAGTCGAGGCCCAGAAAGCCGGCAATCTGGCTCGATTTGCTCCAATCCTGGAAGTGGTTACAGGTATGGCTGCCATAGGTGTAAGTGACCGGCCCTCCGATTTGCCAGGCGGTAGGGTTGTCGAGTTCAATCGTGTAGCCCGAAGAAACGTTGTCGCGTCGAGTCGCGTTGTAGGCCGCCGGATCATACGGCCACGTGCGGTATTTCACTCCGATACCGCTGGCATCGATAATGTGCCACTGATTGTAGTTGTCGGTGTATACGTATAGCGTAGCGTGCTCCTGGCTGGCCGACGCCAGACAGTCACCGACCAGAAGAGCAGACTTGCTGGTCGGGCCCCAGTGGGGACCATCCCCCGCCAGGTCAGTCGCACTGTACGGGGCGGTCGGGGACGTTCCTTCGTTCCAGCGCCCGTAGTAGATTTGCTCTGGTACCTGCCAAGACTTCTGAACAAGACCAGAGCAGTCAACTTGGGGCTCTGAATATACCTCGTTCGGCTTCCACGACTTTGGGTGCGTGCCCGCCTGATTATAGGTCGTGTCAAGAGCGGAGAAAGCCCGGCTCATGATCTCTCCCCGAGTGATGTACGGCGCGGCGTCGGCAGCCGCCGGGAGCACGAGAGCGTGAAGGAAGAAGCCGAGAACCAGTAGTACAACCACGAAGCCCTGGAGGCGCCACCCCTGTCGCGGCACGTAAAGACCAACCGCGTTCATTGGACACCTCCCAAGCTGTATTCCCTCACCTCAAGGCCCGCATCCAGACAGCGCATCTCGTAGATCCGGCCGTCATCGCCAAGCTCAAAACCCCCACCCCCTACGGTCCCGTCGAGAGGAAGCACGAGCTGGCCCAGCTTCTGACCGCTGGAGCTTATGCCGAGGAAGGTGAAAGACGTGGGAGCATCACGATGCTCGGAGTAGTTGAGGATAGCCACGTACACGTTCCCTTGACCATCCTCCCCCATGGGCGACCAGGATTGTATGGGCAAGGATGCCGGAGCCACGAGGGCGAATTCACGCATCAGGCCCGTTCGCTCCGCTATCCTGACCTCGGCGTGGAGTTCATCCTGTCGACTCCCGCTGACGAACCCGCTACGGGCAAAGAAGCCTTGACGTGCTCCCTTTTGCTGCGCTTCGACATCAAGGGGCATGCCGCCTAAGACAACTGGATAGCTGAGGTCGGACTCCCCGTGGACCCAGATCTCGCCCCCCACCACCATGAGTCTGTCCGGAAAGGCCTCTGGAGCCGCCGGGTAGACATCGGTAGCCTTCCCACCGTCGAGGACGATGCGGCGCACTACCGACTCCGAGCCCTGATCGAGCAGAAGGATACTTCCCGGCCCGTCCCAGGCCATGTCCAGCGAATCCCATCCCTCGTCCAGCACCACGACCTGCCGGAGTTTCCCGTCCCGAGCGAAGACCTGAAGACGCGCGTTGGCCCAATCGAGCATCGCCAGCGCTCCCCCGTCCGGAGATACCGCGAGTAGCATCGGACCGGAACACGGGGTGCCCTCGCCAATACCGAACTGCCCTGGTGCTGTTCCCCACGAAGCTTGAAACACTACCCGCCCAGCGGGCCGGACCACCTCGCCTGGATCGTCCATCACGATAGTCATCGGCGCATTTGCCTCACCAGTGGAAGGCTCCGTGTTGGTGACGGCAGGTGGACCGCCGGCGCCAACGCCTTCTCTTGTGTACCCGCACCCAACCGCGGCGGCTGTGATGACAAGTACCAGAGCCAAGAAGGGAATGGTTCGGGCGGCCCTGAGCCACGCGCTCGGCCTCATGCTTGCGATGGTCTCCGTTTCCCTCTCGAAGACTCCCGAGAAGCGCATGCCGGCGGATGTGGTGCGCATCCAAACCCCCATTTCTGGCAGTTCCCCTTGTCGAACAGAGGCATCTACTCCAGAGCGGACCCCAGCGCCCGATTGCAGAATGCACCGCTGCCCAC
>JBBRDB010000147.1:0-6713 GCA_038204345.1 Thermoleophilia bacterium | reverse complement strand
GTCCCGACCCACGCGAGGTACCCCGGGCGAATCCCGAACCCCCGGGCAGCCTGGCACAGCAGACGGTCGAACTCACAGGCACCTCCACTAACTACATCTTCACAGGGGGATACCCGCGATCACTGACGATCGACATCCCCGACGTGGTGCACGTGTCCGACGCGGGGGCCTTGCGAAGCGAGAGGATACTGCCGTCACCCGTCCGTTATGAGATGACGACGGTCGTCCCCAGGGTGCCGCCGGCCCAACTGGTAGGTACCTCGCACGAGTATCCCGATGAGGTGCGCGAGCGGTATCTGGAACTGCCTCTCCCTGACTCCGCCACCTACAGACAGATCCAGGAGCAGGCCGGCGCCGGAAGCGGCGGCCCCGTGACCGACGGCTCCGAGTCCGTGCCGGGAGACGACCAGTTCGCCGGGATCTACAGCCTCAACGAGACGATCGTCGACGGAGCGGAGGACCCGTACGAGGTCACGTTGAGGATCGAACGCTACCTCCGCACGCATTACTCCTACTCGCTGCAGGTGCCGCCGTCCTCGTACACGTCCCCGATCGCGGCGTTCCTGTTCGATACGAGGATCGGCTACTGTCAACACTACGCGGGGGCCATGGCACTTCTCCTGCGTCTGAACGGCATCCCGTCGCGAGTCGCTGTGGGGTTCACCACCGGTGAGCAGATCGGGACGTGGACCTACCTCGTCACCAGCAACAACGCCCACGCCTGGGTGGAAGCGTACTTTGCCGGTATCGGCTGGCTACCGTTCGACGCCACACCCGGCAGAGCACTGCCCGTGCCGGGCGCATCGTCTACGAGTCCCGGCTTCGTGGATCCGTTCGCCGTGCGCGACTCGCCTGATGAGCCCCAGGTTCCTGCGCCTCTTCCCGATGCCGCCGACCGCCTGCCTCAAGATGTTCAGACAGGCGCTGGCGGCGAGACCGTCCTGACGCGCATTCCCTGGGGGCTCGCCGTTCCCCTTGTTCTGATCGCCGCTCTGGTGGCGTGGCCCTTCGCCCGCCGGAAAGTCCGCGAACGCCACGTGCGCCGAGGCAGTGCGGAGGAGCGGCTTCGCGCTTCCATCCGTCTGCTGCGCGCAGATCTGGTGGTGGCAGGAGTTCCGGTGCGCGATTCCTGGACACTCGATCAAGTGGCCGACCGCGTGAGAGAGATCCTGAGACTCGATTTGACGCCGCTCGTCCGCCGCTCCCAAGAAGTCACCTTCGGAGGGGCGGGCGCCTCGGCCGAGGATGTCTTACGGGCGGAGCAGACCCGCGGAGACGTGCTGCGTCTCGCGTGGAAGAAGCGGCGGATGCCTGCGCTCGCCGCGTGGTACGGTGTAGCCTCGCTCCTCGGGACAGGACGCACGCGTCTCCGGACCGGGGGCAAGACCGGCCCCCCCACTCAGAGGGGACCAACGTGGAGGCTTCGCCCATGACCATGGAGTTTCCTACCAGGGGTCTGAACAAGCTGAGTCTGACGACGACCCCTTTGAGCCGACCGCGCTGCGCCGCCATGGCGGTCGGCTCCGTCCCCCATTCGAACCCCCAGGACGCGGTCGACCTCGTGATGAGATTCACTCCGGAGATCCCTACCTGGCCGCAGCTTCCCCGGCGCCACTTCCACGAGAACATGTACGTCCAGTTCACCGAGGGCTTCCCCGGACTCCGCCTGGATGAAGACCGCGAGCGCGTATACGTACTCGATGACCTCCCGATCGACGAGGTGACCACCTTCTTCGAGGCTTTGGAGTCCGACGACCCCGCCCGCTTCGCCATCTCTCCAGGGTACGCAGCGGCTATCCCGCTTCTGGAGAATGCCCTGGCCGACACACGGCCCCCTTTCGTGAAGGGGCAGGTGACCGGGCCCGTCTCTCTCGGCCTGGGACTCGCGAGAGAGGATCGACGCGCCCTCCTCTACGACGACACGCTGCGCGACGTAGCCGTGCATCTGATCGTGATGAAGGCGCGCTGGCAGCTCGGCGTCTTGGCAGCCTGCGCGCCGGCATCGACTCCGCTGATCATGGTTGACGAGCCAAGCCTCACGCAGATGGGGTCGGCCTTCGTGTCTATACCGGAGAACCTGGCCTTCCCCGCCTTGGAGAGGTGCCTCCGCGCTTTGCCGTGCCTCGCCGGCATCCATGTGTGCGGCGGCACGGATTGGAGCATGATCGCCTCTCTCCCGGTGGACGTGCTCAACTTCGACGCCGCCGATCACCTCGACTCGTTCCTGGCGCACGGCGAGGCTATCGGCGCCTTCCTTCGTGAGGGCGGACTCCTCGCCTGGGGCGTGGTCCCGAACGACGACCGCGCGCGGCGGCACACCGCCGCGGAGACAGGCGCTCGAGTGATCCGAGGCGCCGAATCCCTGGTCGCGAGCGCCGATCTCTCCGCATCCAGTCAGGCAGACCGGTCCCTCGACGTTGATGACATTCTGGAGGCTTCGTTCGTGTCTCCCGCCTGCGGCACCGGCACCCTGGCGCCGGAACTCGCTGAACGGTGCTTCGCGCTCACGGCGGAAACGAGCGCCTGGCTGCGCGCACGCCTGTAGAGTCCGCTCCAGCGTGTGATTCCCCGCCCTCCGAGGGCGCCCCCTTAGGGATACCCCCTTCCCCTATACGCCGGCTGGTGCTACCATGTGAGGGTCAACCCCACGAGAGGAGGTGCCCGTGAAGCGTTTCATGATCCCTCGGACAGCCCACTGTAGCGAGGGCTGCCGAACCGGGTCCCGGGCACGACCGTAAACTGCTCACGCGAACCACCTCCCCACTGGAGGTCGTGCAACAAAAGGCGCCGCGGCGCCTTTTGTTCGTTGTCGGGAGAGGCGCGCCCGGTCGGACGCTGCGGACCTTCGGATATACTCTCCGGCTACATGTCCCAGCGAGCCGCCAGAATCCTCTCCATCACCTTCCAGCCGATGCTCACCGGCACCTACGTGCTCCTTGCCATCGCCCTTACTTCCGCGGCAACGTGGACCGCGGGGGTCGCCTGGGGTGTCGGGCTGGCCGCGCTCACCGCGGGCATCCCTTCCCTCGATATCTTGCGGCGCGTACGAGGACGCACGGTCGACGATTTTTCTGTTTTCATTCGACGCCAGCGCCTACGCCCACTGCTCGTGGCGCTGTCGTGCACCGGGCTGGCGTTCGTTCTGAGTCTTGTGTTGGAGGCACCCCACCAGCTTCAGGCGAGTCTGCTGGCCGCGCTGGTCACCGGCGCCGCGCTGGCGTCGGTGACGGGTGCTTGGAAGATCAGCTTTCACGCAGCTGCGATCGTCGGCGCAGTGGCTATACTCGCGTGGGGTATCGGCTGGGAGATGCTCGCGCTCGCACCGCTCGTACCCGCCGTGGCGTGGTCGCGCGTGGTCCTTGGTAGGCACACGCTTGCTCAGGTACTGGCGGGAGTCGCAGTCGGGTCGGCACTTACTATCATCGTGCTCCTGCTCTACTGAAGCTGCACGCCGGGTGTCCCGCGGTTCCGCGGCGGGGTATAGAGATAAGGAAAGGGGAGGTTGCGACCTTATGGACAAGAAGACCGGCGGAACACCACTCGGCTCGAAGCGGAACCTACCGGATTTCACGCGCGAGCGATGTAAGCAGTGTGGGATCTGCGTCCACTTCTGCCCCAAAGGCGCACTAACCCTCGATGCTCAGAACAACCCCGTGCTGACCGATCCCGAGGCGTGCAACGCCTGCAGGTTGTGCGAATACCTGTGCCCGGACTTCGGAGTCAAGGTCCGCCGCGACGGCGAAGACCAGGGGCACGCCGAAGACGACGAGCACGGCGAAGACGAGGGGGCCCCGGAGTCCCACTGACGATGCGACCAGGCGACGCGTGGGGGGCTCGGCTGGACCGGCCTCTACGCAGTCGTCGCGCTACCGGGACGCGGCGGAGCAGACTGCCGACTCCTCGCAGGCCGGATCGTCGTCGGTGTCGGTGTCGGTGACCAAGCCCAATTCGGCCATCCGGGCCTCCGCCAGCGGGTTCGGCAAGGCCTTCTGGTCGCCGAACTGGGCGATGCGCCGCATCAACACGTACTGCTCGGGATCCTCGCCGCGGGCACGCGCCTCTTCCTTCAGATCCGCCTCTTCCTTGAGCGCCTCATCTACCGCCTGGTAGTGGAGGTAACCACCTTTGTGGAGGATGCTATCCCCGAGTTCGGGGTCGGTGAGCATCGAGCCGACGCACGGGAAACTGTGCCAGTACTTGGAGACCACTCGTTCGTTGAGGTCGGGGCCGATCTCTTGCCCGGCCATATTGTAGGCGACGTAGTAGGTGTTGCCGCAGGGAGCACTCTGCACGACGCGGGCCTCGCGGATGACACCGTCCCGGCTTTGGATCACGATCTTCGGCTTGCCGATCTTGTAGGTGTTCTGGAACTCTCGGATATGCACCTGGTCTGGACGCGCATCGAGGGCGCACGCCGGCTTCGGGAACGTCGATTCGAGACCCAGTTCGTCGCATATCCGTTGCACCTGACGCCTGACTCCGGGGCTGAGCCACGCGGTATCGTCCTGAGGAACGATCAGGGCCACGCTACCGGCCTTCTTGGCCAGAGCAGGCAGGCTCAACAAGAGATCCTCGTGCACGTTTATGGCTATGGTCACGTCGTGAGGCTCGAGTTCTTCGGGGAGGTACTCTTCCGCATCGTCTATGTAGACGGGGAGCGAAGACGGCAGTTGGAGCAGGCCGACGATGTCCTCGGCAAATTGTATGGGGTATTGATCACGGCAGTGCTCGCAAAAACTGGCGCAGCCGGTGCAGAGATTGGCATCGTTCGTCATGTGCATGATGACGCGTTGCGCAAAGGCGTCGTCGAACGACTTGAGGTAGGCTGCGGGGAGATCGGACTCTTGGGACTCGTCGCCGGAGAACACAAAGAAAAGTCTCACGCCGGGCTCCTCCCCTCTCGTACGCGAGGTTTACACTATGGTGGTAGTATAAACCACCATTCCCACAGTGTCAACGATGTTTACATCGATTGCCACTTTCGCTACCATAGTCTCATGGAGAACCGAGGCGAAGCATCACTGGCTAATGTACTCTCCCCCAAAGAGACCCTCGACCTAACCGGAGCGCTCGGCGATCCGACCCGCTACGCCATCTACAGGGCCATCGTCGACGCGGCGGGCGACCCCGTAACGGTCTCCCAGGTGGCAAGAGACTTCTCCTTGCACCCCAACGTGGCCCGCATGCACCTGCAGAAGCTCGTGGACGTGGGCCTGGTGGTGAGCGACACCCGCAGATCGAGGGGCGGCGGGAGACCGGCGCGCATCTATATGCTCAGTAGCCGTGTGGCGAGCCTTCAGTTCCCGCCACGAGACTACCAACTCCTTGCTTCCTTGGCCTTGGACGTCATCAGTAGCCTCACCGCCGAGGATCCGGAACTCCTCGATAGAGTGGGGAGCGAACTGGGAAGGGAGGAAGGTCGGCGCGCGCTCAGGCGCGAGGGACTCGATCCGACCCGCCACGAGTTGAGCGAACTGCTACAGAGCCTCACACGCACGGCGGCGGCCCTGGGGCTGTATCCGCGAATCGAGGAGCGGAGCGACGGTTCCGTGGATTTCGAGGTCCGCAACTGCGTCTTCCGAGAACTCTCGTCGCAGCACCCGAACCTGGTCTGCCGACTGCACACAGCCATGCTACAAGGCTTGGTAGAGGAATTCGTAGCGGGGTTCCGGCTGGACGGCAAGCCCACAATATCCACGGGCGCGGCCTCCTGCCATTTCACGCTTCGGCTCCCCGCCGGCGAGATTCCCGGCTGAGGCTTATAGGTTCCTCACGAAGCGGTCCAACACCAAGCCGACGAGCAGGCCCAGCACCACCGCGGCGGCCGCTACGATGACGCCGGCCCCGCGTCCCGTACTCGAGGCTATCGCGCCCTGATCGCCGCCGTTACCGCCGTCTCCGCCCGCAAGTTTCTCGGGAGGTAACCCGCTGTAGAACCAGGACGCCTGCCCGGGAAGTAGATGCACGTTCGACGTGTGGCAATCCATGCATCGTGCCGCAGGCGTCTCGGGGAGGAAGCCTGAGTGGATCGCCGCAACGTCGTGACAGCTCATGCACACGGCGACGGTGGGCTTAGGTCTGAAGTCCGAGTCGTGGGTATTGTGACACGTCTCACAGGTCACGCCGTTACGGCCGTGGTTCTGCGATCTCCACGTCTCAACCACCTCGAGGCTCACACTGGAGTGGCACGACACGCAGATGGGGTCGCCCTCCGCTGCCTGCGCGACCGGCGGCTCACCAAGAACGAACAGCACGAACGCCGTCACGATAAGCAGCGCGACAGCGGCCAACGCAATCCGATCGGTGCGTCGGACCGAAGAGACGGCGACTGCGAGGGGGCGGCCCATCACTCGAACCCCAAGAACCCGAGCAGGGTGAGGGTGAGGGCGGTGATGGCTCCGAGACCCACCACGGTGTTCAGGATGGCCCGACCCCAGCGGTAGCGGGTGATGCGGCCCCAGAAGAAGGGCACGGTGATGAGCATGAGGGGGAAGGCGATGAAGCTGAAGAGCACCCCGATCCAGCGGGGCACGTATTTCAAGAGCTGGTAGACGGCCAGGAAGTACCACTCCGGCTCGATGCCGGCCGGGGTGCGAAGCGGGTCGGCGGGCTCGCCCACGGGCATGGGCACCATGGTGGCGAGGAAGGTGAGGCCGGCGGAGACGATGGCAATGATGATGCCGAACTTCACCACCTCATGGGGGAAGAAGAGT